>DASSGM010000248.1:0-3173 GCA_035693465.1 Bradyrhizobium sp. | reverse complement strand
CGGCGGCGCAGCAGCGCGTCGGGCTCCGGCTCACGGCCGCGGAACGCGACATAGGCCTCTTCGGGATCGCGCGAGCCGCCCGACGAATAGATGTTGTCGTGCAGACGTTTTGCGACTTCGGGATCGAAAATATTGCCGGCCTCTTCGAACGCGCCGAACGCGTCGGCATCCATCACTTCCGACCACATGTAGCTGTAATAGCCCGAGGCGTAGTGATCGCCGGAGAAAATATGGCCGAACTGCTGCGGCCGGTGCCGCAATGAAATTTCCGCCGGCATCCCGATTTTTTCCAGTTCGGTGCGTTCGAACGCCCGCACATCCCGGCTGGCCGAGGCCGGCTGGGTGTGGAATTCGAGGTCGATCAGCGCCGAGGAGACAAATTCAACGGTGGCAAAGCCCTGGTTGAATTTTCGCGCGGCAAGGAAGCGCTGCAGGAGATCGTCCGGCAGCGGCTCGCCGGTCTGGTAATGGCGGGCAAATTGCCGCAGCACCTCCGGCTGTTCCTGCCAGTGCTCGTAAAGCTGTGAAGGCAGCTCGACGAAATCGGTGAATACGCTGGTGCCGGACAGCGAGGGATAGGTCACCTCCGACAGCATCCCGTGCAGGCCGTGGCCGAATTCGTGGAACAGGGTCCGCGCGTCATCCGGAGACAACAGCGACGGCTGGCCGTCGGCGCCTTTGGCGAAATTGCAGACATTGATGATCAAAGGAGAGATGGCGCCGTCGAGCTTCTGCTGGTCGCGCAGCGAGGTCATCCAGGCCCCCGACCGCTTCGCAGGCCGGGCGAAGTAGTCGCCATAGAACAGCGCCTTGTGCTGCCCGGCGGCGTCCTTGACCTCCCAGACCCGCACGTCCGGATGCCAGACCGGGATATCCTTGCGCTCGGAGAAGCTGACGCCGAACAGGCGGTGAGCCGTTTCAAAGGCGGCCTCGATCATGTGATCGAGCACCAGATAGGGCTTGATTGCGGCGTCGTCGAAATTGACGCGGCGCTGCCGCAGCTTTTCGGCATAATAGCGCCAGTCCCAGGGTGCCAGGGCGAAATTGCCGCCTTCCTCCGCCACCAGCCCCTGCAGGTCATCGCGATCCCTGAGCGCCCGGGCCCGCGCCGGCTTCCACACCCGCTCCAGGAGGCCGCGCACGGCCTCCGGCGTCTTGGCCATCGAATCCTCCAGCCGATAGGCGGCGAACGTCGCAAAGCCCAAAAGCCTCGCGCTCTCCTCGCGCAAGCTGAGGATCTCGACAATGATGGCGTTGTTGTCGTTGGCGTTGTCATTGTCGCCGCGCGCGATGAAGGCCTTGTAGGCCTTCTCGCGCAGGTCGCGCCTGGCGGAGCTCTTCAAGAACGGCTCGACGGAAGAACGCGACAGCGTGACGATCGCCTTGCCTTCCAGGCCGCGCTCGCCGGCGGCGGCCCTGGCGGCTGCGATGAAGCTGTCTGGGAGGCCGTCGCAATCGGCCTCGCCGAGTTCCATAAACCAGTCCTGCTCGTCGCCAAGCAGATGATGGCTGAACGCCGTGCCGAGATGCGCCAGCCGTTCGTTGATCTCCGCCATCCGCGCCTTGGCGGCGTCGTCGAGGCCTGCGCCGGCGCGATGAAAGCGGGTATAGGTGCGCTCCAAGAGCCGCATCTGCTCGCCTGTCAGGGCGAGCGTGGCGCGGTTATGGTGCAGCATCGCGATCCGGCCGAACAGCACCGCGTTCATCATGATCGGGTTCCAGTGCCGCGCCATCCTGAGCGACACCTCCTTGTCGATCTCGAGCAGCGCCGGGTTGGAATCCGCTGACACCAGGTCATAGAAGACGGCCGAGACCTTGGAGAGCAGTTTGCCGGAGCGCTCCAGCGCCGTGATGGTGTTTGCGAAGTCCGGCGCGGAGGGATCGTGGGTGATCGCGGCGACCTCGGCGGCGTGGTCGGCGAACGCCTGCTCGAATGCGGGGAGGAAATGTTCCGGCCTGATCTCCGAAAATGGCGGCGCCTCGAACGGCGTCTGCCACGCCTGCAAGAGCGGGTTTGCCGGCGGCTCTGCGGTGACTGCCGTGTCCTGGGTTTCCGGCATCAACAATTCCTGTTTTCGTCCCGAATATATTGAGGAACTTATATCACGCGATGGGGCTTTTTTGGGCCTTTTACGCTTGATAGTGGAGGACTTTTCGGGGAGATTGCGGCCCAAACTGGAAACAGATCCATGATTTCGCAGCCCTCCCCGACCGGCCGCCGCCAGATCGTCTGGCCGACTGTCATCACCATCATCAGCGCGGCCATCCTGATCGGTGCCGAAGTGTTCGGAGCGGCGTTCGCCGGCGGCTGGGCGCTTGCGATCCTGCTCGGTCTCGACGACACCGGCGCGCACATCGTGCAGGCCGTGCTGTTCGCGATCGGCGTCTTCGTCATGGCGACATTCATCCGTGCCGCGCAGCACGTCGAGCCGTTCACGCGCCGCGCCTGACTTTGCCTCAAGCAACAAAGCCGCTCGCCGCCTGGCGTGGAATGCTTTCAGTTCATTAAACAAGCTTAACGTCTGTTCACATTCAGCGCGCCTCGCGCGGCTTGAGAGCTGCGCTTGCAAGCACGCGTTAGGCAAATTTGTCCCCAGCCTAAAAAAAATGTTGCGAAGCGGACTCAAAACCCTTATTTGCACAATTGCCCAATTTCGCACGTGCCTGTGGTCGTGTGTCAGTCGGTAGGTATCCGGACAAGAGGCCGGACAGCCGCCAAGGGATGGAAGAACCGAGGGTCGCTCAACAGGCGGCCAGCATCTCTCTCCAGAGATGCCGTTGAAGGTCTCACCATTCCTTGCAACCGTGACTGGCAGCCGGAGGCGAACCGGCGCACCCCGCTCTCAACGGGGGACGCGACTTAAAGCAACGACGGATCGGGCTTTTTTGGTCTCTACCGGCATTCCAACGCCGGCGCGGGCTACTGAAAAGGCTTGTCCTTCATTGCCAGCAGAGCGGGCGGGAAATTCTCCCAACCAATCCACGGCAGCAAAAGTTCGGTTTCGAGTTCAAGGCCTAGTCGCGTCTCCATCGTGCGACAACGCCAGAACACTCACGACCGAGATCACTTGCTACCGGCCCTGTCGCTAGGGCCGCTTGGGAGAGAGCAAATGACTGAACGCATCCAGGAATTCCTGCGCAACCGCCGCAAGGATGGCCTCGACAGCGAGCCG
>DASSGM010000247.1:0-2956 GCA_035693465.1 Bradyrhizobium sp. | reverse complement strand
CTCCAGAGATTGCCGGAGCAGAAAAACCTGCCCAGCGCGCAGGCTTTGACGCGAAGGGAATCCGGCCCGCTCATGGCAATCGTCGCGTGGTAGGTGTTCTCGCTGTCGCGGCTATAGATCTTGCCGGACCACAGCCCCGCCGTCTTCGGCATCATGTTGATCAGCACCATCTCGCCATTGTCGCTTGACGATGGATTGAGGACATGCCCGCACAGCGCGCGGCCGCATCGCTCGATGCGAACCGATCCCTTGCCTTCGGTCACCCAGTCGCCGAGCGGGGTTTCCGCCGCTGCATCGTCCGCCTCGCGCACGATCCTGGAAATCCGGGCAGCGGTGTCCGGAGCGGGCCACGCCGCATCGGTTGACGGCCGGGTTGAGGGTGGCGTCGGCGTCGCCGGCTGTAGCCCTGACGGCTGAATGTTTGAAGTGACCGGCGCGGCTACATTCCGCGTCGCGGCAGCAGCGAGCTTGACACGCGGCGGCGTCGGCGCGGAGGCGACGGGGTTGATGGAAGGTTTTATTGCCGGCGAAACGCCGGGGCGTGGCGAGATCGCGTCCGCCGGTGCAGGCGATTTCGCTGGCACGGCTGCGGCGGGGGTCGCGTCGACGGCGTCGTATCGGTCAAGCGTCTCACGAATTTCCGGAATCGATACGGAGAGACATGAGGCGGAATGGCAATGCCGCGGCGCTTCGATATGGACCCGATGCCGGCCCACCACGAACGAGAACGTATGGCCTGCATGGGCGGATGAGCTGAGCAGCATCAGCAAAATCACGTAAAAGAATCGCTTCATCGAAAGCCCCTCCGGAATGCGTTTGCGGGAACTAAACGCCGGGAAAGCATCGGTGAATGTGATTTGAATCACCCTGGCTGGCGCGCCGCGGGCCGTTGCTCGTCCTTCCTCGTGACCTGCATCACAGAACCCGTCGCTCGCCGGACCTAGGTTCGCGGCGAGTTCACAAGGCCGCTTTCAGGAGATTCTCATGAAAAAACTCTACCTTCTCGCCGCGTTGCTGATGGCGAGCACCGCCGCCCATGCCGGTAATGCGGTTTCGCTGCAGATCGGCGGACACAAGATCCGCATCGAGGCGCCGAAGAATTGCGACAAGCTGTCCTGCCTCCAGATCTCGGCGCCGGGCCTCTCCGGCTCCGATCTGTCCTTCAAGGGCTTCAAATCCAGTCGCGATGACGAAGAGGTCGCCGCGCGCAGCGATCCGCCGGCGCAAAAAGCCACCGCCGCGCCGGTCGAGCAGGCGCCCGCGCCGCAGCCGCCGGTAGCGGCGGCCAGCAGCGCGCCGTCGGCATCAACGCAGGTTGTGTCGACGTCAGCGCCGAGCACCAGCGAGCGTATTACGTCGCTAGCGACCCGCGCCGCGCCGAAAGAGGCTGCCAAAGAACCCGCTAAAGAAGCGGCTGTCGCCGCCGCGCCGGTTCAGCCGCCGACCACGCCGCTCGGCGTCTGGAACACGGAAAAAAACGGGGGGATGGTTCGCATCGAGCAGTGCGGGCAAAACCTCTGCGGAAATGCCGTGCCGAACGGCGAGAAAATTCTCATCAACATGAAGCCGTCGGGTACAAAATGGACCGGTCGCATTCATGATCCCGACAGCGGCAAAGTTTACGATTCCAGTATCGCGATGAAAGGGCCGAATACCCTGCGGGTTCAGGGCTGCGTGTTCGGCGGAATATTTTGCGGCGGGCAAATCTGGAACCGGGTCAGTTAGACTCGCGCCTGCAACCATGCAGATCGGGCGCCACGCTCCTGCGAACACAGGGCGTGGCGCTTGATCGTCTTGGCGTTCGCGTGACAACAAGAAATCCGCATTCATCCGGCATTCAGCCGGCGGAGTCCTCAATCGCAAATCGTCGCCGCCACTTTCATTTGGGGATCGGGCCGCATCGTGACGAGACATCGGCTCTCATTCGCGTTCTCACTGCTGGGCTGCCTGATGCTCGCCTGTGCACCGTGTGCTTCCGCGATGCGGTCTTCCATTGAAGTCGGACCTATGCCGCAGTCGGCGAGCGCGATGTCGGATGCAACAAGACTTGCGCAGACACAACCGGCACCGGCGCCGACAACCGCACCCTCGCCTACGCAAGCAGCAGCCGACGAGCCGATCGGAAACGTAGCGACGCTGACCGGCAGCGCGACCGTCACCCATAACAACGTTTCCAAGCCGCTGAAGCTGCAGGACGGCATTTTCCAGAACGACGTGCTGCAGACATCGGCAAATTCCACCCTCGGCGTCACCTTTGATGACGCCACCACCTTCAATCTCACCGCTAACGCAAAGATCACGGTCGACACGTTTGTGTATGAAGGCGGCGGCAAGCAGAATGCCGCGCTGTTCGACATCGCCAAGGGCACGGTGGCCTTCGTTGCCGCCGCCGTCGCCAAAACCGGCGACATGAAAATATCGACGCCGACCGCGACGCTGGGCATTCGCGGCACCACCGGCCTTGTCGAGGTGCCGGAAGGCGCGTCCGCCGCAAGCGCGAATAATGTCGCCATCAAGCTCTATCCCGACCCCGACGGCAGGGTCGGGCGGATCGAAGTCAATGGCCGCGACGGCGCACGGCTCGGTTTTCTCACCCAGGGCGCGAGTGGTTTTACGATCCGGCCCGGCGCCGGCGGGCGCCTCGCCGCGTTGCCGCTGGTGATCTCGCCGCAGCAGGCATTGCGCGATCAGGGCTTCGTGCGTCAAGTCCACGCCGCGCAAAGGGTCGGGCGCCAGATCGTCACCCAGCGGCGCAACCAACGCCTGCAAAATCCGCCCAGAAACAATCCAGCCAATCCGGCGCGCGGGCCCGGTCTCCAGAGACAGAATGGTTTGCCGCAGGGGCCCGGTTCTCGGCAGCAGCCCGCACTGCCGGACAGACCAGGACAACAACAGCAACAACAGCCGCCCGGTTTGCAGCGACCCGGATTAGAAAACCGGCCCACGCTGCAGAAGC
>DASSGM010000246.1:0-6051 GCA_035693465.1 Bradyrhizobium sp. | reverse complement strand
AGATGACGGTCACGCCCGATCTTCTTGATCGGAACGGCGCCGAAGCGTTAAGGAATCAAAAGCGAGCGGCCGATGAAGAAAGAAGATGTTGTCAGGCAATACACAACGCCCATAGCCGCTCCGGCATTCGTGCAAGGTCCGCACCGGTTCAAGCGACGGGAATATCTGAACATCACTTACCGGACCGACCGCGAGGCGCTCGTCAAATTGGTTCCGGAACCGCTCGAAATCGATCAGCCGCTGGTTCGGTTCGAGGTGATGAAAATGCCCGACACCACCGGGTATGGCGCCTACGTCGAATGCGGCCAGGCCGCGGTCGTACGCATGGACCGCGAGCAGGGCGAGTTTCTGCTGGCGATGTATCTGGACAATCTTCCCGCGATCGCGGCCGGCCGCGAACTCAGCGCTTTTCCAAAAAAGTTGGGTTCGGCGAAACTTTTTGTCGATTCCGACACACTGGTAGGCACGTTGGACTACGGTGCCCTAAGGGTCGCCACTGCCACCATGGGCTACAAGCACAAACCGCTCGATCTCGAGAAAGCCCGGCAGGAAGTTGGTGTTCCGACGTTTATGCTCAAGATCATGCCGGGCTACTCGGGGCGGCCGCGAATCTGCGAACTGGTACGCACCCAGATTACCAATGTTACCGTCAAAGGTGCGTGGATCGGGCCTGCTCGACTGCAGTTCTTCGAACATGCGCTGGCACCCTTTGCCGATCTGCCCGTGCGCGAAATCGTTTCTGCCAGCCACATCCTGACCGATTTGACGCTAGCGCCAGCGACGCTCGTCTACGACTATCTCGCCGAGCAAGACGACCAATCAGGCGCATCGAAATGAATGAGCAAGCCATGAACGAAAATATCACCTCCGACGTGCTGGAACGTTACTCGAAAGTGGCGGTAATTGGCGCCGGAGTAATCGGGGCGTCGTGGACAGCAGTTTTTCTTGCGCACGGTCTCAATGTTGTCGTCAACGATCCGCGCGATGACGTGGAGACGGTTGTAGACGATTATATTCGCAAGGCCTCTCCGACCCTCAAAGCGCTAGACCTGCCCACGCAAAATCTGACGAAGAAGCTTCGTTTCGAAGCGGACCTCGATCGCGCCGTGGCCGGCGTCGATCTAGTCCAGGAGAACGGACCGGAGCGCGTGGAATTCAAACAGGACCTTTGGGCCCGCATTGAGCAGCACGTTCCCTCGCACGCGTTGCTACTCTCGTCCAGCTCTGCGAAGACTGCCACCGAACAATCTCTTAAAATGAAAAATCCGAGCCGTCTTCTGATTGGCCACCCGTTTAATCCCCCTCATCTAATTCCGTTGGTGGAAATCGTTCCGGGAGAGCAAACCGAACCTCGTGCCGTCGCTGACGCGGTCGCCTTTTACAAGGCAGTTGGCAAAGCTCCGCGCGTTCTTCGCAAGGAAATCCAGGGATTTGTCGCCAACAGGCTGCAGCGCGCGATTTTCCGCGAGTGCTGCCATTTGGTCCTGCAGGGTGTAGTCACGGTGGACGAACTCGACGATATCGTAACCAGCTCGATTGGCCTGCGTTGGGCCGCAGACGGGCCGTTCCGGTCGTTTCATCTTGGCGGAGGACCAGGAGGCTTTGTCGCTTTCTTCAGGCAATTCGCGCCTGGAATGGAAGCAGCGTGGAAAAGCCAGGCCGCAGTGACGCTGGACGCAAAATCGCAGCAAACCATTATCGATCAGGCGCAAGCGTCATTCGCGGCTACCCCGCCTGAGAAGCTCGAAGGTGAACGTGACGCCAAACAGCTCGCAATCCTCAGGGCCCTTTCATCCGTAAAAGCAAGCGGATGAACTCCGGACGGGAAACACTTGAATTGGGAATACTCGAATGTCGCAATTGATGTTCAAAGACTTGAAGGTTCTCGATTGCAGCAGTTTCATCGCCGCGCCTGCGGCCGCGACAATTCTTTCCGATTTCGGCGCCGACGTGATCAAGATTGAGCCACCTGGCGCCGGCGATCCCTATCGGGCCGTTCCCTCGCTGCCGACCATGCCACAAGCCAAAGAGAATTACGCTTGGATGCTTGCATCGCGCAACAAGCGCGGGCTTGCACTCAACCTCGCGAAGCCCGCGGCGCAGGATGTGGTGCGCCGCCTGGTCGCTCAGGCCGACGTGTTCATTACCAACTTCCCGGCCGCCGTGCGCAAGAAGCTCGGTCTAAGATATGAAGACCTTGCGCCTCTTAACGACCGGCTGATCTACGCATCTTTCACCGGGTATGGCGAGCGCGGCGAAGAGGCGGCCAAGCCGGGTTTCGACATTACCGCATGGTGGGCGCGGTCAGGATTGATGGACGGCGTGCGAACGGAAGCAACGGCACCGCCGGCACGGTCGTTGACCGGCATGGGCGATCATCCATCCGGAATCTCGCTCTATGCAAGCATCGTCATGGGATTGTATCAGCGGCAACTCACGGGCAAAGGCGCTCACGTCGGAACGTCGCTGCTCGCCAATGGAATCTGGTGCAACGGAGTCATGGCGCAGGCTGCTCTGTGTGGAGCCCAATTCATCGATCGGCCGCCGCGCGAGCAGGCGCTGAATGCTTTCACCAACTACTATCAATGCCGCGACGGACGCTGGCTAATCCTCACGATCCTCAACGAGGAACGGCAGTGGCCGGTTTTCATCAAGTGCCTCGGACGGGAAGACCTGCAGAACGACCCACGGTTTGCAACAAGCCGAGATCGAATGAAGCACGCGGTAGAGTTGACCGCAGTTCTCGACAAGACGTTTGCGACCAAGGATCGTTCGGAATGGCGCGAGATTCTTTCTGCGGGCGGCATCGTCTTCGACGTCGTTGCATCCGCGCAAGACATCCCAAATGACAGCCAGATCATGGCCAACGAAATCCTGGTGCCGTTCGACAACGACACCGTGTTGACAGTCGCGAGTCCAATTACCGTTGAGGGTCAGGACAAGGTAAGGCCTCGCCGCCCGCCGGCCGTCGGCCAGCATACCGACGAAGTACTGCGCGAAGCCGGTTATGACGCAGCCGCGATCGTGAAGCTTCGTGCGGACGGCGCGGTTGGATGATCGCCTCGACCGCCCACGGATCATCTTGGAGACAGGTCATGAAAATCGAAGAACTGTTCAGCGTGCGGGGCAAGGTCGCTCTGGTGACCGGCGGAAGCCGCGGTATCGGCGAAATGATCGCGCGCGCATATGTTGAGAATGGCGCCAGGGTCTATATCACCGCGCGCAAGACGGAAGCCTGCGACGCGCTCGCCAACGAACTGTCCGGATTTGGCGAATGTATCTCGATCCCCGGCGACATTTCGCGCATCGATGAAATCGACCGTCTCGGCGCGGAAATAGAAAAGCGCGAGAGCAAACTCGATATTCTTGTCAATAACGCCGGCGCAAGCTGGGGAGCCGATTTTCTGACGTTTCCAGAATCCGGATGGGACAAGGTTATGGACCTAAACGTTAAATCGGCTTTCTTCCTGACGCAGCGTGTCTTCAAATTGCTGCAAGCCGCCGGCTCGAAGGACGACTATGCCCGCGTCATCAACATTGGATCGATTGAAGGCATGCGAACCTCGCATCTCGAGGCGTATTCATACGCCGCGTCCAAAGCAGCCATACTGCATTTGACCCGCATGATGGCGAAGTATCTTGCCAAGGACCACATCGCAGTTAACGCCATCGCCCCCGGTTATTTTCCGTCCAAGATGACGGACGCCATTCGCGAGGAGGAGAGCGAAGTAATCGAAAGCAATACACCGATGCGGCGCTGGGGGCGTCCGGAAGATATGGCGGGCGTGGCACTGTATCTGGCCTCGCGCGCCAGCGGTTTCGTCTGCGGATCGACAGTGGTGGTCGATGGCGGATTGGCGACAACAGGATGAACCGAGAACGTTGCATGCGTGGCCTCCCCCCGAAAATTAAACGGCAGTCTCAGCTGGACGTTATTTTTGTTCATGCCGCAAGCATCGAGGGCTTGGGTTGAACGGCGAAATAGGGCATTCCACGATCAAGAGGATAATGGCGTCTGCGGTTAGACGGCGCGGCAACAGATGGAGGACGTCATGGCATGGCGAGACAACAAAGCTCGGGCAACCCTGATCCACGAGGCAGCGGCAAGCATGCAGCCAGGCAAGGCGCCCCGGGCCTTTGCCGAACTTCTGTTCGACCACACCAATATCGAGGACCTCGCCACCTATGACGCCGCTTCCCTGGCCTTCCTGGCAGAGCAGGCCTGGGAACATGTACAGCAACGAACGGCGGGCAGTGCCGATATCCGGGTTATCAACCCGATGATGCCGGACGGGCGCGAGATTTCCGTGCTCGAAGTTCTCAACGACAACATGCCCTTCCTGGTCGATTCCACCATGGCGGAGCTCGCCGAGCAGGGCATCGAAGTCACGTTGGTCGCCCATCCGATCATCGCCGTGGAGCGCGATCAGCAAGGCAAACTCCTGCGTTTCTACGGCGAAACGCTGAAAGAGGGGGTGAAGGG
Source organism: Bradyrhizobium sp. (assembly GCA_035693465.1). GTDB lineage: Bacteria > Pseudomonadota > Alphaproteobacteria > Rhizobiales > Xanthobacteraceae > Bradyrhizobium. The sequence continues at coordinate 1,568 of DASSGM010000246.1, read as the reverse complement.
CGAACGCGAAAGCCTCATCCATTTCCACATCGCCCGCCTTGACGCCGATGCCGACCGCCAGAAGCTGATCGAGGGCCTTGCCAAGACGCTCAACGACGTCCGCGCCTGCGTTACCGACTGGCGAGCCATGCGCACGCGTGTCGAACAGGCGATAAAGACCTTCAACTCTAATCCGCCGCCCCTACCGATCGACGAGGTCGCCGAAGCCAACCAGTTCCTGCAATGGCTGTGCGCCGACAATTTCACTTTCCTGGGTCTGCGCGAATACCGCTTCTCGCCCGACACCGATGCGTCGGAGGAAATTAGCACGGGCGAGGGCCTGGGCATCCTGCGCGACCCCGATGTGAAAGTCCTGCGCCGCGGCACCGAAATGGTGGTGATGACGCCGGAAATCCGCGAATTCATGCGCGAGCCAACTGTCCTCATGGTGGTCAAGGCCAATGTGAACAGCCGCGTTCATCGCCGCGTCCGCATGGATTATGTCGGCATCAAACTCTATACGCCCCAGGGCCGGCTCGAGGGCGAATTGCGTCTCGTCGGCCTGTTCACCTCGGGCGCCTATACCCGTTCGGCGCGGCAGATTCCCTATGTCCGTCACAAGGTGGCCCAGGTGCTCGAGCGCGCGGGCTTCGACCCGGACAGCCATTCGGGCAAGGCGGTCCTGCACATCCTCGAAGAATATCCGCGCGACGAACTCTTCCAGGTCGATGCCGAGACGCTCTACAATTTCGTCATGGAAATCCTGATGCTCTATGAGCGTCCCCGCGTGCGGGCGCTGGTACGGGCCGACAAATTCGACCGCTTTGTCTCAATCCTCGTCTTCATTCCGCGTGAAAAATATGACACCAATGTGCGTATGCGCGTCGGTGCCTTCCTGGCGCAGGTATATAGTGGGCTCCTGGCAGCCTCCTACGCTTCGTTCCCCGAGGGATCGCTTGCCCGCGTTCACTACATCATCGGGCGCTACGAAGGCGAACCGCCCAGCGTCGAGCGCGCCACGCTGGAAGCCGAGATCAGCGCCATCGCCGCGACCTGGGCCGACAAGCTGAAAGCGGCGCTCGCCACCTCCACTGACGGCATGCGGGCCCGCATGCTCGCCAACCGTTATGCCAAGGCGTTCGCCGGCGGCTATACAGAAGCCTTCGGCACCTCGCAGGCGATTGCCGATATTGCCACCATCGAAAAGCTCACCCCGGCTCGTCCAGTGGCGATTTCGGTCTACCACATCGAGGGCGAGGACGATCCGACGCGCTTCGGCCTCAAAGTGTTCTCGCGTGGCGCGCCCCTGTCGCTGTCCTACCGGGTGCCGGTGATCGAAAATCATGGCCTGCGCGTGGTCGCCGAACGCACCTATCAGATCATGCCCAGCGCGACGCCGGCACCCGCGCCGGCATGGCTGCACGATATGACGATCGAAGCCAATGACAGCAAGCCGATCATTATCGACACGGAATTCAACCATCGCCTGGAAGCCTCGATCATGGCGGTGGTGGGCGATCATGCCGAATCCGACGGCTACAACGCGCTCACTCTGCGGACTGCCCTGGGCTGGCGCGAAATTTCGGCCA
>DASSGM010000245.1:0-11944 GCA_035693465.1 Bradyrhizobium sp. | reverse complement strand
TCGGTTTCATCGATTGCCGGCACCACCGGGGTCGGGTCGTCGATCGTCTATTGCGCCACCAAGGCCGGCATCGACGTCATGACCAAATCGCTTGCGCGCGCGCTGGCTCCCGAGATCCGCGTTCTCGCCGTCGCCCCCGGGGTGGTCGATACCGGTTTCGTCCCCGGACGCGGCGCGGATTTCAATGCCAGGACGGCTGCCGCCACACCGCTGCAACGGGTCGCCACCGCGCACGACGTTGCTGCAGCCATTCTCTCCTGCGCCACCCATCTCACATTCTCGACCGGCACGACCATTGTGGTCGATGGCGGCAGGTCGCTCTGAGGGCTCCATGATGCGTCAACCCCGAGACAAGATTTTCATCACCTGCGCCGTTACCGGCAACCTGACCACGCCGGAGCAGACGCCGTATCTGCCGATCACCCCGGAGCAGATCGCCGACGCCTGTCTCGGCGCGGCAGAGGCGGGTGCCGCCATCGTGCATATTCATGTGCGCGAGCCGGGCAGCGGCAAGCCATCCATGGAGCTCGGCTATTATCGTGAGGTGGTCGAGCGCATCCGCGCCAACAACAGCCAGCTCATTCTCAACATCACCACCGGGCCGGGCGGACGTTTCGTGCCTTCGCCGGACGAACCGCGCATCGCCGCCGCCGGCACCACGCTGATGGTGCCGGAAAAGCGGGTCGAGCACATCGCCGTGCTTCGCCCGGAAATCTGCACGATCGACCTCAACACGATGAACTCGGGCAAGGAGGTCGTGATCAATACCCCCGGCAACGTGCGGCGGATGGTGAAGGTAATGCGGGATGCGGGCGTCAAGCCCGAAATCGAACTGTTCGATTCCGGCGACATCGCGCTGATGCACGATCTGCTCAAGGACGGGACGCTCGAAGCACCGGCATTGTGTTCGCTGGTGATGGGTGTTCGTTATGGGTTCCAGCCAGGCCCGGAAACAGTACTCTATGCGCGCAACCTGCTGCCAGCGGATGCCGAATTCACCGCGATCGGCATCGGCAAGGCGGCGTTCACCGCCGTGGCGCAGTCCTATCTGGCGGGCGGGCATGTCCGTGTCGGCCTTGAAGACGCCGTCTATCTGTCGCGCGGTCAGCTGGCGTCATCCAACGCGGCCCTGGTGGAGAAGGCGCGCCGTATTGTCGAAGATCTCGGCGGCCAAATCGCAACGCCACAGCAGGCAAGAGAGATCATTGGATTGCCGACACGCCTCGCCGATGCGCCGCGGGTGGTGGCTTGAGGAGTGCGGCCATGATGGCGGCAAAAGCGGACGCAAAGGCAGCAGGCGCCTTCGAGGCGACCTCACTCCGTCTCAATGCAAAGGCGGCCAATGCCGCATCGATTGCGCCGGCCATCGAAAAACGATTGCTCGTCCGCGGCGCAAACGACGTCATCGTGGAAATCAAGGCCGCGGGCGTCAATCCCTCAGACGTCAAGGCGGCCACCGGGTTAATGCCGTATGCCGTTTTTCCGCGGACGCCCGGGCGCGACTTTGCCGGCGTGGTTGTCGATGGTCCGTCCGAATGGCTGGGACGCGAGGTGTTCGGCTCCTCGGGCGATCTCGGCATCCGCCGCGACGGCACTCACGCCACACATCTCGTGGTCGAGGCCGCCGCGCTGGTGGAAAAGCCCGGTCATATTTCAATGGACGAAGCGGCAGGGATTGGCGTGCCGTTTGTCACCGCGATCGAAGGCTTTCGCCGGGCTGGAATGCCCAGCGCGCAGGAAACCGTCCTGGTGATGGGGTTGAACGGCAAGGTCGGCCAGGCCGCGACGCAGCTTGCCAGCTGGCACGGAGCGAAGGTCATCGGCGTGGTTCGCAAGGACGAAGCCTATGAGGGCCACGCCAGCGGGCCGGTGGAAGTCATCAATGCGGGCACGAGCGATGTCGCGGGCCGGGTCCGCGACCTCACCGACGGCAAAGGCGCCGACATCGTCTTCAACACCGTAGGCGATCCCTATTTCGAGGCGGCGAATAAATCGCTGGCGCTTGCCGGCCGGCAAATCCTGATCGCCGCCGTCGACAGGACGGTACCGTTCAACATCCTCGAATTTTACCGCGGTCGCCACACCTATGTCGGCATCGACACGCTGGCGTTCTCATCGATCGCCACCGGCGATGTGTTGCGGGAGGCATTGCCGGGTTTTGTCAGCGGACATCTCAAGCCCTACCCGATTGCAAGCAACGCGACCTATTCGCTGAAGGATGCCGGGGCGGCCTATCTCGCCGTTAGCGGCTCCTCGCGCGATCGCGTCATCCTCAAACCACAGGCGTGAACATGGAGCCAGCCCATCATCGTGTCGCTCACGATGCGGCTCGCAAGCGCAAATCGGTCTTTGCCTGAATCGTCTGCGCTGCCCTATTTCAGATCGACCTTTGGTGGTCTGGTTACCAGACTTCCGAGCTCCCGAAACTGCTCATTCATCTTTTCCATCTGCTCCTTCAGATGGTTTTGATAGATAGTTCCCATCTCTTGCGGGTCCTTCGCTTGCAAAAGCCGTTCCGCAAGTTCGAACCCCGCTTGCACATTCGCTTCGGCATATGCCACCGCCTTTTCATTCATCTCCTTCGCGGTTGAGTAGGTGGCTCGCACACTGGCGTCGGCCTTCTCACGCAGTTTTTGCGACTCAGCGATGTACTTCGATACCGCGTCCTTCGCCTTGCCGAGGGTGGTCTGCGCCATCTCGCGCATCTTTTCGGTTTGCTCGTTGATCTTCTCGCTCATTGCACTCTCCCTGGTATTTGGGTTGCGGCTTGCCTAACGTTGCGAACGCGAAGCCAGTTTGGCGCGCTTCGACCTCCAATCCTGACAGAGGCCTGTGCTCGTCGTTCCGCGACGGTTGTCCCGGCCTACGTTACCGGTTCGTCGACTTGTTTTAGCTTCTCGCGAAGCTCATCAATAAGTACACGGGTATTCTCGCTGTAATCGATGGGGACCGAAACCAGATGCACCCCACCGCTGTTGAAACAACGCTCGAGCGTTGGGATTAGTTCGGCCGTGCTTTCGACCTTCGAACCCTTTGCGCCGTAGCTCTCCGCGTATTTGGCAAAATCGGGGTTTCCGAATGTCAGGCCGAAATCATGGAAACCATCCGCTGCCTGCTTCCAGCGGATCATGCCATACGCCGAATCTTCCAGGATCAGGACGACAAGATTCAACTTGAGGCGGACCGCGGTTTCCATTTCCTGCGAGTTCATCATGAAGCCGCCATCGCCGCAGACGGCCAGCACCCGGCGCTCCGGATACAGCATTGCGGCCGTCATCGCGGAGGGCAGGCCGGCACCCATGGTCGCCAGCGCATTATCGAGCAGCAGCGTGTTCGCGACATATGTCCGGTAGTTCCGCGCGAACCAGATCTTGTACATCCCGTTGTCCAAGGCAACGATGCCATCCGCCGGGATGACCTTGCGCACATCGTGGACTATGCGTTGCGGTGTCGGCGGCCAGCGTTCTTCGGTGGCGCGATCGGTGATTCGACTCAAAATGTTTTCGCGAAGGCTCAATAACGCGCCGGCGTTGTGCAGGCGCCCCTCGACGCGGTCAGCCAGCAGCTCCAGGCTCGGGCCTACATCGCCAACCACCTCACATTGCGGAAAATAAACCTGCTCGACGTTGGCGGGGGTGTAACTGACGTGGATCACTTGCGGGCCTTTCGGGCCCATAATGAAGGGCGGCTTCTCGATGGTATCGTGACCGATGGCAATGATCAGATCGGCGCGATCAACTGCGCCGTGAACGTAGTCGCGCTCGCTCAGCGCGGCCGTTCCCATGTACAGCTTGCTTCCACCGGCGACTGTCCCCTTGCCCATTTGGGTCGTGAAGAATGGAATCTGGGTGCGGCGGACGAAGCCTCCAATCCCCGCCGTGCTCCGCGGACGGGACGCCGCGGCACCAAGCATGATCAGTGGCCTCTTGGCCTTGAGGATCATTTCGGCGGCGCGATCCAGCGAGGCACGATGCGCAACGGGGATTTCGATCGGATGCTGCGGCACCATCGCGATATCTTCCGCCTCTTCGCCAGCGACGTCTTCAGGCAACTCCAGCAGGACAGGGCCTGGCGGCTCTTCCATGGCGATGCGAAAGGCGTCGCGAACTATTGTCGGGATACTGCTTGTGCTGACAATTTGCAGTGAAAGTTTTGTAAGCGGCCTGAAAGTGCCAACCACATCCACGATTTGAAATTTCGCCTGGCGGCTGGTCATGATGCCTTTTTGCCCGGTGAGCATGATCATCGGCATGCGGCCAAGCAAAGCATAGGCTGCCCCTGTCGTCAGGTTCAGGGCACCTGGACCGAGGGTGGTGATACAGACGCCAGGCTTGCCGGTGAGACGGCCATGGGTAGCGGCCATGAAAGCCGCACCTTGCTCATGACGCGTCAAAATGAGCTTGATCGAGGATTTTCGCAGACTCTCGACGACGTCGAGGTTTTCCTCGCCGGGAACCCCAAAGATGCGGTCGACACCTTCGTTTTCGAGGGCAGCAACAAGCAGGTCAGAACCCTTGGGCATCGGCTTCTCCTTTGTCGCCAATTCCTTGCGGAAGCCTACGCCTCGTTGAAGCCAGGCGCTAGCCGATCGGGCGTGCTTTCCGACCGGCACGTCCAGAGCGGCGGCCGCCTCTCGCCATGGTGCGGCCGGCAGACAGTGCTTGATGCGTTGGTGGGCGGCGCACCATGGCTCGAACCATTACGGTCGGGCGCGTTCGCCCGAACACGACGATCATCGCTGGCGCATGAAGAAAGAGGCCGGGGACAACAGAATAATTCCGCTTTACAATGTCGCCGTTCAGTGCAGACCGTGCGCGCCATGACGGATTTTTTCAACGCCTTCCTGCTGGTCTTTGCCGGACTGTTTCCGATCATAAATCCGGTTGGCAACGCCCCAATTTTCCTTGGCCTGACCTCCTCCCGCACGGAAGCAGAACGCAACACGCTTGCGCACCGGGTGGCTATCAACAGCTTTCTGCTGCTGGCGGGATCGATGTTCATCGGTTCGCACCTACTGGTGTTCTTCGGCATCACGCTTCCGGTCGTCCGGGTTGCGGGCGGTCTGGTGCTGATCGCGTTTGGCTGGAAGCTGTTGCACAGCGGCGCCGAGCTTGAGGATCAGCGCCTGGCGGGTGCGGCGGACCGTCCGGCCGCGGACGATTCCTTTTATCCCTTGACCATGCCGCTCACGGTCGGCCCGGGGTCGATCTCGGTTGCGATCGCGCTGGGCAGCCAGCGGCCCGCCGGATCGCTCGAAATATCGCAGCTGGCGCTGCTCGGCGGATCTGCGATCGCAGGGATCGTCGCCCTCTCGCTCACGATCTATGTTTGCTACCGTTTCGCCAAGCGCACGATTGACCTGTTGGGCGACAACGGCGTCAAGGTCGTCGTGCGCCTGTCGGCCTTCATTCTGCTGTGCATCGGCATCCAGGTCCTATGGACCGGCTATAGCGCGCTCGTCGTCGGCCGATGACGTCGCGAGCCGGCGTTTAGAGGCGCCGCGCCTTCCAAAGCTCGTAGTCCCTACGTCAGGCGTAACCCGTGCGTCCTGGTAACCAAAGTGCCGGTGGGGCAAAGCCCCTTCACCCCGGGAGACAAGCCCCAAGTTGCGGGCACGATAGTTTCCGGCCGATGGTGCTCAGACTATCGGCTTGAGGCGAACCGATTGTCGTATCGTCGATAGGCTCGCTAGGGAAAGTCTCTTGCGGCGCCTAGAAAATCGATGATCACGGGAAGCGTCTCGTTAGGGTTCTCCTCGTAAATCCAATGGGCGCATCCATCCAGCATCACCCCCTTCAAATTCTTCAGCCCAGCAGCAACGAGCTGCCGTTGCAGCACGTTGCCGACCGGGCTCCGGCAGACGATGGCAAGGGCCGGTATTCTCGATAGCCTGGACGTATCGGCACTCGCGGCGAACGTCGCATCCCGGTCAAACGCTTCGTAGTTCATGCATGCCGCGCTCAGCCCGCCATCACGCTTGAGGGATGCGGTATAACGCGTGACATCGTCGCCGGTGAACTCACGACTTTTCGAGCGCGAATTCATGAACGAGAGGATCAGCTCTTCTTCCTTCCCCTGATGCTCGCTCAAGGCTTCGTCGACGCGTGCGAAGCGCGCGAAGTGTTGGGTCCGCGGATTGGTTGGTGCGAACCGTTTGAATTCGGCGCTACCTGCAAGACCCTCGATGAACGCCTCGGCTACCGTGAGGCTCAACAATCTCTCGGGATACTGGACGGCGAAGGCATAGGCGACGCGCGCACCGATGTCGTGTCCAATCACATGGGCACGCCCGATCTTGAGATGGTCCATTAACTCCTTGACGTCCGTCGCAAGTGTCTTCTTCTCGTAGCCCGCCGAGGGGCGCTGCGACAGGCCGGTGCCGCGCAAATCCGGCACGATAAGGCGATAGCGCTTGCCCAGCGCGGCCACCGCCGACGCAAATGTGTCGCCGGTCTCGGGAAACCCATGCAACAGGACTACGGATTCCGCCCGCGGGCCGATGTCGCGGTAATAGATTGTCACGCCGTTGACATTTGCGTTACCTGTTTTGACCGCAAGTCCAGCCGCCTTCGCGGACTCCTCCACGGAAATCTGCTCGGCGTGGACTTCAGCTGTCATCGCAACCAACCATGATGCTAACAGCGCCGAGAGGGCCGTTAGAACGCGCGAGGTACCCGCTTGCGGCGAAACGTGCAGGTTCAATTTGTAGCTCCTAGTGAGCAAGCTTCGCTCGATTGGAGCCCGCGTTCCTACAGCTAGCCGTCATATGCAGTGCGTCTCCAGTTGCTTACTTCTGCGATACTTGACGGAACGCGCCCTGCCAATCTTCGACATGGTAGGTTCGGGCAATCTTGCCGCCTTCGATGGTGTGAACATCGAGTGACATGAGTTTGAAAGACTTGCCGTTGGTTGGCGCCCCCATGAGTTCGCCCGCCGGAGTGCCGGTCGCCTCACCGCGTACGATCACACGATTGCCGGAGACCAAAACCTCCCTGATCTCCCATTTCAGATCCGGAATGGCCTCGAGACGCTGGGCGACCCCGGCCATGACCTCGTCGCGCGTATTGCAGAGATCGTTGCTCCGGCAGGTCACCCATTCCAGCGTGGTCGATTGCTTGATTAGCTCGGGGGCGTCTTTGGCGTTCACAGAATTCAGGGCCTTGTAGAAGGGAACGAGGCTGGCACGCGCCGCATCCTCGGTCATTTGAGCCGAGGCGGGGGATGCCAGGAAGGCCACAGCCGCAACGGCGAGGGATGCCGTGAGGACTTTGTTCATGGTAACTCCGTTTTGATTTGACCAGAGGCGCGCAAGCGCACTGGCTTCGCGCTGCGCGCCAAGTTGACACGCCGCCGGGAACATCATCTGCTCACAACGCCGCCGCGGGCGGAACGCAAATTCTTACGCAATGAATGGGCGTTTATTCGCAAGTGAGCATGGACTGGGACAACTTGAAATTCTTCCTCGCGCTGGCCGAAACCGGCAGCCTGTCGCGTGCTTCCGAGAAGCTGCGAGTCGACCATTCCACCGTGGCTCGCCGCATCGAGATGCTCGAACATGATCTCGGTGTTCGCCTGGTTGAGCGACTGTCGCGCTCTTATCGTCTGACTGCCGAGGGAGAGCGGGTTCGCGATCGTGCCAGGCAGATAGAGACCAACGTCGCAGATATCGCGCGCTTTGCGCACAGCGTCGACCGCTCACCGCAACGGGTGGTTCGGATCAGCGGCCCGCCAACATTCGTCTCGCAGTTTCTCGCGCCGCGTCTGCTACGTCTTCAGCAACCCGGTTGGCGCATCGAACTCGTCGGCGAGGCCCGCCAGGTCAGCCTCAGTCAGGGCGAAACCGACCTGGCGCTGCGGATGACGAGGCCAGCGGAGAAAGGCGTCATCGCGCGACGGCTAGCTGTGGTGGCGTACGGTCTCTATGGGTCGCGCGATTATCTTGCCAATTGCGGCGACAATGCCCAGGACTTTCTCGGCTACGACGAAAGTCTCGATAACCTGCCCCAGCAGCGTTGGCTAAAAATGCTGGCCGGCGACCGCGGTCTTGCGCTTCGATCCAACGATCTCGCCAACCTGTTGACGGCGGCCCGCGCGGGGCTCGGGCTTGCAGTCCTGCCTTGCATCATGGTGCGCGGCGCACCCGATCTGATCAGCGTCCCGACGGGCTTGCCCCCACTGACCCGAGAGCTGTGGCTCCTGTTCCACCGTGATATCGGCCGTGTGCCTGCCGTTCGCGCAGTGATTGACCACATCACCGCGATCACGACGGCTGCGAGGGCTGCATTTCTCGGAGAGCATTCCGCCGATGCCTAGAGCTGGCCTTGCCGCCGAGAGTTGTCGGCTGGAAGTAGTTGTTACTCCCGAATGAGGTTTTTTCCACAAGCAAGGGCCACATGAGGCAAAGCTCCTCTACGTGGAGGGACAAGCCCATATGTCAGTCACGTTTGCGCAGGAACACGTAGTCCGCGGAATAGGGCACGCTGCGGTAATCGCCTTCATGTTCACATGACCCCTGCGCCACCCCGCCTTTGGTGTTGATGCGCTCGACCATCGTTGCCTTGGAGAGGATGCCGTCACCGCGATGGTCCGCGACGTCGAGCTTGAGCCACGAAATGTCGGCGGGCGTTGCGCCGGGCGTGCTGGCAAGCACCTTGCCCTTCGCGCCGCTTCCATCGATGTAATCCCAATTCGGCCCGGCGTAGTGGCGTCCAACCGATTTTCCGTCAAGCATGAGGGTGGCGATGGGTTCGCGAAATTGCCACGTCAGCGCGCTCTTCTGCGACGGAGACTTCCCGTCGGAATCGGGTTTGCACTGGTAGATTTGAGCGCCCTCCGCATGAAGCGTGACCAGCGCCGTCCCGTCAGCCGCGGCGGTCGCCGATGGCACCTGAGCCGATACCTGAGCAACCAGCAAAACGACAGCAAGAGCAACCAGCAAGACAATCGTCAGCGAGACCGCACTAAGCAGCACCTTGAAAAACACATTCATCGATTTACCTCTCGGCTTGGTGTGACCAATGACCTGTCCATCTACCGCTCGCGCAACGTCTCCTGCCGGTAACGCAGCAACGGCGACAACAGATAGTTCAGAATCTTCCGTGATCCGGTCTTGATTTCCACGGTCACCGCCATGCCGGGCGACAGGTTGACCATCCGGTCGTCGATCTGCATCCTGGTGCGGTCAAGCGAAATGCGCGCGCTGTAGTTCAGCTCCTGGCCTTTCGGCTCGCTGCTGTCGTTCTGCGTCCCCAGCCTGCGGTCGTTGGAGCGGTCCTGCTGCCGGTCGCGGATGACGGCGTCCTGCGAGACTGTGAGCACCTGCCCGTGCAGAAGTCCGTAGCGGGTAAAATTGAAGGTATCGACCTTGATCTCGGCGTCTTGCCCGGGGTGGATGAAGCCGATGTCGTTGTTTGACACCATGGCCTCGATTTCCAGCCGGCTGTCGCTCGGCACGACCACAAGCAGAGACTGCGCCGGCGTGACCACGCCGCCGACCGTGTGGATCGCGAGCTGCTGCACCACACCGTCGACGGGAGCGGTCAACAGCTGAAGCCTGGTCCTTTGCTCGGCCTTGATCAGGTCCTGGGCCAGGCCGTTCGCCTTCTGCTCGGACTTGGCGAGGTCGTCGGAAAGTGAATGCCGATATTCGGCCACCGCCTGACCGCGCGTCTCGCGAATAGCGGCGACAGCCGCCTCCGTCTCCTTCAGATGGCTCTTCAGGACACTGAACTCCTCTTGTTGCTCCACGAGGAGCTGCATCACTTCGAAATATGCGAGCTTGGAGCCCAGTTCCTTCTCCACCAGCGTCTTGCGGATGTCGACGCGCGACTGAATCACAGGAATAATGGTCTCGAGCTTGTGGATGGTCGCCGCTGTTGTGGCTAGCTCGGCTTCTTTCTGCGCCTGCTGACGAGAGAGCGCGGCGATCCTGGCGCGATGCTCGGTCACCTGGTTCTGTAAAAGCTGACGCTGGGTAGCGATCAGTTCCGGATCCGCATCGGCCGGCGGCGTGAAATCAGCCGAGGGATCATCCCCGCCGGCGAGCGCCGCGCGCAACCGCGCGATGTTGAGCCGCTCGGCGAGGAGGTCGTTGCGCAGGTGATCGCGTTCCGCCTCGTTGACGGTCGGATCGAGCTCGATCAGGACCTCGCCGGCCGTGACCACCTGTCCATCCTGTACCCTTATGGCGCGCACGACCCCGGTCTCGAACGGCTGGATCACCTTGACGCGACCGCCCGGCAGGATTTTTCCAGTCGCTGAGGCAACGATGTCGATGGTGCCCCACCAGGCCCAGACCAGCGTCGCGCAGAACAGGAGGATAATGGCGGCCGCAATCGCGCGGCCGATCGGCGAAGGCGGCGTTTCGACAATTTCAAGCGCCGCCGGCAGAAAGGCCAGTTCTTCAGCGCGCCTCTTCTGTTGCGCCTGCCGAAACGGGATAACGCGTTGTGCGGGGATGGCGGGCACCGCTGGTTCAACCGACTTCATGGAGCCCTGCCTGTAGCCTGTGCAACGATGCATAGCGGCCCCCGGTCTTGATCAGCGCATCATGGGTGCCGTCCTCCACCAGGCGGCCGCGCTCGAGGGTGACGATGCGATCTGTCGCCCGCACGGTCGAGAGGCGATGCGCTATCACCAAAACCGTCCGCCCCTGAGCGATCTCCCTCATGTTCTGCTGAATAACGCGCTCGCTCTCGTAGTCCAGCGCGCTGGTCGCCTCATCAAGGATCAGGATGCGCGGATCAGTAATCAGCGCGCGGGCGATAGCGATGCGCTGGCGCTGGCCGCCGGAGAGGGTGGAACCGCGCTCGCCGACGATCGTGTCGTAGCCTTCGGTGAGTTCGAGGATGAATTCGTGCGCGCCTGCCAGGCGTGCCGCCGCGATGACGCGCTCCATCGGCATGGCCGGGTCGGCGAGCGCGATATTGTCGCGCACCGAGCGATTGAACAGCACGTTCTCCTGCAGGACAACGCCCACCTGGCGGCGCAGCCAGGCCGGATCGGCCATCGCGAGATCCATGCCGTCGACCAGCACGCGCCCGCTCTCCGGAACGTAGAGGCGCTGGACAAGCTTAGCGAACGTGCTTTTGCCCGAGCCGGAAGGCCCGACAATTCCGACCATCTGCCCGGCGGGCACATCGAAGCTGACATCGTGCAGGATTTCCTGTCCATCGACACGATAGCGGAAACTAACGTGCTCGAACCTGATGCTGCCGCGGATCGCCGGCAGCCGCGCGCGGCCCGTCGTATAGGTCGGCTCGGCGGCGGTATTGAGGATGTCGCCGAGCCGCGAGACCGACAGGCGGGCCTGGTGAAAATCCTGCCAGATCTGCGCGAGGCGCAGCACCGGCGCGCTGACCCGGCCGGCCAGGATGTTGAAGGCCACAAGCTCACCGACCGACAGGTTGCCGTCGATGACCAGCTTGGCGCCGCAATAGAGGATGCCGGCGGTGACAAGCTTGCTGACGAGCTGCACCACCTGGCTCGCCGTGTTGCCGAGGCTCAGGACCCGGAAGCTCGCGGCGACGTAGCCGGCAAGCTGCTCTTCCCAGCGGCGCTGCATCTGCGGCTCAACAGCCATCGCCTTGAGCGTCTCGATCCCGGTCACGCTCTCGACCAGAAAGGCCTGGTTCTCGGCGCCGCGCTGGAATTTCTCGTCCAGCCGCCGCCGGAACAGCGGCGTCACGCCCGCCGAGATCGCGATGTAGAACGGGAATGAGCCAAGCACGATCCAGGTGAGCAGCGGCGAATAGAAAAACATCACTGCCAGGAACACGCAGGTGAAGAGCAGGTCGATGACCAAGGTCAGGGCCGAACTCGTAAGGAAATTGCGGATGTTCTCCAATTCGCGCACCCGCGCCACCGAATCGCCGACACGCCGCGCCTGGAAGTAAGCCATCGGCAAGGCCAGCAGGTGATGGAACAACCGCGCGCCCAGTTCGAC
>DASSGM010000244.1:0-13267 GCA_035693465.1 Bradyrhizobium sp. | reverse complement strand
GCCCATACGATGAAGCTGAGACCGCCGATAGCCACGATAGCCCAAACCATCATGCGATAGCCGAAGATGTTCTTTCGCGCGTGGGTGCTGATCAGATCGGAAACGATGCCGAAGGCTGGCAAAGCCACGATGTAGACTTCGGGATGGCCGAAGAACCAGAAAAGGTGCTGGAACAGGATCGGGCTGCCACCGCCATACTTCAACTGCTGGCCCATCTCGACGAGTGCGGGCATGAAGAAGCTGGTTGCCAGGACGCGGTCGAATAGCATCATCACCGACGCGACGAACAGCGCCGGGAAGGCCAGCAGCGCCAGCACGGTGGCCGTGAAAATGCCCCACACCGTCAACGGCAAGCGCATCAACGTCATGCCGCGTGTGCGCGCCTGCAGCACCGTCACCACGTAGTTCAGCCCGCCCATGGTGAAGCCGATAATGAACAGGATCAGCGAGGCCAGCATCAGGATGATGCCCCAGTCCTGCCCCGGCGTGCCGGAGAGAATCGCCTGTGGCGGGTACAGCGTCCAACCGGCGCCGGTAGGCCCGCCCGGCACGAAAAAGGCCGAGGCCAACACCAGGACTGCGAGCAGATAGACCCAGTAGCTCAGCATGTTCACATAGGGGAAAACCATGTCCCGGGCGCCGACCATCAGCGGGATAAGGTAGTTGCCGAAGCCTCCAAGGAACAACGCCGTGAGCAGGTAGATCACCATGATCATGCCGTGCATGGTGATGAACTGGAGATACTGATTTGCATCGATAAAGGAGAACGTGCCGGGAAACCCCAGTTGCAGTCGCATCAGCCACGACAGCACCAGCGCCACCAAGCCGATCGCCGTCGCGGTGAGCGAGTACTGGATGGCGATGACCTTGGCGTCCTGCGAAAAGACATAGTGAGTCCACCAGCTTCTGGGGTGGTAGAGTTCAACCTCCGCCACTTCGGCAGGCGGAACGTCTGCGATTGTGTCATACGGGACATCGACCATCGAAATGCCTCCTCGGTCGTTTCCACCACGGGCGATGAGTCGGCCTCACGCGCCCGATCTATCCTCGCAGCGGCATTTTCTTACTGACCGCCGGATTTGTACGTCGCCCTCATAACGGCGCTTCGACCTGACAATTCCGCAAACGTCTGCTGCTTCTCCAGCCAGGCCTTATATTCATTCTCTTCTTCGACGATAACCTTAGCCCGCATCTGCGCGTGCGCCATGCCACATAACTCGGCGCAGAGAACATCAAACGTTCCGGTCCGGATCGGGGTTATCCAGAAATAGGTAACCATGCCCGGAACCATGTCCATCTTGGCTCGGAATTCGGGCACATAGAAATCGTGCAAGACGTCGACCGAGCGGAGCAAAACCTTGACCGGCTTTCCGATCGGAAGGTGCAAGTCGCCGTTTTCGATCACAAGGTCGTCTTTCCCATGCGGATCGTCGGGATTGAGGCCCATCGGGTTGTCGGAACTTACGTTGCGGACATCGGTAGTGCCCATCCGGCCATCCTTCCCCGGCAGGCGGAAGCTCCAGCGCCACTGCTGGCCCATGACCTCGATCTCGGTAGCGTCCGCCGGAACTGTGACGAACTGATGCCAGACGAACAAGCCGGGCGCCAACATGGCTGCGACGCCGATCGCAGTCCCGATGGTAAGCCACCATTCGAGCTTTTTGTTTTCGGGCTCGTAGGCTGCCTGCCTTCCCTCCTTGTGATGAAAGCGGAACACGCAATAGGCCATGAACGCGATGACCGCGAAGAAAACCACTCCCGTGATCAAGAACGTTATGTTGATCGTGTCGTCAATGTAGCGCCAGTTGGTGGCGATCGGCGTCCACCACCACGGGCTGTAGAGGTGAAACAGCACCGAGCCGACCGCTACCAAAAGCAGTATGATTGCTACAGCCATCCCTCACTCATCCTCGCCGTTAAGGGCTACGGATACGATCAAAGGGCGGAGCTCACGCCTGTCGCGATGGCTGACTTCACATTCGCCATCGCCGTGTCTCTTGCCTCGCCCATTCAACCGGTCGCGACGTCAAAACATGACACAGAGTACACGTTACGACGCTAATCTCGTCGGAGCCAGAGGCGTTTAGAGTTTTAAGATGAGGCCCGTCGAGCCGAGCGTCAATAGATTATAGAGGACTATCCCACGCTCTGGTCCGGTGCGTTATTCCCAACATCGCGAGAGCCGAGCATCGGCCGGCAGCGTGGTACCGCAACGCAACAAACGATTTGTGCAGGTGCACACTCCGCTCACTGTGGGTGCTGGTTTCCTTCTATGGCGTATCGCGCTACATTGACCGCGAAGGTCGCGGGCGGATTCGTCCGGCAAAGCTCGTTTTCGCTGAAGTTGGTTTGCCGTGCTCGGCTCGACCGCGATTTTGGCACATGGGGCGACACGCATGATTGAAGGGCGCCGTGTTCACCACGGCGGCCAGAAGCGAGGGAGACTGCGGCGATGGCTACACAGTATTCCGACAACATTGCAAATCCTAATCCACAAGCGGTCGGCATCGCCACTCCATTTGTCATTCGCAAGATCGGCCTGTCCGACTTGCACGAGGCGCTGCGCCTGGGCTGGGAAGATTTCAAGGCGGTACCAAGTCACGCCATTGTCCTGTGCGTGATTTATCCCGTCCTCGGTCTTGTTCTGTTCAGAATGGTGCTTGGCTATTCGGTGCTGCCGCTGCTGTTTCCGCTCGCCGCCGGTTTTACGTTGATTGGTCCTTTTGCCGCGATCGGTCTTTACGAGCTCAGCCGCCGTCGCGAGCGCGGCGAGCAAGCCGCCGCGTGGGATGCCATCCAGGTGCTGCGCGCGCCGTCTTTCGGCGCCATGCTCGAACTCGGCACGCTCCTGCTCATTCTGTTCATAGTTTGGATCGCCACCGCGGACGCCATCTACATTGCAACCTTCGGCAATGCTCCGGCTGCAAGCATCCCCGATTTCGCAACGCACGTGTTGACGACGCCAAAAGGATGGTTCCTCATTTTCGTCGGCTGCGGCGTCGGCTTCCTGTTTGCCGTGGTGGCCCTGTGCGTCAGTGTTGTGTCGTTTCCGTTGATGCTCGACCGGCATGCGACGGCGATAGACGCAATCCGGATGTCGCTGCGGGCTGTGATGAAAAATCCGTTGGCGATGGCGGTGTGGGGGGTGATCGTTGCGGCCCTGCTAGTGATCGGTTCGCTACCGTTCTTCGTCGGTCTTGCCGTGGTCCTGCCGCTGCTCGGTCATGCCACCTGGCATCTTTATCGGAAGGTAGTAGAGCCGGACCCGAATCCTCCACAACAAGAGCTCCGCGCGCCGAAGGGTCACCGCTATGCGGCAGATTTCCCGGCTTCTCTCTTCCCCTGGAGCCGTGAGCGCAAGTGATGGGTTGCTTGTAAGCCCCAGCGGAGGTCAATCATGTCCATAGCTCCCACACTCCAGCAGTACTTGACTGCAGAAAACATCCAGTACGATGTGATCCCGCATGACCCTACCATGTCATCCGCGCGTACCGCCGAGGCGTGTCGGATTTCGGGAGATCGTTTGGCAAAGGCAATCGTGCTGCGGCACAATGCCGGCTACATGCTCGCGGTGCTTCCAGCATCGCATCACCTTCGCCTTTCGGATTTGAGGGACCAGCTTGGCGATAATGTTGAACTGGCCAGGGAATCCGAGATCGATCCGCTGTTCCCGGATTGCGCGCACGGGGCTGTTCCGCCCCTTGGTCACTGTTACGCGCTGCCTCTCATCGTGGACGACAGCATCGAGGCGCAGCCGGAGATCTATATGGAGGCGGGCGATCACCAGACGCTGCTCCATATAAGTCATGCGCAGTTTGCTCGCTTGATGGGAAACGCACGACGCGGCCGCTTTAGCGAGAAGCTGCCGCACGGCATAAGCAGCTCCATTGTGTGGGGATAAGGTGCCCCGGCTGCGGCCGCGCGATCGAATAAGGCCGCGCGAGATCGCGGCCTAGGTTCGGGTGCATCCCTCGCGCAGGAAAACAGTCCGCCTCGCGAAGGGGACGCAACAATTAGATCAATTATTGATGTTGGCAGTCTTGTCCTGAGCCGCGCAGCATTTTCCGGGCAAAGCAGCACACTTCCGCGTGCCCGGCTTTTCGCGCCGTGCGGTTGTTGGATGATCGGTCGGCCTGGTCCCAACGTCTGATCGCGCAGTCGACGGCAATCGCGAGAGGACCGCCCCGCCGGGTTTCAGTGATGGGCCGAAACGCTCTTGACGCACTCGGAAAGCAAGTCGCCGGGCGCAGAATGGCTAACGTCACCGAGGCTGATGATGCCGACCATCCGCTTGCCCTTGTTGATCACCGGCAGCCTGCGCAGCTTCAGCTTCTCCATGTGATGCACCGCCTTTGCGAGGTCATCATCATCCCGGCAACAATGGATGCCTGCGGTCATCACATCGCGCGCCATCGCGCGGCCAGTATCGAAGTTGTTGTTCGCAAGTCCTTTGCAGACGATGTCGCGGTCGGTCACCATCCCGATCAGTCGGTCGTCCTCCCCAATCGGAATGCAGCCGATATCATGCTCCCGCATCAATTTCGCGAGTTCGGTAACAGGGGTGTTGGGGCTGACCCAGTCGACACCCTTATGCATCACGTCTTTGACTTTCATGGCGGACCTCCGTTACTTAAAGTTTCACGTGCACCTGAAGCGATGCAGCACGGCCCCCGTTTTCTCAACTATACAACCAATCGGGTAGGACGGCACCAAGTGTCGCAGAAGAAAGTTTTGTTCCTGTGCGATCGGACCAGACAAATGCCGTCGCTGTCGCTGCCACCCTCCTGAGCATTTGACAGCGGCTTCGGATTTCCGCCCACATCGCAAAGTCAATGGGCCGCGCGCATTCGAGATCAATGAAGTGCATTCGGAGGGAGTGATAGAGCAGCATGCGCCTGCCCGCCTGAGCAAGGGATCGATTATCCAGAAGGCGAGCCGCTTTGTCCATTCGGCCCCGTCGCGAGCGCCCAATTGTCATAATAGCTGGTTTTGTTGACGCGAAGGGTGGCGGCGGCTGTTTTCGCGCGTTGTAGGATTTTCACCGGAAAGCTGCGCCGATTCACAAGCCATGGTTAAGTTCCATCGTGGCCACGTTTTCGCCACGCTGTTGCCGAAACGTAACAGTTGAGAATCGGCGGTGTGGTAGCTTCACGCAGTTCGAACCGCTTGCATCGGGCGATCTCACGGCTCTTGCCGTTGGGTTCGCGGGGGGATCACGGAATGAACCAGCGTTTCCGGCCGCTGACTTGTTTGTTCGCCTTGGGTTTGCTCACCGCGTTTTCGAGTGATGCGGTAGCGGTTACCCGCCACAAGCAAACTCACCCTGCCAAGAAGGCAGAGGCGGGCCATAAGCGCCATGCCGCGCACAAGGCCGCGAAGAAAGGCAAGCACGCGGCGCAAGCCGCGGCGGCCCGGCGCAAGTCGGCAAAGTCCACGGATACATCCGCTCCGGCTGAAACGGCCGCTCCGCTCTCGGGTGACCTCGCGGCGGTCAGGCAGGCGATCGATCTGGCGCGCAAGGGCAAGACCGGCGAAGCAACGGCAATCGGCAAAACCATTGGCGATCCGGCGGCCCAAAAACTTGTCGAATGGTTCATCCTGCGCCACCCCGAAGGCCAGGCGAATTTCAATCGCTACGCTGCCTTCATTGCCGATAACCCGCACTGGCCGAGCATGAGCCTGTTCCGCCGGCGGGCGGAAGTGCGGCTGTGGCAAGAGCGGAGCGACGGCGCGACGGTTCGCCGCTTCATCGCCACTCAGCCGACGGGCGCCAAGGGCAGGTTTGCGCTCGCGCGCGTTCTGCTTGCCGAAGGCGATCGTGACGGCGCCGCACGCCTGGTTCGCGAGGCCTGGCGGTCGGACGAATTGTCGGAGCGCGCCGAGACCGAGGCGATCGAGACGTTCGGCGACCTTCTCACCGGCGAGGACCATCGGGCGCGCATGGACAAGCGCATCGGCGCCAAGGATTTTTCGGGAGCATCACGGGCGGCGCGTCGCCTCGGAGACGACGACCGCTCGATCGTGAAGGCCTGTGCCGCTGTCGCGGCGAACGCGACCAAGGCGCTCGACCTGCTCGATGCGGTTGCGACCGAGGCCCGACAGGACCTGGGCTACGCGCTGTGCCGTATTAATTGGATGGTGCGTCACGATCGGCTTGAGGACGCAACGCGGCTGACGCTGGCGGCCGCGTCAGAGACGATGGCGCTTCAGGACACCGACGAATGGTGGCGGCAGCGGCGTCTTCTCGCCCGCAAGCTGCTCGATCAGGGCAAGTTCCAGGCGGCCTATCAGGTGGTGCGCGAGGCCGCGCCGCCGGCCAATGAATATTACCGGGCAGATTTCCATTTCATGCCCGGCTGGATCGCGCTGCGCTACCTCAACGATCCCGCGACGGCGCGCGCGCATTTCGCCCACATTGACGATGGAGCGTCCAATCCGATCGTCCTTGCGCGAGCGAACTACTGGCGAGGCCGCGCCGCCGAGGCGATCGGCGAGAAGAACGAGATGCGAGCCAGCTATGAAGCTGCCGCGCGCTACCCCACCGCCTATTACGGACAGCTTGCGCGCGCCAAACTCGGCCTTGACAAGATTGAGCTGCGGCTGCCGCTGCAGCACGATCCGGTTAACATGCCCGCAGCTTTGGATGAACTCGTGCGCGCCGCCGACATGCTCTATACGCTCGGCGAGCGCGACGTCGTGCTGTATTTCGTGACGGATCTTGCCGAACAGAGCGTTGACGTCGCGGCACTGGCCGCGCTCGGCGAGCTGACCGGCCGCCGCAACGATGCCCGCGCCATGCTCCAGATCGGGAAGGCGGCGCTCGGCCGTGGCTTGGCGCTGGACCCTTACGCCTTCCCCACGATCGGGATCCCGCCGCACAGCCCGATCGGTCCCCAAATCGACCGCAGCATTATCTATTCGGTTGCGCGCACCGAAAGTGCGTTCGACCAGCGCGACAAGTCGGCGGCAAATGCGGTCGGCCTGATGCAGGTCACGCCAGAAGCCGGGCGTGACACCGCCAAGAGGTTCGGCGTCAGTTACGATTGGGAGCGGATGGTCTCTGATCCCGTCTACAACACGCAAATGGGCGCGGCCGAACTCAGCGCGCTGCTGCAGGAATACAAGGGCTGCCATATCATGACCTTCGCCGGCTATAATGCCGGCCGCGGCCGCGTGCGGGACTGGGTGAAGCAGTACGGCGATCCGCGCGACCCCAACGTGGATGCGGTCGATTGGGTGGAACGCATCCCGTTTTCCGAAACGCGCAACTATGTTCAGCGCGTGATGGAGAATTTGCAGGTCTACCGCGTCCGATTTGACACCGACGCCCCGCTGATCTCGAAGTTCGAGCAACCTCTCGGGGCTGCGCAGGAAGTCAGCTCGGCATTGCCGCGTTCGTCGACCCAAACCTCCGAGTGATACAATCATCGCGATTGACGCAACATTCGTTCCTTGCAGGGACGAGCACGTCAAGAACCGTGTTGCGCGGCGCGTTTAACCGATATTAAGGCAGCCACTGTTCAACGCCCTATTTTTGCCGCTGCCGATCTGGAAAACCAGCTGCGAGCCGATCGGGCCAGCGGCCCAGCCGCTTTGGCCGAAGCCGCACTCTAGCGGGCTGCGCCGCGCTTTGTTTCCAGCGGGCGCTCAGGGATGGCTTTTCGAGGGCAGGCTTCATGACAGACCCATCCATGTCTCCCGAGAAGCCTAATGTCGCCGACACGGCAAGGTTTCTGCGCCGGTTTGCCGACCTGATGTCCAATACGTACAACGCGACATATCTGCAACGGGCGGCCGAACTTCTCGAAAGCCTGACGGCCCGCGTGCTTGCAGCGTCGGATGAGGATGAACTCTGGCGCCACAAATATGAAAGCGTGGCTGATCATGCCAGTGCGCTGGAAGCCGAATGCGACGCGCTCAAGCATGACATTGAAGGGCACCTGAACGTCACATCCTCGATCCTGAGCGAACGGGATGCGCTTTCTGCGTCGCTGCAGTCGCGCGAATCAGAACTTTCCGAGCTTCGCGACGGATTGGATCGGGAGCACGAAGCGCTAAAGTTTGC
The DNA here is from genome assembly GCA_035693465.1 of Bradyrhizobium sp. Taxonomy (GTDB): domain Bacteria; phylum Pseudomonadota; class Alphaproteobacteria; order Rhizobiales; family Xanthobacteraceae; genus Bradyrhizobium. The sequence goes on along the minus strand of DASSGM010000244.1, from coordinate 5,202 downwards.
GCTTGAGGCACGGGGTCAGGAACTGGACCGGCTTCGCCGCGAACGGGAGGATTCCGCGGCAAGGATAAAAGTGTGCGAAGGAGAACTTTCCGCGCTTCGTCTTGTCGCCGAACGTGAGCGCGCCGAACTTCAGCTCCGGTTGAAGGCGCAGGAAGGCGAATTTACTGCCTTTCGGATCGTGTCTGACCGCGAGCGCGACGCGCTTGTGACCAAGGTCGCTTCCCTTGAAGCCAAACGCGCAGAGCTTCGCGCCGCCGTCGATCGGATCAACGATCTCAAAAATCAAACCATCGAATTTCAAGGCGGCGATGACCGTGTTGTTGCTGCAAGGCCTCAACTTGAAGCGAATTCGGTTCCGGCGCATGGCTGCGAACGGGATGCCGTCGTCGGAGAAGCCAACGCCGTGGTGCCGAAGACGACGCTGCGTCAGGCACGTGCCCAGTTCGAATATCTGGCGAGAGAGTTCATCCCGCTCGGCGACATCGCTTCGCAGGTGATGTGCGAGCTAGGCGCGTACACCATGGACCTGGCCTTGACCGCCGGACAAAAGACCGACCATTTCCCGTTAGACGAGGTCGCTCTTCGCCTGCTCGCTCCATCCGCTCCGGTGTCGCCCCGCGCCGCTTCCGACTCTCCGTCATCCGCTCAGTCCTCCACCTTCACCAGCGCAACCATTTCGGCTTCATAACGTTCGCGCTTGTTGTCGCCGGTGCGCGGATGCCGCGAAATGGCGTGAGCGTGGTCGGGCGCGGTCGCCATGCCGTCTGGATCGAAGTTGCGCGCCGGTCGCAACTGATGCTCGCCTATTGAGCACCGGTGATTCTGCGATGGTTTCGCACCACGCTGCCACGGCGACCAAAAACCATCGCGATCGGCAAGGAAAGTGGATGAATACCCATCCGCGCGAGGAGGAAATAAACCGGACGAAGCAACATCCGCCTAAGCGACCGCAGCGACGGATATCGATAGTGGAGGAAGTGTCCCATTGCTTCATTCACCGCGGCTTCCTCCAGGATTCGTTCGCGGCATTTTGGATCCTCTTTCAGCCATTGCGCAATTAACTCGTGCTCCGGGCTGATCGGACGAGCATAGCTGCCCGGCCGCGGTCCCGCGAGCACCACAATGACCGTGACGGAGGGCAGAAATTTCAGCGTCGCACCGGAATACCACGCTCGAAACAGCCACTCCTGTGATGGTGTTACGTAAGCCTTTTCGGGTGAGCGCCACGGTCCGACACGCTGGGCCAGGCCTCGTCGAAGCACCCAGGACGACGATATATATGTCGCCAGCGGCGTGTATTCGGGCGCGGCGGGAACGCCGTGGAGCGCGAACGCAAACGGCCGATCGCCGTCCGTAACGGCTTTTACATTTGCGATTGCGCAGGCCACCCAGACGAGGTCGGCGCCGCTTGACTCCAGCTCAGCCACACACTTTTCGAGATGATCGGGAAAATAGAAATCATCGTGGTTCAAAAACGCCACATATCGACCGCGGGCCAAGGTCAGGCCGTGGTTATGCGGACCGGCCTGGTGGCCGAAGCGCTTGGCTAGATTGACAAACCGGACGCGCGGATCGTTGAAGGAGGAAATGCACTGCGCCGTATCGTCGGTGCACCCATCACCTACAACGATCAGTTCCCAGTCGCTGAACGACGAATTGCACACGCTCTGAACGGCATGTCGCAGTGTGTGGGCTCGATTGTAGGTCGCGATAATGACGGAAACGGCAGGAGCCGGAGCCGGCCCGGGGATTGCGAAATCACCCTGCACGATATGAACTCGCTCGTTGTGGTGGAAGCGCTAAATTTCAATGCTTCACTCTGTCAGCTACGAAGTGGACAGCGCTTCGTACCTACTGAGCATATCAGCAAACGATCCTGCCTCCCTGTCCCGTTTTGAAAGCATCGCGATTTCCGCAGGCCAAGGCAGCGAGGGGTCGAGATTATCCCATCGGCAGCCAATCACGTCTGTTTCGGCTTTCCAGTAGCTGCTGAGCCCGAACGCAAGAATCGATTCATCCATAAACAAAACTGCGTGCGCAACACCGGCAGGTACAGGAACGGCAAACCCGTCGGCAGCAGACCACTCAAAGCCGATGCTGTTGCCGAAAGTTGGCGATGCCCGGCGGATGTCGCGAAGGGCAAGGAAAATCCGTCCAAACGGCAGGGTATAGAACTCATCATAATCCACATGAACGTGGACGCCCCGCATCACGCCGGCATGTGACCTGCAGGCATTCCACTGAACGGTCTTGAAGGCGCCCGTCCATTCCTCACGGAAAATTTCGAACAGACATCCGCGATCGTCAGCGTTGGTTCTTACCGCAACAGGCGCGCAGCCTTCGATAGGGATTTCCGGCACGCCGGCCGTGTGCGAGTTATTCTTCATTCTTTCATCCATAGACATGCGTGGAAACAACCGCATAGGTGCCGCGAATGGTATTCTTAAGCGCTTAATTTTGCTAGGCAATTGAGTGGTCATGAAGCCGCATGCAGTCATGGGTCCGTGGGCCACTCGAAATGGCAAGTTGCACAGCTTGTTTTCGCCGATGCCGGGGAGGCCGTGGAGTGATGCGAGCGTGGTCGGGCGCGCGGGCGCGACGCCGAGCCGATTCGCGCGGTCTCGATTGTGTGATGATCAGAGCGCTATTGTTGATTTGGCCGCTCCGCAAAATTCCAGATCATGAAAAGCCCACGCCTGATCGGCAAAACCCCGCGCTTGACAATACGATCCATGATCTCACTTGCCTGCTGCGCAAATTTCAGCGACTAAGCGCAGCTTCGCTCGGCTATATTGTTGCAAAGTTAAAGTGGCCATCCTGAACGTCTTTGAATTGTAGGTCCTGGTGATGCGTGTCGGAGTTTTGGGTGGCGGTCTTCAGGGTTGCTGCGTGGCGTTGTCCCTGGCGCAGCGCGGCATCGATGTAACCCTATTCGATCGCAACGACAAGCTGCTCAGCCGAGCGGCGGTCGCAAACGAAGGCAAGATTCATCTCGGCTACATGTACGCGAACGATCCCAGCTATTCGACGGCACGAATGATGATGCGGGGGGCGCTGGCCTTCGCGCCGTTTTTTGCTCGGCATCTCGGTTTGCCCTACGACTCCATGACGGTGTCCCGGCCCGCGGCTTACGTGGTGCATCGTGATAGTCAGCGCACGCCCGACGAGGTTTCGCACTATATCGCCGCCGTTCACGCGCTGATCCGCGACGCGAGCGGAGGCCGGGACGATGCCTATTTCGGGCGGGATCTTTCGGCCCAGCCGCGCATGTGGACGACCGCGCAACGGGAGGCGGAATTCGACCCCGAGGTCGCGCTGGCGACATTCGCTACTCCTGAGGTAGCGATAGATCCGGTGGCGCTGGCGCAATTGCTACGCGACCGGATTAGTGCTGACCGGCGGATCGATGTGCGACTAAACCATGAAGTCTTGTCGGTTGAGGACAGTGATGGTCTCGATGTCTCAATGCATGCGTCAGGCAGAGTTGTCCGGGAGCGGTTCGACCACGTCGTCAACGCCCTGTGGGAGGGACGATTTGCCATCAACGAAAAGCTTGGATTGCGGCCGAATCGGCCATGGCTGCATCGGCTAAAATACGGCGTCAGCTTCCGCTTGCCGGCAGGCGCGAAGTTGCCGCCGAGCGCCACTTTTGTATCAGGTCCATTCGGCGAAGTAGTCAGCTACGCCGATGGCCTGACCTATCTGACCTGGTATCCCGTTTGCTTGCAGGGAATCTCGAAAGATGTCACGCCGCCTGACTGGTCCACCTATCCCCCGGAGCCACTCCGCTCGCAACTCCTGAAGGGAACGCTGCAAGCCATGGCACAATTTGTGCCGTCGCTTCGTGCGCTCAAACCGCAGGAGTTGAAGGACGTCACCGTCAAAGGCGGCGTCATCGTCGCATGGGGCCAGACCGACATTTATGATCCAGCCAGCGAGTTGCACCGCCGCTTCGAAATCGGCGTCACTTCGACAGGCCGGTTTCATTCCATCGATCCGGGCAAACTCACGATGGCGCCGTATTTCGCGGATATTTGCGCGGGCCGCATCCTCGAGGGTAACAGGCATTGAATAGTCCCCTGGTGACCGTCGGTGTGCCCGTCTATCGAGGAGAGCAGGAACTCCCGGTCACACTGGAGTGTCTGAGAACCCAGACCTATCCGGATCTGGACGTGCTGATCTCCGTCGACGCCGGTGACCAGGACAGCGCAAGAGCGTGTGAGCCGTTCCTGCGCGGCGACGCCCGGTTTCGGATGCGGGTCCAGCCATCGCGTCTCGGATGGGCCGGCAATACCGATTGGACCATGCGAGAACGACGTGGCGAATTTTACATTTTTCAGCAGCATGACGATCAGGTGTCGCCGACCTACGTCGCCGACCTGGTCGAAGCTGCGTCGCGCACGTCCAACGCGGCGATCTGCTTTGCCGAAGTACACACCAGCGGTCTTCAAACCATGGTCAGCCGCGGGTTTGAACTATCGGGGGGTTCGATCGAACGCGTTCTGGCTTATCTGGAAACCCTGGACTGCGTGCCATTTCGCGGTTTGATCCGCGGCTCGGCGCTGGCTTCCACGTCAGGCCTGCTGCTAAGCGATTTCGATCCGTTCGACAGCTGCGGCACAGAAATGCGGTTCATGGCGCAACTCGCTCTGTGGGGCGAATTTCGCTTTGTGCCGGGTCCAATCTACTACAAACGTCTGCATGGCGCGAACTTGCATTTGAAACGGCAAAGCTGGTCCGAGCATCAGAAACAGCTGGCATGGGCCTCGCTGGCCGCATGGATGATTGAAGTGGTCGCGCCCGCAGGAGGCGATACGGCGGAACGGCGGCGGCTGTTTGACATCGTGCTGGCCCGCTTTCTTGTGCCGAATGATCCATGGAAATGGGCCAGAGCTCCGGCCCGCCGGCTGGCCTCGACCTCTTCCACCGCACTGCGTCCGCTTCGTGTGCTGCTCGATCGCCTAAAACATAGCGAGCGAATTCTGAACGCCGTGTCCGGGCGCTGGATGCTTTATGAAACCAGCGACCCCGACCGCCGCGCCGCGCTGCTGGGTCTGATTTTTGATAGGCTCGAGAGCGGTGGCCGATTCGATCCATCGGCTTGTCTTCAATCGACGTGGGAGGCACTGGAGATGGAAGCGAGCAAGCGCTTCATCGGCAGGCTGAATCGCGGTACGAAGCAGGCGCAGGAAAAACCATGAC
>DASSGM010000243.1:0-4990 GCA_035693465.1 Bradyrhizobium sp. | reverse complement strand
ATATAGACCGCGACGCCCTTGCCGCCCTTAAACTTCAGCCACACCGGAAACAGGTGGCCGAGAAAGGCGCCGAGCGCCGCCAGCATCGCAGAGTTGGGGCCGCCAACATAGCCTGCGATGACCACCGCGACCGTGCCCTTCAGCATGTCGCAGATCAGGGTGGCCGCGGCGAGGCCCTTGTGCCCGGTTCGAAGCACATTGGTGGCGCCGATATTACCGGAGCCGATCGAACGCAAATCCTGCGTTCCTGCTAGTCGAGTGAGGATCAGCCCGAACGGAATCGAACCGAGCAGATAGCCGAGGACAAACGCCACCGGCAGCCATGCTTCAGGTGACATTGTCGTTCCTCCCTTAATGGCATAGCCCGCACGCATCAGACATGTTCATACACGGTGCGCCCGCCCACAATCGTGCGCACGACGCGGCCCGAGAACCGCGCTTCATCGAACGGCGTGTTCTTGCATTGCGATTGCAGATCGGCGGGGTCGAGCACCCACGGCGTATCGGCATCGATGACGATCACGTCGGCAGGCGAGCCGGCGCGCAGCGTTCCGCCTGGCAAGCCCAAAAGTTCGGCGGGGCGCGTCGACATCGCCCGGATCAGCGTCCTGAAATCCATCTCGCCACTATGAATGAGTCGCAGCGCCGCGGGCAGCATGGTTTGCAGGCCGATTGCGCCCGCGGCCGCTTCTGCAAACGGCAGCCGCTTCACCTCGACGTCCTGCGGATTGTGGTCAGACATGATGACGTCGATCAATCCGGAGGCGACGGCAGCGACCAACGCGCCGCGGTCGTCTTCGGTGCGCAACGGCGGCGACAGTTTCAGGAAGGTTCGGTACGGGCCGATATCGTTTTCGTTTAGCGTCACATGATTGATCGAGACCGAGGCCGAGACCGTTAGCCCTGCATCGCGCGCGCGCTTGAGGATTTCCAGCGAATCGATGCAGCTCAACGACGCCGCGTGATAGCGCCCGCCGGTCAACGCGGCGAGGCGCATGTCGCGCTCCAGCATCACGGCTTCGGCGGCATTGGGGATACCGGCGAGCCCCAGCCGTGCGGCGAACTCGCCCTCGTTCATGACGCCTTCGCCGACCAGATTGGGATCTTCGGTGTGATGCACAATCAGCGCGTCGAAATCCCGCGCATAGGTCAGCGCTCGCCGCATCACCTGCGCATTGGTGACGCTCCTGTCGCCGTCGGTGAAAGCAACCGCGCCCGCGGCCTTCAACAGGCCGATCTCGGTCATCTCCTCGCCGCGCAGACCCTTCGTCAATGCCGCCATCGGGTGGATGTTGACGATGGCGGTGTCGCGTGCGCGGCGCAAGACAAAATCCACCGTTGCCGAATTGTCGATCACGGGTGAAGTGTCGGGCTGGCAAATGATGGTGGTGATGCCGCCGGTCGCGGCCGCCTGGCTTGCGGAGGCAAAGGTTTCGCGGTGGCTGGCGCCGGGCTCGCCGACAAAGGCGCGCATGTCGATCAGTCCGGGTGCGACGATCTTGCCGGCGCAATTGACGATGTCGGTACCTTCAGGCACGCCGGCGGCGCCGATGCCACGCCGGGACTCGCGGATGACGCCGTCTGCGATCAGGACGTCGCCGATGCCGTCGAAATCGCGCGACGGATCGATTAGCCGGGCATTGGCGAGCAGGATCGGGCGGCGGTCGGTCAGCATCAGGCGTTCGGCAGGTTGCGGGCAAGCGCCTCGAGCACTGCCATCCGCACCGCCACTCCCATTTCCACCTGTTCGCGGATCAGCGATTGCGCGCCGTCGGCTACGATCGAGTCGATCTCGACGCCGCGGTTCATCGGCCCCGGATGCATCACCAGCGCATCCGGCTTGGCGTAAGCCAGCTTCTTCTGGTCGAGCCCGAAATAGTGAAAGTATTCCTGGCTCGAGGGCACGAACGAGCCGTTCATGCGCTCGCGCTGCAGCCGCAGCATCATGACGATATCGGCGCCATCCAGGCCCTCGCGCATATCGCGTGCCACCTCGACGCCCATCCGTTCGATGCCACGCGGCAACAGCGTGGAGGGCGCGACCACACGGACGCGGGCGCCCATGATGTTGAGCAAGAGGATATTGGAGCGGGCAACGCGCGAATGCATCACGTCGCCGCAGATCGCAATCACCAACCCCTCGATCCGGCCCTTGTTGCGGCGGATGGTCAAGGCATCGAGCAGCGCTTGGGTCGGGTGCTCGTGGGCGCCGTCGCCGGCATTAATCACGGACCCGTCAACCTTGCGCGCCAACAACTCGACCGCGCCCGAGGCATGGTGCCTGACGACCAGAATGTCCGGGTGCATGGCGTTCAGTGTCACCGCGGTATCGATCAGGGTCTCTCCCTTGCGCATCGAGGAGGACGACACCGACATGTTCATCACGTCGGCACCGAGCCTTTTTCCTGCGATTTCGAACGAGGATTGGGTGCGGGTCGAGGCCTCGAAGAACAAATTGATCTGGGTGCGTCCGCGCAACGACGTGCGCTTCTTGTCGACCTGGCGGTTGAGCTCGACATATTCCTCGGAGAGGTCCAGCAGGCCGGTGATATCGTCAGCCGAAAGCCCCTCGATACCGAGCAGGTGCCGGTGACCGAGGACGAAGGTCGATTTCGATGAAGGGGTCATTAAAACGACAGCTATAGGCAGAGATGCGCGACGGGGCAAGGGCGAATAGGCAGCCTGCGAGTTATCCCCCGGTCTGACCGCAAGCAGGGTAAAGAAGCCATTCTCCGATTGAAGCCCGCGCTGTTTCCGCGGTCATCCCGCGGCTTTACGCTGGGCATTCACCTCTTTCCTTGTCAGTTACAAGAAATAAGACGTTGACGGCCGGAACCCGTCTACGCCAAGGCTTCCACGGGTTTTCAGCGTTGGTCCGCCGGAGCTTTGGCGAAGGCGGACGAGTTCGGCCATCACCATTCAAAGGATTGGCTCTCGTGAAAAAGGTTGTGATCGTTCTTGCTGCCACCGCGATTACTTCGTCGGCTTCGGCGCAAGCCTTGCCCGGCGGCTTCGTGTTCCTGCGCGATATCGATCCGACCATCATTCAGGACATCCGCTATGCCGGCTCGAATAATTTTGTCGGGCGGCCGCTCAGGGGCTACGAGGCTGCCGAATGCGTGGTGAAGCGCGATGTCGGAATGGCGCTGAAGCGCGTGCAGCAAGGGCTCACGCCACAAAAACTGTCGCTGAAGATGCTGGATTGCTACCGGCCGACGCGCGCCGTGCACGATATGGTGGTTTGGGGGCAGGATGGCCGGGAAACACCGGCCGGGAGACGGTATAATCCTGCGTTCAGCAAGAAGGATATGTTCCGCCTTGGCTACATCGCAACGCATTCCGGCCATTCCACTGGTGCCGCGGTCGACCTGACGCTGGTCGATCTTACGGCCGATCACTCAGCGCAGTTCGATACCAACAAGACCTATGCCGACTGTACCGCTGGCGCGGACAACCGCGCCCCCGAAGGAAGCATCGATATGGGCACCGGCTACGATTGTGCCGACCTCAAGGCGCATACCAAGGCTGGATCGATCACTTTAGAGCAACGCCGGTGGCGGAACGTGCTGGTTGCCACCATGGCCAAGCAAGGCTTTGTGAACTATTGGAAGGAATGGTGGCACTTTACGCTGCCGGGCGCGGGCGGACCCGCCTATGATTTTCCGATCACAGCGCGGATGAGATAGAATGGGCCGCGAGTCACCGCCCCGCTTTTGCGAGGGAGAAGTTCACCGCCGTTATTGCAACATAATGCCTTCAATCAGGACTGTTCGATGACGCAAGCCACATTCGCGACCCATGAGGTGCTCAACCAGTCGCCGCCGTTCGAGGATGTCGATCTGTTTGCGCTGGACCAGCCCCTAAAGGTTGCGGTCGCGGCGAACGGCGGCGCTTCGGCGGTAAAAGAATTATCCGAGTTCGGCAAGCATTGGGGTTCGGCCGCAATGGCCGAGCGCGGCCGCCTCGCCAACGAGAACACGCCAAAGCTGCGGGCCTTCGACTCCCGCGGCAACAGGCGCGACGAAGTCGAGTTTCATCCGGCCTATCACGAGTTGATGGCGCACAGCGCCCACGCCGGCGTGCACAATTCGACCTGGACCGCCCAGGGCAAGCCGGCCGGAGGCGCGGCCGAAGTCGTGCGCGCAGCGAAATTCTACATCGCGGCCCAGGTCGAGACCGGCCATTTGTGCCCGATCACCATGACGCGCGCCTCGGTGGCGGCATTGGCGGCGCGGCCGGAGCTTTTGGCAAAGACCATGCCGGTGATCGCGACCCGCGCCTATGATCCCAGCTTCGCGCCATGGTGGACCAAGCGCGGCATGACGCTCGGCATGGGCATGACCGAGAAGCAGGGCGGCACCGACGTGCGCTCCAACATGACGCGCGCGACGCGCGACGGTGACGCCTATCGCATTACCGGTCACAAATGGTTCATGTCGGCACCGATGTGCGACGCGTTCCTGGTGCTGGCGCAGGCCCACGAAGGACTCAGCTGTTTCTTCATGCCGCGGTTCAAGCCGGACGGATCGGTCAATGCGATCCAGTTCCAGCGCCTGAAGGACAAGCTCGGCAACCGTTCCAATGCATCCTCTGAAGTCGAGTTCAACGGCGCCTATGCCGAGCGCGTCGGCGACGAGGGCAAGGGCATCCGCACCATCATCCAGATGGTGCAGTTGACGCGGCAGGAGTGCGCGATCGCCTCTGCTGGTCTGATGCGATCGGGTCTGGCGCATGCGCTGCATCACGCCTGGCATCGCAGCGTGTTCCAGAAACATCTCGCCGATCAACCGCTGATGCAGGCGGTGCTGTCGGACATGGCGTTACATGTCGAGGCGTCAGTCGCGCTGGTGATGCGGCTCTCCCGCTCGTTCGACTTGGCGACAACGGACCCGCAGGAGGCCGCGCGAGCGCGGCTGATCACGCCCGCCGTCAAATTCTGGGTCTGCAAGCGCGCGCCTGCGCTCATCTACGAGGCGATGGAATGCCTGGG
>DASSGM010000242.1:0-5379 GCA_035693465.1 Bradyrhizobium sp. | reverse complement strand
ATCAGCGCGTAAATGGCCTCTTCGAGGTCGGCCTGGGTGTTGAGGTGGATGAGCATTGCGACTTAAAACCATCATGTCCGATGAAAGAGATCAATGCCGCCCCCCGTCTTCCGCTTTGCGCCAAGCCCGAACGGTTATCTGCATCTCGGCCACGCCTTTTCGGCGTTGCTGAATTTCGATTTGGCGCGGCAAAACGGCGGCCGCTTGCTGCTGCGCATCGAGGACATCGACTTAAGTCGCTGCAGGGAGGAATTCGAGGTCGCCATCTATGAAGACCTCGCCTGGCTCGGTATCGCATGGGAGACCCCGGAGCGGCGGCAATCCGAGCATCTCGCGGATTATCGCGCAGCGCTCGAGAGGCTTGCATCTCGGGGTCTCGTCTATCCGAGCTTCGAGACCCGCGCCGAGATTGCAAAACTGGTGGCGCAGCGGGAAGCGCGCGGGCCCTGGCCGCGCGATCCCGACGGGGCGCCGCTCTATCCCGGCACCGCAAAATTGCTTTCGTCCGGTGAGCGCGCGCGACTGTTCGAAACGGATACGCCCTACGCGCTGCGGCTTGACATGGCAGCGGCCTGCGCGCAGGCCGCCGATCTCTTTTGGGCCGAGCATGGCGAAGGTCCCGATGGCGAGGCCGGCGCGGTGGCCGCCCGGCCGGAGGCGTGGGGCGACGTCATCCTCGCGCGCAAGGAAACGCCAACCAGCTATCACCTCTCGGTGGTAGTCGACGACGCCTTGCAAGGGGTGACGGAGGTGGTGCGGGGTCAGGACCTGTACTGGTCGACCAGCGTCCATCGGCTATTGCAGCAACTGCTTGGCCTGCCGCAGCCGGCCTACCGTCACCACCGCCTCATCCTCGATGCTGCGGGGCGGAAACTCTCGAAGTCGACCGAGGCAACCGGCTTGCGCGAACTCCGCGCCGGAGGCGTGACGCCGGTCGACATCCGCCGCCTGGTCGGCCTGCCTTGATTGTCACAGCTTTGCCGTCGGCGCGCCGCAAACCAAAACGCCTTCGGCGTGACTCCGCCAGCCCGCCCATGGCATGGTGGAGGCGGCCAGGGTCAGGGGAATCATGGCGCCAAGATCGCGCTCACAGCGCACCACGCGGCCGCCGAAAAGGCGGGCGCCGAAAAAACGCGCTTCCCGCGTTACCGCGGCCAAGGCGCGCAAGCGCGCTGCCGTGCCTGCCGCGCCCGGTATCGTCGAGGCCGCGCTCGCGGCGTTCGCGCATGAGGTCCGCACCCCGCTCACCGGAATTCTGGCCATCAGCGGTCTCCTCGCCACATCCGACCTCGGCGAGCGGGAGCGGCGCTGGGTCGATACCATCAAGGCCGGGGCGGAACATCTCGCCAGCCTCGCGACATTGTTCGTCGACGCCGCCAAGGGCGGCAACGCCGCGGGCGGCGTACGGCAGGATTTTTTCGATCTGCGGGTGTTGGCGCGCCACGCCGGCGATTCGCTTGCAGGGCGGGCGGCGGCGAAAGGCCTGCAATCCCAAGTCGATATTTCCAACAAGCTGCCTGGGCTGGTGGTCGGCGATCCGGTCCGGCTGCGCGCTGCGTTGGAAAACCTGATCGACAACGCGGTGAAGTTCACGGAAACCGGCGGCGTCGCGCTGGCGGTGGAGCCGATGCTCGGCCAGAGAGGCAAGGTCGCGGTCTCGTTTGCGATTTCCGACAGCGGAATCGGGCTCACGCTCAACGAGGTCAAGCGCCTGTTCCGGCCGTTCTCACAGGCCAATGTCAGCATCGCGTCGCGCTTCGGCGGTGCCGGGCTCGGATTGTCATCGGTGAAGGCGCTGGCGCGCGCGATGGGCGGCGATATCGTCGTTGCGCCCCGGCGGGGTGGAGGAACCACCTTCACCTTGACCGTGACCTTGAGCCGCGCAAAGGCGTCCCATGCGGCCAGTTCAACTTCGGATGCCGACGTGGCCTCGGAGGCGGTGCAAGGGCTGCGCGTCCTCAGCGTCGAGGATAATCCGTTCGGCCGCGTCGTGCTCAACACCATCCTCACCGAACTCGGTCATCAGGCGGAATTCATCGGACGAGGCGAGGCCGTCAGCGAGCGAATCGCGCAAGGCTGCTTCGACGCGGTGCTGATGGACATGGTGTTGCCGGGCATTGACGGTATCGAGGCGATCAAGCGAATTCGAAGCTTAAGCCCGCCGCTCGGCCGCATTCCGATCATCGGGCTGTCGGGCCGCGGCGATGACGAAGCGGCGTCGCGCACCGCCGGCGCCGATGCCTTTCTGCTCAAGCCTGTGAGTCCAAGGGCTCTAGCGACTGCGCTGCTTGAAGCGACACGCCGTGCGGCAACCGCGACTTGATGATCGCCGCGTTCAATTCGCCGCCATACACGAAGATCGCGGCGATGAAATAAAGGAATACCAGCGCGATGACGACCGACGCCAGGCCGGCATACATGGTGACATAGTTGTTGGCGAAGCGCGCCAGATACTGGCCGAAGACGATGCCCGATATCAGCGACCCCACCAGGGTGAAGGCGATGCCGGGCAGGATCTGCAGGAATCCGCGCCGCCCCGCCGGAAGCCAGGCGTGCAAAATGAACAGCGCGACGACCATTGCCGTAATGGTAATGCCGTAGCGCGAAACGTTGAGAAAATTCTCGTTGGTTTCGACGACCAGAGGAATGTGGCGCCTCGCCGCCTCCAGCAACAGCGGGCCCAGCACGATCAGGAATGCCATCGCCAGCGATGTGAAGGCGGCGACCAGCGTGTAGCCGATCGATTCCAGCCGCAGCCAGTACCAGCGCCGCGATTCGATCACCGAATAGGCGCGGTTGAGCGCCACACGCAGGCTTTCGACGCCGTTCGAGGCGAAATATACCGCCAGCACGGCGCCGATGGTCAGCGCGTCGCCGCGAGTTGTCGTCAGCACATCGTGGATCTCGCCCGACAGCGAATCGGCGACCTGCCTTGGCCAGACCTGGAGCATCAGCCCCGCCGCCTGATCGGCGAGTTCCTTCGAGCCGAAAAAGCCGGCCAACGAGGTCAGCACGATCAGAAACGGAAATAGCGCCATCAGGATCGACAGCGCGATATGGCTGGCGATCGCCCAGCCGTCGTCGGCGAGAAACGTGTAGAACGCGTCGATGACGACATCGAAGACGTAGCGAAGCTGCTTCACATTTCACCTTGATGGAGCAAGAGACGCGTTCGGTCGGCGAACAAGCTACCATCTGATATTATTGGACAAAAAGCCAGATCGTTGGCTGCGGCGTGAGCGTGATGGCGGACCGCCTGGCGCGGTGTTATGTACGGCGATGGCTTCATTCCTGAGCACGATCATACTCCCCATCGCGGTGGGCGCCGTCGCACTGGTGTTGCTGCTTGGTCTTCTCAACATGATGCGGGGCGGCTCGCCGAACCGCTCGCAGAGACTGATGCGCATGCGGGTGCTGCTGCAATTCGTCGCGATTGTGATCACGATGCTCGCGGTCTGGGCGATGGGGCGCTGAAGCAGACAGGGAGACAGACAATGGTCGTGCTCAATCGTATCTACACGCGAACCGGCGATGACGGCACCACGGCGCTCGGCAGCGGCGAGCGCCGCCCGAAATACGATCTGCGCATCAGTGCTTATGGAACTGTCGACGAGACCAACGCCGCCATCGGCGTCGTGCGGCTTTATCTGCAGGAGGCGCGCGAGCTTGACGCGATGCTGGGCCTGATTCAGAACGATTTGTTTGATCTCGGCGCCGATCTGGCGGTGCCCCAACGCGAGGGCAAGGCGGAACGGTTGCGGATACTGTCCAGCCAGGTCGAACGCCTTGAGCACGACATCGACGCATTGAATGCGCGGCTGGCGCCGCTGACCTCGTTTGTGCTGCCCGGCGGCACGCCGGCGGCGGCGTATCTGCATCTGGCGCGTACGATTTGCCGCAGGGCGGAACGGATGATGGTGGAACTCGCGGCCAAGCCCAACGAACCGGTCAGCGATGCCGCGATCCAGTATATGAACCGGCTGTCGGACTTCTTGTTCGTCGCCAGCCGTTCGGTGAACGACAACGGCGCGGGGGACGTGCTGTGGGTACCCGGCCAGAACCGCTAGGCACGCGGTCCGTAGCGATTTTTGGCCTTATCGCGTTGACCGGGGTTGGCCGGACCTTTAGGTTCCGCGCCCAAGCTGTTTAAAGGTAACCTTCAAGCGAAAGTGGATCGATGAAGCTTCTGGTGCCGGTCAAGCGGGTGGTGGATTTCAACGTCAAGGTCCGCGTCAAGAGCGATGGATCGGGCGTCGAACTGTCCAACGTCAAGATGTCGATGAATCCGTTCGACGAAATCGCCGTCGAGGAGGCATTGCGCCTGAAAGAGGCCGGCAAGGCAACCGAGGTCGTGGTGGTATCGATCGGCCCCGCGCAGGCGGCCGAAACCATTCGGACCGGGCTCGCAATGGGCGCCGACCGTGGCATTCTGGTCAAGGCGGAGGGCAATGTCGAACCGCTGGCGGTGGCGAAAATTCTCAAGGCCATCGTCGACGAGGAAAAGCCCGGCCTGGTTATTCTAGGCAAGCAGGCGATCGACGACGATTCAAACCAGACCGGCCAGATGCTGGCCGCGCTGCTCGGCTGGTCGCAGGCGACCTTTGCTTCCAAGCTCGAGGTTGACGGATCGGATTTCAACGTGACGCGCGAAGTCGATGGCGGCTTGCAGACCGTCAAGCTGAAGGGGCCGGCGATCGTCACCACCGACTTGCGGCTCAACGAGCCGCGCTATGCCAGCCTGCCCAACATCATGAAGGCCAAGAAGAAGCCGATCGCCGACAAGAGCGCCTCCGACTATGGCGTCGATCTCACTGCCCATCTCGAAATTCTCAAGACATCCGAACCGCCGGGCCGCAAGGGAGGCGTCAAGGTCAAGGACGTCAGCGAACTGGTGTCGAAGCTCAAGAACGAAGCCGGGGTTCTCTAATGACCACGCTGCTGCTTGCCGAACACGACCACGCCACGCTAAAGGACGCCACCAACAAGGCGCTGACGGCTGCGACCCAACTGGGCGGCGAAGTCCATGTCCTCGTCGCCGGCGGTGGCGAGGGCACCAGGACTGCCGCCGAGGCCGCGGCCAAACTCGCCGGCGTCAAGAAGGTGCTGCTTGCCGAAGGCGAGGCCTATGCCCACGACCTCGCCGAGCCGCTGGCCGCCCTGATCGTCGCACTGGCGCCCTCCTATGACGCCTTCGTCGCGCCCGCCACCTCGCGCTTCAAGAACGTGATGCCCCGGGTCGCAGCGCTGCTCGACGTCATGCAGGTATCGGAAATCATCAAGGTGGTTTCGCCCGATACCTTCGAACGTCCGATCTATGCCGGCAACGCGATCCAGACGGTAAAATCGAAGGACGCCAAGAAGGTCATCACCGTGCGGACC
>DASSGM010000241.1:0-5130 GCA_035693465.1 Bradyrhizobium sp. | reverse complement strand
CTCACCTCAAAATCGATGCCGGGGCTGACCGCGATATTCCTGCTGTTCACGATCTTGACCAGCACCACCGGCTTTCTGATTCCGCCTCTGGTGTCCGAGAAGCTGCTGCCGTCGCACATGGTCGGCGCTCTCTCGCTGGTGCTGCTGGCGATCGCGTGCATCGCGCTTTACGGCATGAAGCTTTCCGGCGCGTGGCGCTGGATCTATGCAGTGACGGCGCTGCTGTCGCTTTACCTCAACGTATTCGTTCTGGTGATCCAGGGATTCCTGAAAGTGCCGGCGTTGCATGCGCTGGCGCCGGGCGAGCCGCCGGGGGGGCCGGTGTTCGCTGTCGTGCAGGGCATCGTGCTCGTCTTCTTCGTTGTCGTGATCATCGGCGCCGTGCGGCGATTCCGTCCGATGCCGTCATTCGCCTGATCTGCGCACGATTGATCTAACCAACCTCGTCATTCCGGGGCGCGCGCAAGCGCGAACCCGGAATCTCGATCAGATCACCTCTAGATTCCGGGTCCACGCTCACGCATGTCCCGGAATGACGGCATTTCCAAGGGAGTCCGGCCATGCCCACCATCACAACCAAAGACGGCACCGAGATCTATTACAAGGACTGGGGCGCGGGTCAGCCCATCGTATTCAGCCATGGCTGGCCGCTGTCGGCCGACGACTGGGACACGCAGATGCTGTTCTTTCAAAATCATGGTTATCGGGTCATCGCCCATGACCGCCGAGGCCACGGCCGGTCCAGCCAGGCCGGCGACGGCCACGACATGGATCATTATGCAGACGATCTTGCGGCTTTGACGGCGCATCTCGATCTGAAAGACGCCGTTCACGTCGGCCATTCCACCGGCGGCGGCGAGGTGGTGCACTATCTGGCACGGCACGGCGAGAGCCGGGTGGCGAAAGCGGCCATCATCAGCGCGGTGCCGCCGCTGATGGTGAGGACAGCGGCCAATCCCGGCGGCCTGCCCAAAGAAGTCTTTGACGGACTTCAGGCGCAGCTCGCGGCCAATCGCTCGCAGTTTTATCGCGAGCTTCCGGCAGGTCCGTTCTATGGCTACAACCGGCCCGGCGCCAAAGCCTCGGAAGCCATCATCCAGAATTGGTGGCGCCAGGGCATGATGGGCGGCGCCAAGGCGCATTACGACGGCATCGTCGCATTCTCGCAAACCGATTTCACGGCCGACCTCAGGAAGATCACCGTGCCGGTCCTGGTGATGCATGGCGACGACGATCAGATCGTTCCCTATGCCGACTCCGCGCCGTTATCGGCAAAGCTGCTGAAGAACGGAACGCTGAAGACCTACCAGGGCTTTCCGCACGGCATGCCGACCACGGAAGCGGCTACCATCAACGCCGACCTGCTCGCCTTCATCAAGGGATGAAGCCGGCGACGTCGTTACCGCGTTGCTTTCTCGGCGTCATTCCGGGGCGCTCGTTCAGCGCAGCTGATCGAGCGAACCCGGAATCTGGAGTTTATTGGGACAGGATTCCGGGTTCGCGCTAACGCTCGCCCCGGAATGACGGGCTCAAACGACCCAGCCCCATCAAATAGCCGCAAATTTCACGCTTTTGTCACGAGGGCGGTTGGTCCTATACTTTACGCATAGCAAAAAGCGGGGATTCATGGATCGCATTCGCATCGTTGGTGGCAACAAGCTCAATGGCACCATTCCGATCTCGGGGGCGAAGAATGCCGCGCTGCCGCTGATGATCGCCGGGCTTCTGACCGAGGAAACGCTGGTTCTCGACAACGTGCCGCGGCTGGCCGACGTCGCGCAACTGCAGCGCATTCTCGGCAATCACGGCGTTGATATCATGTCGGCGGGAAAACGCCCGGGCGATCACGAATATCAAGGCCAGACCCTGCACATTTCGGCGGCCAACATCATCGACACCACGGCGCCTTACGAACTGGTGTCGCGGATGCGCGCCAGCTTCTGGGTGATCGCGCCGCTGCTGGCGCGGATGCACCAGGCCAAGGTGTCGCTGCCCGGCGGCTGCGCCATCGGCACGCGGCCGGTCGATCTGTTGATCATGGCGCTGGAGAAACTCGGCGCGAAAATCGCCATCGACGGCGGGTACGTGCTTGCAACAGCACCGGGCGGCCTTCACGGCGCCAACATCGAATTTCCCAAGGTGACGGTGAGCGGCACCCATGTCGCCGTGATGGCGGCGACCCTGGCCAGGGGCACAACCGTCATCACCAATGCCGCCTGCGAGCCGGAAATCCTCGACGTCGCCTCCTGCCTGAACAAGATGGGCGCGCGCATCTCCGGCGCCGGGACGCCCCGCATCGTCATCGAAGGCGTGGACAAGCTTCGCGGCGCGCGGCACACCGTGCTGCCGGATCGGATCGAAACCGGCACCTATGCGATGGCGGTGGCGATGACCGGCGGCGAGGTGCTGCTCGCAGGCGCGCGCCCCGAACTGTTGCAATCGGCGCTCGACGTGCTGACGCAGGCCGGCGCGGAGATTTCGGTCAACAACGAAGGTATCCGCGTCGCCCGCAACGGCGCCGCGATCGGTCCGGTGACGGTTTCGACCGCGCCGTTTCCCGGCTTTCCCACCGATCTGCAGGCGCAGCTGATGGCGCTGATGGCCTGCGCCAAGGGCTCCTCGCATATCACCGAGACGATTTTCGAAAATCGCTTCATGCACGTGCAGGAGCTGGCGCGGTTCGGCGCGCGGATAAGTCTCGACGGCGAAACCGCCACCATCGAGGGCGTTCCCAGACTACGCGGCGCGCCCGTGATGGCGACCGATCTCCGCGCCTCGGTGTCGCTGGTGATCGCGGGCCTCGCCGCCGAAGGCGAGACCATGGTCAACCGCGTCTATCATCTCGACCGCGGGTTTGAGCGGCTGGAGGACAAATTGTCCGCCTGCGGCGCCGCCATCGAGCGCATCAGCGGCTGAACTTTTTGGCCGTGTAGTCAGTTAAGGCAGCGTCTCGGGGCCTGACCCGAGGGTGGGTACGCACAGACCAATGATTAGGTGGGAATCGGTGGCGCCTCAGCTCAAATTGATCGCGCTCGATGCCGACGACCTCGCGGTGATTTCGGCGCATGTCCAGGACGCCCGCGTGCAGGCCTCCGACATTATCTGGCGGCAGGGGGAAAAGCGGCTGGTGGTCGGCATGAGCCGGCTGGACTGGGAGCAGACGCTGGCCGGCGAGACCGCGCCGCGCCGCCTGATCGCGGCGCTGCGCTTCGACCGGGTGCTGGCGTGCAAGTCGCGCAACATCGACGTGAAGGCGCCGGAAGCCGCCCTTGAGCTGGTCGGAATCGAGTTTCATCCCGCCGATCCGCCGAGCGGCAGCGCGCTCCTGATGTTCAGCCAGGGCGGCGCGTTGCGACTCGATCTCGAATGCCTGGAATGCGAGCTGACCGATCTCGGCACCGACGATCTCGGAACGGGCGACGCGGGCGAAGGCGCCGAACCGCCGGGGCAGGGTGCGTGACTTGGTCGTCGTCCCCGCAGGGACCCATACCGCGTGATCTATCGATTAATGCGGGGTGGGCGCCGCCTTCTGAATAACCAAAAGCCTGTGGTTATGGGTCTCGGCTCGGCGCTCGCGGAGCCTGTCATCGGGCGCGCGTTCGCGCGACCCGTTGGCTCGCTGGGCCGGGACGACGAGGATTTGCTACGTTGCAAGGGTTGACGGCGGTTTGTGGCCGCGCCATTGAGCAGTGACCCGCCGGAAAGCCGCCATGCCTGTCCGTCTCGATTCAAACAGCGCCGATTTCGCCAAACGATTCGCGAGCTTTCTCGCGACCAAGCGCGAGGTATCCGCCGATATCGAGGCCGCCACCCGCGCCATTGTCGATGACGTGGCTCGTCGAGGCGACCTTGCGCTGATCGAGGCGACGCGCAAGTTCGACCGGCTTGATCTCGATGCCGCCGGCTTGCGCATCACTGCGGCCGCAATCGACGCCGCGATAACAGCCTGCGACGCCACGACGCTCGAGGCGCTCGAGCTCGCTCGCAACCGAATCGAAAGTTTCCATCGCCAGCAATTGCCCGCGGACGACCGCTTCACCGACGCGCTCGGCGTCGAGCTCGGCTGGCGCTGGAGCGCGATCGAATCGGTCGGTCTCTACGTTCCCGGCGGCACCGCCGCCTATCCCTCGTCGGTGCTGATGAATGCGGTGCCGGCGCAGGTGGCGGGCGTGGCGCGGGTGGTGATGGTGGTGCCGTCGCCGGACGGCAAGCTCAATCCGCTGGTGCTGGCGGCGGCGCGTCTTGGCGGCGTCTCCGAAATCTACCGCGTCGGCGGCGCGCAGGCGATCGCGGCGCTCGCCCATGGCACCGCCACCATCGCGCCGGTCGCAAAGATCGTCGGCCCCGGCAATGCCTATGTCGCGGCGGCAAAGCGGCTGGTGTTCGGCAAGGTGGGCATCGACATGATCGCCGGCCCCTCGGAAGTGCTGGTGATAGCGGATCAAACCGGCAATGCCGGCTGGATCGCGGCCGATTTGCTGGCGCAGGCTGAGCACGACGTCAACGCGCAGTCGATCCTGATCACCGACAGCGCGGCGCTTGCGGACGAGGTCGAACGCGCGGTGCAATCGCAATTGAGCACATTGCCGCGGGCCGAGATCGCGCGCGCCTCGTGGAACGATTTCGGCGCGGTCATTGTCGTGAAAAATCCGGGCGAGGCCGCCGATCTCGCCAACGCGATCGCCGCCGAGCACCTGGAGATCATGACTTCGGATCCGGAAAGCCTCGCGGCGCAAATCCGCAATGCCGGCGCGATCTTTCTCGGGCCCCATACGCCGGAGGCGATCGGCGACTATGTCGGCGGCTCCAACCACGTGCTGCCGACCGCGCGTTCGGCGCGGTTCTCGTCCGGGCTCAGTGTGCTCGACTTCATGAAGCGGACCTCGATCCTGAAATGCGGCCCGGACCAGCTGCGTGCGCTCGGGCCGGCAGCGATGACGCTGGGTGAGGCCGAAGGCCTCGAAGCGCACGCGCGTTCGGTCGGACTGCGCCTCAACCAGACATGACAAGGCCGGCGAAAGACGAGGATTCGCACAATCGCATCGTTGCGGTGACGCTGGACGAGGAATCGATCGGGCGTTCCGGCCCCGATGTCGAGCACGAGCGCGCGATCGCAATCTACGACCTGAT
>DASSGM010000240.1:0-16252 GCA_035693465.1 Bradyrhizobium sp. | reverse complement strand
CGGCATGAACGACCATGGTTCGCATCAGACCGGGCACGTCGGGCCGCTCCGCCAGCCCCACGGTAAAATACTCGCCGTCCGCAAGATACAGCGCGATATCCCCGCCATTGTTGACATAAGCGCGCCGAAGCTGCGCCTTCTCCAGCATTGCGCCGAGAATTTCTTCCGCCACGGAGCCCGCGACCGCCGCCATCGGCGTGATAAAATGTTCTGACGCAAACGGCGCCACCGCTTCATGCATGCGGCGGGCGACCATGCCGCGCAGTGGGCACCGCGCCGGATCGGCCGCCTGGCGCAGCAGCGGCAACTCCTCGCAGAGTTCATCGAGCAGACCGCTAAAACGCTGTACCGCGCCGTCATAGGCCGCTCGCACATCTGCCGCGTTGCCGCGTGCCTCCACGATCAGATCGATCGGCCCGTCCTGCAGGTGAATCCGCTTGCCGCCGGCCAGAAGCGCAATTTGCGGGGCCCTCGTCATGCGCGTCGTCCTGAAGAAGATTGCAGCGAAGGCGTTTGGCGGAATTCAGCATTGTCCTTCAACGACGCCAGCGGCCGCACGTGGTCCATATGGCCGCCGAGTGCCGCATAGTCCGACAGCTTTAGCGTAAACTCGATTGGCGCCACCAGCGCCGGCGTCGGCACGTAGCCGAAGGCGCCTGCCGGCAATCGCGTGACATCGACCATGAAGGTGATGCCGCCGCCGGGCCAGACATACACCGGCGCGCCGCCGCTGGTGACCCGCGTCAGCGCCTCCTTGACCGATCGCGTCAGCCGCACCGGATTGTCGGTGACGCCCGCCCGCAACGATCCACCCGCCCCGCCCATGAACAGCACGGTGCAAAGCGCCGGTTCGCAGTTTTCCTGGATCCGCTCGACCGAGTGCTTGAGATCGGCGGGCATCTCTTTCTCGACCGGCCGGAGCGCCTCGTCGAGCTCATAGTAGGCCGCGTGCTCGCCGGTGGTTGAGACCATCAGGATGGTCATGCCGGGACGCGCCTTCTTCGGGTCGAACGGACCGAGCACCGAGAGCGGATCGGATATTTTGGTGCCGCCCCAACCGGTGCCGGGCTCGGCAACCTGGAAATAGCGGCCCGGCGTCGACCGCCGTCCTTTCATCTTGATCCCGGTATCGGGAATATCGAGCAGCTTGCCTGCCTGATGCTCCGAGAGAACGCCGGTGATGTGGTCGTCCACCACCACGACCTCATCGACCTTGCCGTGCCATTGCTTGGCGAACATGCCGATGGTCGCCGAGCCGCAGCCGACCCGCATGCGCTCCTCGGTGACGCCGTTAACGATCGGCGGATATCCGGCCTGTACCACCACGGTTGCGCCGCCGACGATGGTCAATTCGACAGGCTTGCAGTTGCTCAAATCCATCAGCGTGTCGCAGGTGACGCGGCCTTCTTTCTTCGAGCCGCCGGTGAGATGATGCACGCCGCCGAGCGACAGCATCTGCGAGCCGTATTCGCTGGTGGTAACGTGACCCACGGCCTCGCCTTGCGCCCGCACTGTCGCCGTTTCCGGACCGAGATATCGATCGGTATCGATCTTCACCTTGACGCCGCAGTAGCTGAAGATGCCTTCGGTCACCACGGTGACCATGTCGATGCCGTCGATCTCGGAGGAGACGATGAAGGGCGCCGGCTTGTAATCGGGATAGGTAGTGCCGGCGCCGATCGCGGTCACGAACACGCTGGGCTCGTGGACGATCTTGCCGTCCCAGTCGCCGCCGGCCTGGAACGGCACCAGCCGTCCGCCATGCGAGACCGTCCGCTCCAGAACGATATGCGGATCGACGCGCACCAACTCGCCATTGTGGTTGGCGTAACGATCGCAGGCACCCGCCGCCCCCGGCTTGATGTAGCACATCACAGGGCAAGCATCGCAGCGGATCTTGTCCTCGGCGGGAGCGGTCGTCGTATCAGTCAGCATGAACAAGCTCTCAAAGCCAGCGTCAGACTGTCGGATAAGCCATTTGGTAGCGACGTATCGTCAACGCTCAGGCGGCCTCCACAATATCGCGTGTCCCGCCGCCGGGCATTTTGTTCGTATACAAACGATGTTGCGCGCGTGCCGAAAAACTGTCAAGCGGGTTTGGCAGCAAAAAAGCCCGCCGCCGAATAAAAGTTCAATTGCCCTGCGGTTCTGTTTACAAACCGGGCAAGACCGCTTCGCGTGGGAAAGGCTGGGTTGCACGTTTGTATGCAAACGGTATCTTCGCAATGGTTTATCTCGATGTTTTGCAGTGCAACGAGCGCGCCGGAACCAGCAGCATGAGGCAGCCCACGATCCGCCTGACCGTCAACGGCAGGATCCACGACGTCGACGCTGACCCCGATACCGCGTTGCTTTACGTGCTGCGCAATGATCTCGAATTGAACGGGCCTAAATACGGCTGCGGCCTCGGCGAATGCGGGGCCTGCGCGGTACTGGTCGACGGCGTTGCAGCACGTTCCTGCGTAATCCCGATCAGCGGTTGCGTTGAGCGCGACATTGTGACGCTAGAGGGCCTCGGCACGCGCGATCATCCCGACCCGGTGCAGGAGGCCTTCATCGCCGAACAGGCCGCGCAATGCGGCTATTGTCTCAACGGCATGATCGTGAGCACCAAGGCGCTGCTGCTACGTAGCCCTCACCCATCGGAGAGCGAGCTGCTCGAAGCGCTGCGCTATAATTTGTGCCGATGCGGCGCACATATCGAGATCATGCGCGCAGCAATGCGGGCGGCTGGTATTCTTGCCGAGGCGCAAGATTGATGTCGCCAGGACCTGCGGACAGTCGCGAGCTTCGGCCCGGATCGCTGTCGGTCGTTCGCCCGGCTGCTTCCGACGCGAACGGCGCATTCGAAACTTTCGTGAAAATTACGGCCGACGGTTCGGTCACCGCCTTCAACGGTCATGTCGATCTCGGCACCGGCATTCGCACTGCGCTGGGACAGATCGTTGCCGAAGAACTCGACGTGTCCTTTGCGCGCGTCGTGGTGGTGCTGGGCGA
This sequence comes from Bradyrhizobium sp., assembly GCA_035693465.1. GTDB lineage: Bacteria > Pseudomonadota > Alphaproteobacteria > Rhizobiales > Xanthobacteraceae > Bradyrhizobium. The sequence goes on along the minus strand of DASSGM010000240.1, from coordinate 13,255 downwards.
CACCTCGCGAGTTCCCAATCAGGGCGCGACCATTGCCAGCGAAACCATCCAGATCACGGCGGTCCCGTTGCGCAAGGCCGCCGCGCAGGCGCGGCATTTTCTGATTGCGCGCGCCGCGGAACGGCTCGAGCTTCCCCTCGAAGAGCTTGCGATCGAGGACGGCCTGATTCGCGGCCGCGATAACCGCAGCGTCAGCTATGGTGAATTGTTAGCCGGCGAGACCATCCACCTTGAATTGGCCGACGACGTTCCGGTGAAAGCGGTTAACGCCTACACCATCGTCGGGCAGTCGGTGCCGCGCATTGATCTACCGGCGAAGGCGACCGGCGAACCCGTCTATGTTCACGACGTGCGCGTGCCGGGCATGCTGCACGGGCGCGTCGTACGTCCGCCCTACGCCGGCGTCGATGCCGGCGCATTCGTGGGCAACAGTTTGATTGCGGTCGATGAGTCTTCGGTGCGCGATATTCCGGGGCTGGTCGCGGTGGTCAGAATCGGCGATTTCGTCGGTGTCATCGCCGAGCGCGAGGAGAACGCGGTCAAGGCAGCGACGTGGCTCAAAGTGAGCTGGAAACCGACGCCGACGCTGCCCGATATGAAAGACGTCGAAACGGCGCTGCGCGCCAATCCGTCGATGCCGCGGACCTTGATCGATAAAGGCGACGTCGATGCGGCGATCGCCGCCGCCGCAACGCCGATGCATCGGACGTATGTGTGGCCGTACCAGATGCATGCCTCGATCGGCCCGTCCTGCGCCGTCGCTGACTGTCGGGACGGTCAAATCAAGGTCTGGTCCGGCACGCAAAACCCTCACATCCTGCGCGCCGACATCGCGTTGTTGCTGCAGCGATCGGAGAAAGACATCGATGTAATCCGGATGGAGGCCGCCGGATGCTATGGCCGCAACTGCGCTGACGACGTGTCGGCCGACGCGGTTCTGCTGTCGCGTGCGGCCGGCCGACCGGTCCGCGTACAATTGACGCGCGAGCAGGAGCACGCCTGGGAGCCAAAGGGCACGGCGCAACTGATGGACGTCAAGGGCGGACTCCGCGCCGACGGCAGCGTCGCCGCTTACGATTTTGCGACCCGCTATCCGTCCAATGGCGCGCCGACCCTTGCGCTGCTGCTCACCGGCACGATTGGACCGGTCCCTGCGGTGTTCGAGATGGGCGACCGTACCGCGATTCCGCCTTACGACTACGACGACATGCGCGTGGTGGCGCACGACATGCCGCCGATCGTGCGCGCATCGTGGCTTCGTGGCGTCTCAGCGCTGCCCAATACGTTCGCGCATGAATCCTATATCGACGAGTTGGCCACTGAGGCCGGGGTCGATCCGATCGAGTATCGCCTGCGCTATCTCAAGGATTCGCGCGCGATCGATCTGGTCAAGGCTGTCGCCGAGCGTGCCGGCTGGACCCCTCGCCCGGTCTGGCAAAGGCCGACTGCCGAGGGCGACATCGTGCGCGGCCGCGGTTTTGCCTACGCGCTCTATGTCCACAGTCAGTTTCCGGGCTACGGCGCGGCGTGGTCGGCCTGGATTGCCGACGTCGCCGTCAACAAGGCGACGGGCGATGTCAGCGTGACCCGCGTGGTGGCCGGCCAGGATTCCGGCCTGATGATCAATCCGGAGGGTGTCCGTCACCAGATCCACGGCAACGTCATCCAGTCCACCAGCCGCGCGCTGATGGAAGAAGTCTCCTTCGACCGCAATTCGGTGACCAGCCGCGAATGGGGCGCCTACCCCATCATCACCTTTCCGGACATACCGAAGATCGATGTCTTGATGCTGCCGCGGCAGGATCAGCCGCCACTCGGCGTCGGCGAGTCTGCTTCCGTTCCGAGCGCCGCGGCGATCGCCAATGCGATCTATGATGCGACCGGTGTGCGTTTTCGCGAATTGCCGTTAACGCCGGAACGAATCCTCAGGGGATTGCGGGGCGAACAGGGTGCGGCGCAAGGCGCACTGCCGTTAGCGGCGCCGCAGCCCGCGGGCCGGATCGGCATATTGAAAAATCCATTTACGGGTCGGCGCGGTGGGCTGGCCAGCGCCGCGGCATTGTGTGCCGCGGTGGTCGGCGTCGCCGCGGCCGTGCTGCCGGTGCGATCGATTGCGCCGATCGCAAGGCCGGATGCGTCGGTGTATTCGGCGGCCACCATCGCCCGCGGCCGGCAACTTGCCGCGCTCGGCGACTGCGCGGTCTGCCACACCGAGACCAATGGTGCTCTCAACGCGGGCGCCCGACCGCTCGAGACACCGTTCGGGATCATCTACAGCACCAACATCACGCCCGATCCCGAGACCGGGATCGGCGCCTGGTCCTATCCGGCCTTCGAGCGCGCCATGCGCGAGGGCATCCATCGCGACGGAAGACATCTCTATCCGGCGTTTCCCTACACGCACTTCGCCAAGGCAACCGACGCCGACCTGCAGGCGCTCTATGCTTATCTGATGGCGCAAGCGCCGATACGCGCCGACACTCCAAAAAACGCGCTGGTGTTTCCGTTCAACTGGCGTCCGTTGATGGCAGGATGGAACGCGCTGTTTCACCGGTCAGCCGTGTTTGAGGCTGACGCAACGAAGTCCGCGATGTGGAATCGCGGCGCCTATCTGGTCGAGGGTCTTGGCCATTGCGGCGCTTGTCATTCGCCGCGCAACGCGCTTGGTGCGGAAAAAGCCAAAGCCTATCTGGCGGGCGGTTTTGCGGAAGGCTGGGAGGCGCCGCCGCTGATCTCGCTTTCGCATGCACCGATCCCGTGGAGCGAGGATGAGCTTTACGCCTATTTGCGGACAGGCGAATCCCGCTTTCACGGTGTCGCCGCAGGTCCGATGGCGCCGGTGGTGAAAGAGCTCGCCGGCTTGCCCGACGATGACATCCGCGCCATGGCGATCTATCTCGGCTCGTTCAACGACACCGCGATCACTGAACCGACGCAAGCTGCCCTCGCCGCCAAACTTGAAGCCTTGACAAGCACAAGAATTGCTTCAGCCTCGAGTGTCGGCGCACGCATCTATCAAGGCGCCTGCGCGGTTTGCCACGCCGTCGGCGGCGCGCCGCTGTTCGGCAGTCGGCCGTCGCTGGCGCTGAACAGCAATTTGCATAGTGCCGTGCCGGACAATCTGATCCAGGTCATTCTGCACGGCATTGCTTCTCCGGTATCGAGTGATCTCGGTTACATGCCCGCTTTCAATGAAAGCATGACCGACGATCAGGTCGCCGAGCTTGTATCTTACCTGCGGCAGCAATTCGCAGCCGATAAGCCGCCCTGGGCCGCTGTACACGCGGCCGTGAAACGGGCCAGGCAGCGCACGCCCCGCTAATCTCCTCTCACGATCGCGTGAAAAGGCGCGCGAATGCGATCGAGAAAACGAATAAAGCAAAAATCAAGATTTCGTGGAGGCTGCGTGAAGCCTGGCTTGAAGCGCGGGGGGCCAGCTTAAGCCATATTCACCGTCCCTCACATCAGCTTAAGCTCAAAACCGAATCGAGAATAATAATGACTAATATTTTTTCGGTCCTGATCGGCGCGCTCCATAACTCACGGCGCCGCCAGGCGGTGCAGATTATTCGCAGCTACCCACATCTTGTGCACGAGGACGCCGGAATCGAAATATTCGAGAAAATACCGGAGCCCAGCCTCTTTTACACAAGCCTAGTGCGCGGAGAGTTCGTTGGCTGGAAAGGACTGGGTGCAAAGTCCCTGGTAACGGCCGTTGTTCTCGGGTTCGCCATTCTTCATGTGATCGGCGGGACTTTGATTGACCGCGCAAGGGCCGCGCACGCGGGCCCAAGCGCAGCCGTCACGACCCAGGGCGACTGAGTTTTTCGAGCGCAGTCTAACCATTCGGTTGCCTCCCGCATCAGCTTCCGGCGTGAGGCCGCACAGGCGTTGCCGCGCGAGCCGTCGCAGCGCAGGGAGGCCTGTTCTGATGTTGAGGTCATGGAAGCATCGCGTTCCAGGGCATTGGCGAAATTCCCCCAATCCCATTGGACTCAAACCAGGCCTGAGCGACGTTCCGTCATTGAGTATCTTGTGCTCGCGAAACGACTGAAACCGGCAGGAATGACCGTGCTTGTTTGAGTTGACTTCGGAAAGGCTCGGAGCTGGCTGCTCACCGGACCGTCCCCGCAAAGGCATCCGCCTGATCGAGCGGCGCCTTGAACCTCGATCATGCCGATAGTTCACCGCGACTTCTTGCCTCCTCCAATCGAAGCTTTTCGGTTGTGGTAAACTAAGCTTTTGAGATAACAGCGGTTTTTGCTTCTGACGCGATTGATATGTTATTGAGGGAGTGGTGCCTTAGCGGTCTCAACCCGCGCGAGGGATGCTAAACTTACCTTGTGAGGCGAAATGCCCATCCCGACGTTCCTGGCCCCTCCAATGATCCTCAGCTTTGACGACTGCGAAATCGATCTCGAACGACGAGAGTTCCGGCGTGCTGGCATAGCCGTGCATGTCGAACCTCAAGTGTTCGACCTTCTCACATACCTGGCGCAGAACGGCGACCGCGTCGTCAGCAAGGACGAAATCTTCGCCTCGGTATGGGAAGGCCGGATCGTCTCGGACTCGACGCTGACCAGCCGCATCAATGCGGCGCGAAAGGTGATCGGCGATAGCGGCAAAGAGCAAAAGTTAATCCGTACCGTGCCGCGCAAGGGCATGCGCTTCGTCGGCGACGTGAAGATGCAACCGGACGGACCCGAGCCGGCAGATGCCTTGGATTCACCGCCGGATACGATCCAAGAGCCGGCGCACGCGGCACTGCAGCTGCCGGACCGGCCCGCAATCGCGGTGCTCCCGTTCGTCAATATGAGCGGCGACCTCGAGCAAGAGTATTTCTCCGACGGGATCAGCGAGGACATCATTACCGGGCTGTCGAAGCTGCGCTGGTTCTTCGTGATTGCGCGCAACTCTTCCTTTACCTACAAGGGCAAGTCCGTGCACATGAGGCAGATCGCCGAGGAGCTCGGCGTCGGCTACGTGGTCGAGGGCAGCGTGCGCAAAAGCGGCGACCGCGTCCGAATCACGGCGCAGCTCAACGATGTCTCGACCGGCAGCCACATCTGGGCGGAGCGCTACGATCGAGACCTCGCCGACGTCTTCGCGGTGCAGGACGAGATCACTGAATCGATCGTGGCCGCGATTGAGCCGCAGCTCTATGCGGCGGAAAATTTTCGCGCCCGGCGCAAGGCGCCCGGCAGCCTCGATGCCTGGGATCTGGTGATGCGGGCGCTGTCGCATTTCTGGCGCGTGACGCGGCAGGACAATATGGTCGCGCAGGCGCTATTGGAAAAAGCCATCGCCATCGACCCGAACTATGGGCAGGCGCTCGGCGTGCTGGCTACCAGCCATATCTTCGGCGCTCATATGGGATGGGGAGACGTGGCGACGGCGGCGCCGGTCGCCGAGCGCGCAGCGCTGGCCGCGGTTGAGGCCGACAGCGAGGACCCGTGGGCGCATCATGGGCTGGCCTACGTTTATCTGTTCGCGCGGCGTTTCGACGACTCGCTGGCCGAATTCGAACTGGCATTGCGGCTCAATCCGAACTTCTCGCTGGCCCAGGCTTTTTACGGCGCGGCGCTAAGCTATTGCGGGCGCTGGCAAGAAGGCGACTTGGCCGCGCGCCGCGCGCTGCGGCTTAGCCCGCGCGATCCGTTCTCTGCGCTTTATTACGGCATTGCCGCCTACGCCCAGTTCACCGGACGCAACTACGACGAGGCCATCCGCCTTGCGCACGAGTCTCTCCGGCAGCGTGCCGATTTCGTCGGCGGCCATCGCGTGCTCACCGCTGCCGCCGGCATGGCCGGACAAAACGACGTCGCCAGCATGGCGTTGCGGGAACTGCGTCGAGCGCAACCCAATGTTACGCTGGCCTGGATCGCAAACGAACTGCCAATGAAGCAGGCCGCCGACCGCGAGCACTATCTGGAAGGCTTCCGGCGCGCAGGTTTGGGGTAGTCTTCCTTCTTTCGGCATCTGACCAGGCGCATGCCCTCGCAGCGGCGCTCCAGCCGGCGAGAGAAGCTTGTGTTCGGCCGGCGGTGCACGGCAGCATCCGCAACATCGCCGGTCGCCTTTTGTCGCAAACCGACGGTTACTCCGCCATTGCCTCGCCGGAACCGCCAAACTCCGCCGGGAAGTCTTTCAGCTTCGGCAGGCCGTCCCGCATGGGCAGTACCGTATCGGCGTAATTGACGTGAACACCGGGAGCAAAGGCGAGTGTCGGAATCGTCGCGGTATACACGTCGACGAGGCCAAGCGGCGGATGGGTGTTCATCAGGTGTCCGCCGCACTTCGCGCAATATTTGCGCTGGCTCATTGCCGTCTTCGAAAAGGTCGCGACCCGTTCTGCACCCGATGTGATCCGCACGGCCTCCGGCTTCCAGAGGCTAAAAGCGGTCACAGGCGCCCTGGACCATGAACGACACGAACGGCAATGGCAGTAACCCATGGCTACCGGTGAACCAGCAACCTCGACTTTGACCGCGCCGCAAAAACAGCTTCCTGAATGTGTCAAAAAATACCTTTCACTATATTGATTCATTATATTGAACTTACACTTGGTTGATGGATCAGGCCGATCTGCGCCAGGGCAACAGCATCGAAACCCGCTTCTTGTAGTTGCGGTAATCGTCGCCGAAGAGATCGACCAGGTCGCGCTCTTCGAGAAAGATGCCGACGAAGATGTAGGCCGTGGTCACCGCCGCAAACAGCAGATGGCCAACAGTCATCGTGGGCGCCGCCCAGAATGCGATGATGAAGCCGAGGTAGAGCGGATGCCGCACAAGTTTGTAATACAGCGGCGTGCGGAATCGCGGAGCCGGCATGTCCCGGCCGGCAAGATTATTGGCGACCTGATGCAATCCGAACAGCTCGAAATGATTGATCAGGAATGTGCTGGTAAGCACGATCGCCCAGCCAAACAATGATAGCGTCGCGATTGTCACGGCGACGTTTGGGTTATCGACCTGCCAAACAATTGCCGGCATCGGATGCCACTTCCAGAACAATAGATCGAGTATCAGGCTGGCAAACAGCACGTAGGTGCTGCGCTCGACCGATTTCGGCACGTATTGCGTCCACCATTGCTTGAATTGCTTGCGCGCCATCAGGCTGTGCTGAACCGCGAAGAGCGACATCAAGAGCAGATTTACGACCAGTGCCTGCATTGCCGGCGATTGTGAGCCGGTGTCGATCGTCTTGGGCACCGCCATACCCCCTACGAACCCGATGGCATAAAGGAAGGTGGCGAAGAACGTGGAATAGGCGACGAGGCCGTAGAGGAATGCCACGAATTTTGGAATTCGATTTCCCTGCAGGTCTGGGCTAATGGCTTGAAATTCGGTCATGATTATCTCCACAGGCAATGATTGGAATCGTAATAATGGTCTGTTCAGGATGCCGGAACGGCGAGCTGAAGGCCTTGCCCGGCGTATGATTTATCCTTGAGACAGGCCTGATTATTCCTTGAGAACGGACCCAGTCCGGGGGGAAGCGGCGTGCAATTTATCTTTGACAATCAAACGCTTGATACCGGACGTCGCGAGCTGCTTCGCGACGGGGCGCCAATATCGGTGCAGCCGCAAGTCTTCGACCTGCTGGTCTACCTGGTGCAGAACCGCGACCGCGTCGTCAGTAAAGAGGATCTGATCGCCCTGGTCTGGGGCGGCCGAACCGTTTCCGATTCGACATTCACCAGCCGCGTCAACGCCGCGCGAACTGCCGTCGGCGACAGCGGAAGGGAGCAAAGGCTGATCCGGACAATTTCACGAAAGGGGCTTCGCTTCGTCGGCACCGTGCATGAGCCATCGAACAAAGACCGAGCGGCCGGACGGCTGACGGAAAGAAGTCTCGAGCTTTCGGCTCTGCCGTTGCCGGATCGGCCGGCGATCGCCGTGCTTCCTTTCAACAACATGAGCGGAGACCGGGAACAGGAATATTTTTCCGACGGCATCAGCGAGGACATTATTACCGCGCTATCCAAGCTGCGATGGCTGTTCGTGATCGCACGCAACTCTTCGTTTACCTACAAGGGCAAGGCCGTACACCTGAAGCAGGTCGCCGAGGAACTCGGTGTGCGCTACGTGCTCGAAGGTAGCGTGCGCAAGAGTGGCGACCGCGTCCGCATCACGGCGCAGCTCAACGATGTCGCAAGCGGTAGCCACATCTGGGCGGAACGCTACGATCGCGATCTCGCCGATGTATTCGCCGTGCAGGATCAGATCACGGAGGCGATTGTCGCTGCGATCGAGCCGCAGATCTATGCCGCGGAGAATTTTCGCGCCCGGCGCAAACCGCCAAACAGTCTGGACGCCTGGGATCTGGTGATGCGGGCGCTGTGGCATTACTGGCGCGTGACGCGGCAGGACAATGTGGTCGCGCAGGCACTCTTGGAAAAAGCCATTGCGATCGATCCAAACTACGGTCAGGCGCTCTCCGTGCTCGCCACCAGCCATATGTCCGGCGTGCATTTGGGCTGGGCGGACCTACACTCGGTTGCGCCGATCGCCGAGCGAGCGGCGCTGGCCGCGGTTGAGGCCGACAGCGAGGACCCTTGGGCGCACAATGCGCTGGGCAGCGTCTATTTTTCCACACGGCGCCTCGACGACTCGCTCGCCGAATTCGAGCTGGCGTTGCAGCTCAACCCGAACTTCTCGCTGGCTCAGGGTTACTTCGGCCTGGCGCTGTCTTACTGCGGGCGTTGGCAGGAAGCTCACGAAGCCGCGCAACGTGCCATTCGACTGAGCCCGCGCGACCCTTCTTCCGCGATCTATTACGGAGTCGCCGCCTACGCGCAGTTCGTCGGAAGAAACTACCAGCAAGCTATCTCCCTGGCGCGCGAGGCGATCCGTCAGCGCGGCGATTTCACCGGCGCCTACCGGGTACTGACGGTGGCCGCCGCTATGTCCGGCCAGGCCGAGGTGGCGACGGCGGCGCTGCAAGAGCTGCGCCGGGCGCAGCCCAATATCTCTCTCGCCTGGATCGCAAACCAGTTGCCGTGGAAGCTGGACGCCGACCGCGAGCACTATCTGGAAGCCTTCCGCCGCGCGGGTTTGGATTAGGCTCGCTTTTTCTATGCGGCGACCTGGCTTTGGGCGGTGGTTTGGCATGGCTCGCCCACCCGAAAGCCACTGGTTGGGCGGCTTCCGGCGCGATAGTGTTCCGAGATGGCAGTCACAGACATTGCAAGCAGGACCTACAATCACGGCTGGCGGCTCGATCCGATCGTGCGCAGCCTGCTCGATACTGATTTCTACAAGCTACTGATGCAGCAAATGATTCGGGATTTCTACCCGAACCAGCAGGTCACCTTTTCGGTCATCAACCGCAGCCGGCATGTGCGCCTCGCCGAGGTGATCGACGAGGGCGAGCTTCGCGCCCAGCTCGACCACGCCCGCACCATCCGCTTGACCAAGAAAGAGCTGATCTGGCTCGCCGGTAATACCTTCTACGGCAAGACCCAGATGTTCTCGCCCGACTTCATCAACTGGCTCGCCACGTTCCAGCTGCCCGAATACGAGCTCCGCAAGGTCGAAGGCCAGTACGAACTGCATTTCCATGGGCCCTGGACGCATACCACGATGTGGGAGATTCCGGCGCTCGCCATTCTCAACGAGTTGCGCTCGCGCCAGGTGGTAAAAGGGCAAGGCCGGTTTGTCCTCGACGTTCTCTATGCCCGCGCCAAGGCCAAACTCTGGAGCAAGGTCGAGCGTCTGCGCAAACTGGAAGGCTTGCGGCTATCCGATTTCGGGACGCGGCGGCGCCATGGTTTTCTGTGGCAACGCTGGTGCGTCGAGGCTGTCAAGGAAGGTCTGGGACCTTCCTTTACCGGCACCTCCAATGTCTTGCTGGCGATGGACAACGACCTCGAAGCTATCGGAACCAATGCACATGAATTGCCGATGGTCGCCGCGGCGCTGGCGAATGACGATAATGAGCTGCGCTGGGCGCCATATCGTATTCTCGATCAATGGCGCCATACCTATGGCGGCAATCTTTTGATCGCCCTCCCCGACGCCTACGGCACTAAACCATTCCTGCGCGATGCGCCGGAATGGGTAGCGGACTGGACCGGTTTTCGCCCCGATAGCGCACCGCCGATCGCGGCCGGCGAAGAAATTATCAAATGGTGGAAGCAAAAGGGCCGCGATCCCAGGGAGAAGCTGCTGGTTTTTTCCGACGGCATGGATGTCGGTTCGATCGAAGAAACCTATCGTCATTTCGCCGGCCGGGTGCGGATCAGTTTCGGCTGGGGCACCAACCTGACCAATGATTTCGTGGGATGCGCGCCGGACGGCTCGGTCGATCTCGATCCGATCTCGATCGTCTGCAAGGTGACGTCGGTCGACGGCCGCCCGGCGGTGAAACTCTCGGACAATCCGGAAAAGGCCACCGGTGAGCCGTCCGAAGTCGAGCGATATCTGAGGGTATTCGGCAACGCAGGCCGGGTTCGCACCGCGGTGCATGTGTAAAACAGGTGGTGTCGTTTCGCCTGCCCGGTCAGGTGCCGACGCGCAGCGATGCACGTTGCTTGCGAAGGTAAGCGATCACTGACAATGCTGTGATGCGGCCTGTCCTTGGATTTTCTGACGGGATATTCTCGATCGCCATCGAAAAGCGCGCGGAATCGGATTCGACCTCGATACGGTGTATGTTGCGCGTCACGGCAGGATCGGCCCAAATTTCAAGCCTGGTCTGATCTGGACCTATCCCGGCAAGCGACAAGGCGACGGCGACATTCAGATTCGCTGGAAATCCTTTTGCGGCTTCGCGCGCCGTACCCTCGAATATTCTGAGCGGTTCGGCAATGCGTTCGATGTCGATGTTCCTTTCGACGATATAGGGCGCGCCGAGGAGTCCAAGGATCGGCTTTCGTGTCACCATCCGCACTGACTGGATTTTCCCGACAGCCGCTGCAGTCACCGCGTCCAAACCAATCAGTGCACCGGTCGGTACGACGATTTGACCGCCATTACGTTTTGCAAGCTCGATAAGGTCCTCATGGTCCAGCAAGGCGCCAGCGCTGAGAACGACCGCGGTCTTTCCGGTTTCGACGAACGGAGCAACGATCGACCTCATCAGCCTGCTCGGCGCGCATTCGATGACAATGTCGGCGGCATCTGACAGCGCTTCGATCGGTAGAACGGCAGGCTTGCTTGTTAACTTGCCGAGCCGGCTTCGATGCTTCTCGAAATTCTGCACGGAGACAGCGGAGAGAACCAAGCCGTTGATTCCCTGGTCCAGCGCTTCGGCGACCTTCTTTCCAATGGCTCCTAACCCTGCAACTGCAACACGCAAATCAGTTGATGATTTCTTCGATATATCTGCCATTGGTGGGCTTCCCCGATGTTCTAACACTGCATCCGAAGGAGGTACGTACGACCGAGCGTTGTCAACCCACCACCTCGCCGGCAGGACCGTCATTCGCGCGTGTCGGGAAGAAGGCGAGACATAGCCGCGCCGACTTCCGATCGTCGCGGCGGATCGGCGCCGGCACGCCCACAGGTGAAGGCCGCGCAGCTTGACGCAAACGACAGGACGCGAGCAAGCTCCCCGGAATTCATCTGAGCCAGAGTTTGCTTTCCGATCCGCCCGATGGCGCGCAAGGCAAACAGCAACGCGGCTTGAAAACTGTCACCGGCGCCGATGGTATCCACGACTTTCACCGTTGGTGCCTGGACTTCAACCGCTGCCGCCTCTCCATGCCAAGCCTGAGCTCCCTTGATTCCGCGGGTCACGACGACCAGGCTCGCACCCGCTTTGATCAGGGACCTCGCCTTCTCCGCGTGGTCGCTGCCGCCATAGAGAAATTCGAAGTCGACATCCGACATCCGCACAATGTCGGAAGCGGCGGCGAATGCATCCATCTGCTCGACGTAACGCGGCTTGTGCTTGACCAGTTTCGGCCTGCAATTCGGATCGAACGAGATGATGACCGATCCACGTGCATCCTCGACCAAACCCACTGTTTGGGCTGCTCCCCGGTCGTCGGCAAGCGTGGTCGATCCGACATGAACGGCCTCGATTTCATCGAACGGAATCGAGCCGCGTCGATAGATCCAGTTTCGGGACGCAGTCGCCTCGTCATAAAAAGCATACTTTGGCTCACCTCCAACCGTGCGGACGAAGGCGAGCGTGGTCTGGTGCGCGCTGCGCGTCGCATATCGAAGGTCGACCTGGGAGGCCAAGGCGTGGTCGGCAATCATGTGGCCGAAAAGATCGTTCGAGATGCCGCCGACGAACCCTGCCGGTGCACCGAGACGCGCCATGCCGACGGCGATGTTGAGGCAGGAACCGCCCGCCACGGGCACGCTGGCGTCGCGCCCGTCCACCGATCGGACGGGCAGGAAATCGATCAAGGCGTCTCCGCAACTCAGCAACATCTCTCAGTTTTTCACATCAACGCCGGCGGCTAATCCGATCCAGTGCATCGCATCGCGGCTTTCGCGGTCCAGTCTCCGCATCAGTCCATGGACTTCTCGCTTGGTCCGGTGGAAGTCGGCTACTCCGGGCGCGGTCTTTTCGCTCAAGCAGCCGATCGCCGACATCGAGGCCATGGCCTCGCCGATCGATCCGTAAACGTTACCGGCGACCGCACCGAGCATGGCGGCTCCGAGCAGCACGGGCTCCTGGGTCTCCGGAGCGGCAACGGTCAGGCCCGTGGTATCGGCCATGATCTGGCGGACCAGCGGACTCCGCCCTGCGCCGCCGCTGATCACCATCAGGTCGCTATTGACACCGTGCGAGCGAAGGGCTTCGACAACATCCGCAAGGCCATAAGCCAGCCCGCACAGTCCCCCAACGAACAGCCGCTCTATCGAGCCGATGTCGACGTCAAGATCCATCCCTGCGACGATCGCGCGCGAATCCGGATCGGCAAAGGGCGAACGATTGCCCAGAAATTCGGGAAGCACGTGGATGTCGCGGGCGAACAACGCCGCCTCACCCGTGCTTTTCGAGCGCGACACGATGCGCCGTTCGAGAAATTCCAGAATTCCCACGCCTTGGCCATGCGCAGCCGCGATGGCCTCGTTATAGGCAGGGTGAGAGCTTACGAGATGATCGATCGCCGCGCCGGCCGCTGACTGGCCGCCCTCGTTGAGCCAGTATCCAGGAACCATTCCGGAGAAATAGGGACCCCAAACGCCAGGGACGAAGCAAGGCTCGGACGTTGTCGCCATGATGCAGGCCGAGGTCCCCATGATGTAAGCAAGACGGCGGCACACATCGACCGGTTGACCGGACTTCTCGC
>DASSGM010000239.1:0-19436 GCA_035693465.1 Bradyrhizobium sp. | reverse complement strand
CGCCAGTCATCTTGAGCTCGCCAAGCTCGTCCGGCTTCAGCCATTTGAAGTCATCGTGCTCGTCGTTGAGCACCGGTTCCAGCGCCTTCCAGCGCGCGGCAAAGGACATGATCAGATAGTGTCCGCCGCCGCCGGCCGAGGGCAGCACTTCGCGCCAGCCGGCGAGCCCCAAGATATCGATCTTGATGCCGGTCTCTTCATCGACCTCGCGATGCAGGGCGGTGTGCAGGGATTCGCCGAATTCGACCCGGCCGCCCGGCAGCGAATAAAAACCCTTGGCCGGCGATCTGGCGCGCCGCACCAGCAGGATCTTTCCGTCGCGAAAGATCGCGGCACTGACCGCCAGCTGGGGATGCGAGGGCGGGACAGGCGCTGACATCAGTGAGTCATGATGTAGTCGACGTCGGCCTCGGCGCCGCCATTGATGATACCGCCCGCCAGCGCGACCAGCGGCTTGACCCAGCCGGTGGCCTGCTCGGCCAGCCTGGCGCGGGTCTTGTCCTGCCGGACCTCGCGCATCGCAGCCCCCACCGCGGTGAGTATCGAAGTCATTGCGCCGGTGATGTTGTCGAATTCGACCCGAATATGTTCATCCGCGGATTCATAGGCCTCGATCGCGAGGTCGCGCGCCTTGAAATGCGACGCCATGAAATGCTCGCGATAGGACAGCGGGTACCATAGCAGAAAATCCTCGGCGCATTCGGGCATATCCGGAATCATCTCAAGCAGCATGATGGCTTCGTTGAAATGATTCAGATAGTCGGTGGCAAGCCCGGTGCGGGGGTTGATGTTGGCCGCTCGCAACCGCGCCGCCCGGACTTCCTTATCAGGGCCCGTCTGGCGGTCTGATCGCGAGGGTTTGGAAGCGGTTGACGTCATCTGCCGCAGTGTTGATGGTTGGGGTTAAAAGGTGCTGAACGGATGTCTACCTGGACCAGAGAATGTGCGGACGCTTCGTAATCACCTCGCCACCAGCGGCGTTGCGGCAGATTTTTGGCTATATCGAACAGCCCGGTTTCCCGCCAAGACATAACATTGCGCCGACTCAGCCGATACCCGTCATCATCGTCGAAAGCGGCGTCAGGCATTTCCGCCTGATGCGATGGGGCCTGTTGCCCGGCTGGGTCGAGGACCCGCGCCAATTCAGCCTGCTGTTCAATGCGCGCGCGGAAACGATAATGGAAAAGCCGGCCTTCAAGCACGCGATGAAGCGGCGGCGCTGCCTGATCCCGGCGGACGGCTATTATGAATGGCAGGACTTCCGAAAGCGCAAGCGGCCTCACTTCGTCTATCGCCGCGACAGAGCTCCGATCGGCTTTGCGGGGCTGGCAGAAACCTGGATCGGCCCGAACGGCGAGGAACTCGATACGGTGGCTATCGTCACCGTACCGGCAAGCGCCGATCTCGCGGTGCTGCATGACCGGGTGCCGGTGACGATAGCACCCGGCGATTTCGATCGCTGGCTGGATTGCGGCGCTCACGATGCCGAGGCGGCGATGGGGTTGCTGACCGCGCCGGCCGACGGCGAGTTCGCCTGGCACGAGGTCTCGATCCGGGTCAATCGCGCCGCCAATGACGACGCGCAACTGATCCAGCCGATTACGGCGGAAGAGGTGGCGGCCGAGCAACCGAGCCCGCCGAAAAAGCCCGCGCCGCGCAAACCGCTGCCGACGTCAGAAGATGAAGGACAGGGGTCATTGTTCTAGTTTGCAGGAACGGTAGTGAAAGGTGCACTACAGCACCTTGCCCGGGTTCATGATACCGAGCGGGTCGAGCATCGCCTTGATGGAACGCATCAGCTCGATCGCGACCTTGTCTTTCACTTGGGGCAATTCCTTGCGCTTGAGCACGCCGATGCCGTGCTCGGCGGAGATGGATCCGCCCATCTGCAGCACGATATCGAATACCACCGCATTGACCTCGTGCCAGCGAGCAAGAAAATCCGCGGAGTCGCCGCCAACGGGCTGGCTGACATTGTAATGAATATTGCCGTCGCCGAGATGGCCGAACGGCACCGGCCGCGCGCCCGGAATCAACTTCACCACGGCTGCATTGGCCTGTTCGATGAAATCAGGCACCGCGGCGACCGGCACCGAAATGTCGTGCTTGATCGAGCCGCCTTCCGGCTTTTGCGCCGCGGAAATTTCGTCGCGCAGCTTCCAGAACGCCATACGCTGGGCAAGGTTCGCTGCAATCACGGCGTCGTCGACGATGGCCTGCTCCATGCCCTGTGCCAGGATCGATTCCAGCGCGGCGCGGGCGTCTTTGCGTGGAGAAGACAGCTCCATCAGCACGTACCATGGATGCTTGCTGGTCAAGGGATCGCGGATGTCGATGCCATGTCGCACGCTGAAATCAACCGCTATATCTGAAAGCAGCTCGAAACTGGTAAGCGTGCCTGCGGCCTCGTTCTGCGAGATCGAGAGCAGCTTCAGGGCTGCCGCCGGCGATTTGAGGCCGACCAAGGCGGTTTCCACCGCGTGCGGTTTTGGAAACAATTTTAGGGTCGCCGCGGTGATGATGCCGAGCGTGCCCTCGGCGCCGATGAAGAGGTTGCGCAAATCGTAGCCGGTATTGTCCTTCTTCAGCTTCGACAGCCCGTTCAGAATGCGCCCGTCGGGGAGCACCACTTCGAGACCGAGCGCCATCTCGCGCGCCACCCCATAGGCCAGCGCGGTGGTGCCGCCGGCATTGGTGGAGAGATTGCCGCCGATGGTACAGCTTCCCTCTGCGCCGAGCGACAGCGGGAACAGCCGGTCGACCTCGCTGGCGCGCTGCTGCGCGATCTGCAGCACTACGCCGGCCTCGCAGGTCATGGTGTTGGATGCGGTGTCAACGTCGCGGATTTTGTCCATCCGCCGCATCGAGACGACGACCTCGCCATGATGCGGCGTCTGGCCGCCGACAAGACCGGTATTGCCGCCCTGCGGCACCAGCGCGATCCGGTGTTCGCTGGCAAGCTTGCAGATCGCGGAGACCTCCGCCGTAGAGCTTGGCCGCAGCACCAGCGGCGAGCGGCCGTGAAACAGGTCACGCTCTTCGGTGACGTAGGGAGCGATGTCAGCGGCGTCGGTCACCGCATATTTGTCGCCGACAATCTTGCGAAAACGCGCGATCAGTTCGGGCGATAGCGGCGGCGCTGCTGGCTTGACGATATTCGTTCTTGTCTCCTTGCGCTTGCTCATTTCCGCCCCATGGCAGCGCGGCGCAGCCGATCGTTGAGTGCTTCGCCGAGCCCGTCATCCGGCACCGGCATCACAGCGATGGCGCGCGCGCCCCTGGCGTCGAGCGCGCGAAGATAACCGAAAAGATTGGCGGCGGCCTCGTCAAGATCGCCTTGCGCGGACAAATTCATCACCGCGCTCGCTCTATCTGCGCCCGGCACCGCAGCGGGACCGAACGCCAGCAGCGCCTCATCGGCCTCGACCCTCTCCACGTTAAGCCGCAGCGGCGTGCGCGGCGCGTAATGCGAGGCCAGCATGCCCGGCGCCAACGGCTGGCTTGTATTGTTGTCGGCATCCTCGGGCGGCTGCACCAGCGCATGGCCCAGCACGCGTTCAATCTCGCCGCGCGGCACTCCGCCGGGGCGCAGCAGCATCGGTTCGTCAAAACACCCGACAATGGTGGATTCGATGCCCACTGCTACCGCGCCACCATCGACGATCAGATCTATGCGCCCTGCGAGGTCGCTTTGCACATGCGCCGCCGTCGTCGGCGAGACGTGGCCTGACAGATTGGCCGATGGCGCGACCACCGGTCTGTCAAACGCGCGCAAGATCGCCTGCGCCAGCGGATGGGCGGGTACCCGGAGCGCGATGCTATCGAGACCCGCGGTGGCGAGGTCGGCAACCGTGCAGTCTATTGTCTTCGGCAGCACCAGCGTCAGCGGGCCCGGCCAGAATGCTTCCGCCAGCGCGAGCGCGCGCGCCTCAAAGCGGGCGACAAGCCGTGCAGCCGCGAGATCCCTGACGTGGGCAATCAGCGGATTGAACGAAGGCCGGCCCTTGGCCTGATAGAGCCGCGCAATGGCCGCGGCATTGGTGGCATCGGCCCCGAGGCCATAGACGGTCTCGGTCGGGAACGCGACCAGCCCGCCATCGGCAAGCGCACGGGCGGCCGCGGCCACGGCGCCCTCGCCGGGGGGCAGAATCTGCGTTTTCAGGCCCACATTCACGGGCGTTAGCGTCCTCAATTCGCCTTCTTGCGGTATCCGAAACCCAAGGTTATAAGCCGCGTTCTTGTCGGAGTGTGGCTCAGCCCGGTAGAGCACTGCGTTCGGGACGCAGGGGTCGCAGGTTCAAATCCTGCCACTCCGACCAGTTAGTTCAACGGTTTGGTCATTTCAGGTTTTCCTACGCCCCGCAATAAGGCGCGCAGAATTTTGTGGTCCCGCGGTTGAGCGGCTACCATCTTCGGCTTGACCCGCCGCGAGATACCCTCGGCAGCGTCTGACAGGAGTTCCGGATGGCGGCAGTGAAGCATTGCCTCCGACCGTTAACCGTGCGTCCAGATAACATTCACTCCTGATGCAGGTCCACGTTCAACTGCAAATACTGCTGATTCGATGGTCGCTGTTATTCCCTGATGAAGCTTCTATATCGCTCGCCCAACGACGATCCTGCTTCCGCCCGCGGACCAGTTAAATCCGGCGAGCGTCATACGAATCTCCATTCGCAAGATCGCAATGAGGATTTCGTTGATACGAGGCGCGATCGCAAACTCGATGCTCGGTTGTTTTTTCGCACGCCCAAGCCTTGTCTTAAGACGGCTCGCAGCCATGAGCGGGAGTAAAAGCGCCGTAAATGAAGTAGAAAAAACGATATCGAAGCCGCAGCGTCGAAGTTTGACCTCAAGCTCGCGCCGGCTGTAGCGCCTTTGATGATGGGCTTCCTCGTCGACGCTGCTCCATAACCATGGATGCTGGGGGACGGCAATGATGGTCCCACCTCCGGTTTTCGTGGCCGCGCGCAGCCCGCGCAAGACTGCCTCATCGTCGGCGATATGTTCAATGACATCAAATGCGCCGGTAAGATCGAAAACGTTCGTGGCCGGAATGTTGCGCGCGTCCATTTGGACGAGCTCGACTGCCTGGGGCAGACGTTCTCGCGCATAGGCAAGGCCGGCTGGATGTAACTCGGAGCCCACAAGACGTTCCCATGATCGCAGCGTGGCAACGGCGCGCAGCACATTGCCGTTACCGCAACCTATCTCCATAAATCGGCGGGCATCAGGGAAAAATTTCTTGATGAGTCCGAGGATCAATTCGTTGCGCGCCACAAACCAGAAATGTTTCGCCTCGACTTCAGAAAGACGTTCAAACTTTTTCGGGTCGTAGCCGCTGACAGTGTCCGCTAGTTCGGGCGCAAAGAGAAGGATGCCATCCTGTTGCGGGACCACATTGCCGCAGAAGGCGCATTGCCATCCAAGGGGCCAGACCGGCTCATTTGGGGCGATCGGTTCGTCGGCATGACACACGAGGCATCGTCGTGCGGGTATGGATAGCGGCCCAATCATCGCGCCGGCGCAGGATGTGTTGACATGACGAACCAAATGGTCTGTTTTTAAGCTCGCCGGCCGGATTTCGCAGGTGAATGCAACCTATATAGGCTGAATTGCCGCAACGGCACAACGTCGCCTTTCAACGCACCCGGGTTGAGATCGATCTCCGCGTGGGTTCACGTGCCTTGAGGCCAGAAGGGCGGGGTTTGCGTGTCTCACATTAGCTTCGTTGTTCCCGTATACCAACGCCCCGAATTGCTCTCGGAGTTGGTTAGGCGGGTACAAGCGGCCGTGGCGCTTCTCGATTGCGCAAGCGAAATCATCTTGGTGGATGATTGTTCCCAGAACGACTCTTGGTCTATCGTAAAGAAATTGCGGAGCCAGTATCCCTTGGTCGTGAAGGGACTTAGGATGCCGCAGAATATGGGTCAACATACCGCCGCACTGGTTGGCCTGCGTGAGGCCCAGGGCTTCTGGTGTGTCGTTCTCGATCAGGATCTGCAGGACCCGCCGGAGACTGTCGCGACATTGCTTCAGGCGGCGAAGGGATACGACGTAGTGTTCGGAGGCAGGCGAGGCGTATATCAGGCTTTAGGGCGCACATTCTCCGGGCGCAGCTATCGGTCGTTGCTCAGTTGGTTGGTCAGTGTTCCCGAAAACGCTGGAATGTTCTTTGCCATCCGCAGAGACGCCGTTGAGCGGCTGCTCGATCTAAGGGTAGTGAGCGTATCCCTGGTTGCGATGATCGGCTTGGCAAATCTGAAATGCTGCAGTTGCCCGACCGAGCGTGCAAGGAGCAAAACTACAACCTATACGACCCTTCTTCGTATCGGCGCCGGACTGCGAATGTTGCGTTGTGTCGCCGAACAGCGGCTTAACCTAGTGCCGAAGCCGATACGACATCGAATTGAGTTGGTACACTGCGGATTGGAGGCCGCCTAACATGACGGCGACGGACGAAACGTTCCGCCGGCCGCAATCAGTCCGTCGTGGCGAAGGCCGATGAGCCAGCCTCTCGTCATTCTTGGTGGAGAGGGCACCGGCGTTATCATTGCCGAGGCTGTGCGAGCGGCTCGTGAATTCAGCCCCTATGTAATCCTTGGCTTCCTGAACGATTTCGCGCCTCAAGGCGCACGCTTCGTCGGCCATCCTGTCCTTGGGCCTTTCGACCGATGGCGTGAGTGTCCTCCGAATGCCAAGTTTATCAGTGCGTTTCCAAAAGCAAAGGAGTCAGCCGTGCGCCTGCAACGCCTTGCTGCGCTCGGGATTCCTGACGACCGATGCGCCACCGTCATCCATCCCGCTGCAGTCATCGCCGAAGGCGTCGAACTCGGAACGGGCAGTTTTGTAGGAGCGTGCGCGGTAATCGAGCCAGGCGTTATCGGCGGCCGGCACATTTGTGTTCGCGGCGGAAGCTACATCAGTCATGACGTTCGATTGGGCGAATTTGCGTTCATCGGACCTAATGCCACTATCATGGGAAGATGTTCCGTCGGCGAAGGCGCACACATCAGCGCCAACGCGGTATGTCGGGAAGAAATCACGATCGGTCGACATGCAGTTGTAGGGATAGGAGCGGTGGTGGTAGCAAACGTGCCGGATCGCATCGTTCTCGCTGGCAATCCAGCAAGGATTATCAGCCATATGGAACCGCGCTAGGGCAATGCGTTTGCCGGCAACCGTTGTTCGCGCCTTCATCGTTTCCGAAAGGCCGTGAGGGTGCCCAGCGGTGTTTTCGATTCAGTCACAAATGAATACCGATCTTCGAAATGCGGTATTGGATTGATCACCGCGAAATACAGGTCCAGGTAAATGAGTACAATCGAGGGTTGTCGGTCCTGATCCTGGTAAAATGCTTCGGTCTTCTTGAGTCGTTCCTCGCCTGAAATAGGCAATATCGGGTATGGACTGGGCATATTCAGTCGCGTCGGTGTGGCGAGAGCCAAGCCCGGTAGCCGCCCGAGCAGGGCGACCGTCTGATCCACTTCCAAAATCGGGGTTATGCGGCTTTGCATCAAATGAACAAGAGCTGCGTCGTTCGGAGTTAGCGAAAGGCCGGAGAAAACGCCTTTGGATATGCGCTCTCTTGGCGACTCCGGTTGTCCCGGCAACTCGCCGTAATAGAAAAAAAGGGATGTGGAGAGGACGGCGGCGATGGCGATCGAAACGGATGACCCGGCAGCGATGCTCAAGGACCTCGCGCAAGGACGATTCGGAATCGCGAGTATCGCGGCCGGCAATGCACCGATGCAAAAATTGTACACTGAAGCGTGCGCTGTTGCGCAGGTTACGAAGCCTGCCACCATAGACGTTGCGTAGATAGTGCCGATCGTGCGTTCAGCCCTGGTTGCACTGGTTTTGAATCCCGAAACAAGGCCGATACCGCTAAGCGCGAGCAGCGTAATTGCATCGTGCGAGCGCACGAACAAAGCAGTCGGGACCACAAACAGACTTGCAATCATGACTATCGTTCCCAACCGCGACGCGAGCGGAAACTTTAGCCGAGCAATGCCGATAACCAGCGCCGCGGCACAAAGGATCGAAAAATATGGATTCGCGGCAAATAGATCGTGAACGAATGCCCATCGCCTTCGAACGCCGTCCATATCAAAGCCGGTGCTAGAGAAAATGAAGCAGTCACGAAGACGGCTCGGGGTCATTGACAACGCCACGAGACACCAACTGCTGGCCACCGCCGCGGCTGCCGTGATCAGGTAAAGCAATGGCCTTGGGAACATGCCATCGCGAAAAAGAAGGCCGGACAAACAGAGGAAAGTGAGCGGAACGAGCATCGGAGGGTAGGCTATCGTTGCTGCGGCCCAGGCGCAGCCCGACACAACAAGCCACCAAAATTGCTTATGCGCTTGTTGGTCGAAAAGGCACGCGCATCCGAAAGAAGCCAGTGCTATCGACAGGGCCTGCTGTCCCAACGTGTTGTACGATGGAGCGGGCAATCCGAACGGCACAAAAGAAAGAACCAATAGTCCTCCAGCCCAAGCCAGCAGACGATGGCCGAGGCGTTTCAAGAAAATTGTCCAGAAAAAGCACGATGCGACAGCGCCAATCAAAAATAACACGCGAAGAAACAGGAACAGGCCGTCGCTTGAGCCTACCCCCTTCGCATACAGTACCGCGGCCGGATAGGCGATCAGGGCCGCCGTCTGATGAATGGTCCGAAATGCGCTTGTGGCAATGCTGCCCTTTAGCCAGTCATCGATGAAGAGAGCATAATAAGATTCATCTGAAAGGTCTGCTCCCTGGGTAAGTCGGAAGGCTAGCGCTGCGACGAGCAGCAATGTTGAGGCAATGCCGACCGCGTCGACCTTGGAGTTCATATCGCGTTCCGATAAATCGGACGAAAGCATGCTGGCCTCTCGTGGAGAACCGGGCACAAGTTAGCGCCCCTCAACAGTTACTCTACCCGGTTCATAGGCGAGTGCACCGTTTCAGGAGCGTCCCCGTCTTCATGCAGGGCCGTGCATCGCTTCAGCGATCCTTCGAAGCCGATTTTCGCTTGCGTATCCTCGGCAGATCTCCTGCCCTCGATGTCCAGACTTAAAACCATCTGTCCGCAGCCCAAAACAGGGAAGAAAGCATTCGTCGTTGGCAGAACAATGAAAGTTCCGACTATTGTTTTGCCGGCCCGTCTTGCGACATAAATAACGGCAAGTGAGAGCCGGAAGAAAATGGCGATGTTGAGCGAGAAGTTTGACGCCTATGGCGATGTGTTGCCAGACGTCGCACGCGATGAGCGCGAAGCGGCAAAAACGGCGTCGGCGGTTTTGAGCCGAATCGGTCAATATGCCTTTTGGCTGTTGGTCATCGTGATCGTTTCGGCCCGGGTCGTCTACTATCCGGCAAGCCCGGCTTCCGAATTTCCCAGCGCCAAAGCAAGCGTACACGCCGCTATTCGGTAACGGCCTGACCGGATTCCCGTCTGAAAGGTTGATCGATCGGACGGCGCCTTTTCGAAGGCGCGGGCCGCCCGCATGTTGATGCGGCCCCGAGGGGACATAACCCCTGTCTACCGGCTATTCGGAATTGATATTGTCTATTTTCCCCGATCCAGCGCATAATTCCTTCTCATTGAAGGACAGCGCGTGGCCAATCAGGTCGATTCTCCAAAAAATCATGGATTTTACGCCGGATTGGTTGCGAAAGCCGCACCCCTTGCCTGGGGGATGGCGCTGTGCGCAATCCTGACGCTGGTGGCGGTGACCATACAGGCTCTCGAAGAGACGCTTGTTGGCCACCCCTACGTCGAAGCCATCGTGCTCGCGATCCTGCTCGGGACGGCAATGCGCACGCTCTGGGAGCCGGGTAGCCGCTGGCGCGCGGGCATAGCGTTCAGCGCCAAGCAGGTGCTCGAGGTGGCCGTGGCGCTGCTTGGAGCCTCGCTGTCCATTGCCGCGATCGCCGCATCAGGTCCTGTGCTGCTCGTGGCGATCGTCGCCGTCGTTGTTCTGTCGCTTGCCATAAGCTTCGGCATAAGCCGATCTCTCGGCCTGCCGGTACGCCTTTCGATCCTGATCGCCTGCGGCAACTCGATATGCGGCAACTCGGCGATCGCCGCGGTGGCGCCTGTCATTGGCGCAAGTACCGATGATGTAGCCTCCTCGATTTCCTTCACAGCGGTTCTAGGCGTCATCGTGGTGCTGGGCTTGCCTCTGTTGATTCCGCTTCTGCACCTCTCGGAGACCCAGTATGGCGTGCTGGCCGGAATGACCGTCTATGCGGTGCCGCAGGTGCTTGCGGCGACCGTGCCGGCCGGGCTTGTGAGCACGCACATCGGCACCCTGGTGAAATTGATAAGGGTCATGATGCTCGGTCCCGTCGTTGCATGCATTGCGGTGTTTGCGCGAAACCTGCGCGGCGATCGACCATCAGGCGTGTTCGAGCCGAACAGCTTCTTCAAGACCGTGCCGTGGTTCATTGTGGCGTTCTTCGCACTGGCGACACTGCGCTCGCTGTCGCTGATACCCGACGGCGCCGTTTTCCCGCTGCAGCGGATCGCAACCATCCTCACCATCATGTCGATGGCGGCGCTAGGCCTTGGCGTCGATCTGCGCGTGATCGGCCGGGTCGGCGGAAAAGTCACGGCGGCCGTGACCCTGTCGCTGCTGTTTCTGCTCGTCGTCAGCCTTTGCCTCGTCCGCTACATTGCGCCGGTCTGATGCGGTATTGAATGACAGGGCCCAATAGCGAAGGCGGCCCGTTGGAATCGCCACGGGACCGAGCCGTATCCCGTTGATCCAGATTGACGTCACGCCGCAGGTATCAGCCGATAATGCTGCGAAGCGTCCAAGGCGTGCCGCTGTGCCGGCGGCAAGTTGCAGCAGAACGCCGAGCAGCCACCCGAACCCGATTCCGAGATTCCAAATGAACGACGGAGCCTCGTCAAAAACGATCATATAAACCGACACGAATGCTGCAATCGCGGCGAGGAATGTGCCGGTGGCGCTCGCTAGCGCGATGGGATTCGTCCACGGACCCGCAGGGTTACCGGAAACAGAGTGGTAGGGCGCACCGGGCGGCAATGAAGGAATGTCGATTCGCATATAGAAACCGGCTGAGCCATACAGCACCGCGGATAAGAGGGCTCCGATCGAATTGATCTCCTCGATATTTGCTTTTGCCACCAGCGAAGCAACGAAAAGTCCACATAGCGCGCCCACGATGGCGAGACCGATCCTTTCCATGACATGAGCAAATCCATTTACGCGGTATCGGTTCGCTGTCGTAATATCTGTTCTATCCGTCATGATCGGATTCTTTCTTCTCAAGACGCTGATCACATTTCTATTTTGATCAACAGCGCGCGGGTTTTGATTTATGATGAACCCGGCTAAGTTGCCGAGCTGCAGATTCGAGAAAAATTAGCTATGTTGTTCCGAACAGGAGACTGGTCTCGTAATCCATTTATTCCCCCAAGCATCACTCGCTTCGATATAGCAATTACGCGGAATGCAAGGCTTTTTGCGTGACAGGATAGGAAATGCGGGAATAAAGCCCGCTCGCAAGCAGTCTCCGTTGTGATAATGCAAATCGGTGTTTGCGAGAGTTGGCACCGTCTGTCCGTTGCTTCGAACTGAAAATACGGGGCCGATTCTTCCCTAATCTCTGTTGCACCTGGCCTCAGCTTTTCTCCCGAAGCTGGGCTGCTTTTTGATCGATCCGCTGGTCTGACCTCCAGGAAGAGTCTCAGTCATGCCCCGGCTGAGACTCTTTTTGTAATTGTTGGTGTTGCACGTCTCGATCATAAAAAAATGTACGCGTGCCGAGGAATTTCATCACGCGAATGCGAGTCTTGCTGAGAGAGGCGGCGCGCGCGAGCCAAATACAGGCCTTGCGTGGAAAGTTTTCTGCCGCCCTCAGAGCAGGGGGTCTCAAGTGAAATTGATAAAAAGGATTCTTCTTGGCATCGTCGTGCTGTCAACTACTCAAGTAATGGCGAAAGCCGACGACGACGCGGCGACTGAGATTCGCCTCCTCAAGGAGAAACTGAAAAAACTCGAGCAGCGCGTCGATGCGCAGAGCCGGAAGGAAACCGACACGCGGAGAAAATTAGCTGCCGTCGCGCCCCCTGCGGTCTACAAGACCCCACCATCCGTTTTCGATCCTTGTCCTGCGGGCAAGGTTTGTTTCAAGGGGGTTACGCTTACGCCAGGCGGCTGGATCGATCTTGCCGGGATCTACCGGACGCGCAATCTCGCCTCCGACACCGGCTCGGTCTATGCGTTCATTCCATTCCGTCAAGCCAGGAATTTTAACGCCCAGGAAGCGCGCTTCTCGGCACGCCAGACCCGGTTTTCGCTCCTGGCGGAGGGCGACGCCGGCGCAAATACACATCTCGCAGGCTACGGCGAAATCGATTTCGAGGGCGCGGCGCAGACGGCGAACTCCGTCGCAACCAATTCGTTCAACCCACGAATGCGCCAGGCCAGCGTCGAGATAGATAGAACCGATCTCGGTCTGCATTTTCTGGCCGGTCAGTCGTGGTCGCTCAACGCTCCGAGCAGGGTGGGGATCGATCCCAGGGCTGTAGATGCGCCTGGCGTGATCGATTTCGAATCCGTTCCCGGCTTCCTTGCCGCGCGACAACCCGGCATTCGCATCTGGCAGGAGATCGGACCGCAATTCCAGGTCGCGGTTTCGGCCGAAAATCCTCAAACGTCCTTTGTCGGTGGCAATGTCGCGGCAGTTGGAACCCCAGCGGTGGGCCCGCAAGGGGTACTGAACCCCAATCTGCTGATCAATCTGACCGGACCCGGCGGCAGCTTTTTCAACAACGCCAACAACCTCAGTCTGAATCGTGTGCCGGATGTGACGGTGAAAGCCGCGTGGGATCCGATGCTCGGAGCCAACAAGTTTCATATCGAGGGGTGGGCGCTGTATCGCAACTTCTATGATCACTTCAACTTCGAGAATCACGACGTCAGCAATGTCAGCTTCGGCGGTCATCTTGCCATGGAGATCATTCCCAGAACACTGGACCTTACCGCTTCTGCTGCCTATGGCGCGCTCGGCCGCTTCACTGCTGCGCCTTTCAGTGATGCGACGCTGCGGCAAGATGGTTCAATCCAGCTTCTTCCGATCACCGCGTTTCAGGCCGGTGCGGTCTGGCATACGACGCCTGCGCTGGATCTATACGCCTATGCAGGTCTCGAAAAAACCCGCCCTACATTCTCCAATGTAGGCACGGTGCCATTCGGCTACGGCAACCCGCTCTACAACAACACCGGCTGCAATATCGAGAACTCTCCGGCCGCCACCTGCAACGGCAACACCTCGGAGGTTCGGCAGTATACCGCCGGGTTCTATGACACGGTGCTCAAGGGTGCGTTCGGGGCTGTCAAGATCGGCGCCCAATACTCCTATAACCAGCGCTTCGCCTTCGCAGGCGTCGGCGGAGCCCCCAAGACCGACGATCACATCGTCATGACCCAGGTGCGCTACTACCCGTTCTGATTGGCCTCTGTTTCGGGGGCGCGCGTCGGCGTCCCTCGAACACGGCTAGCTTGAACTGAAGCAAGGAGACTGCTTTGATTATCCGTGACCCAATGCACTTCGCTGCAAATCCGCGAACTTCCTTCGGGGTCCATGGTTGCAGGTCGCAAGGCGTTCTGCGCGCTTTGAGCCTGGCCGTCCTATTCACCGCTCTCGTGTCAACCCCTTGTCTCGCTGAGGACGCGAATAGCGCTGGCACCGGTCCGGTGGCAACCGTGAGCATGGACCGTAACACTTTCATTCCCGGCGAAATCACCGTTGCGCCCGGCACCACCGTGACCTGGGTCAACAATGAGGCCATGCCCCATACCGTGGTAAGTCCAAATCAAGGCTTCCGATCAAAGACTCTCGTCAAGGACGCCAAGTTCTCCTTCACTTTTACGACCCCGGGCGACTACGACTATCTGTGCTCGATCCATCCGAACATGAAAGGCAAAGTCATCGTCAAGCCGGGAGCCGGTTGACGATCGCGCTCAATGCGCATTGGCCTGCATCCTGGCGCATCGTGGAATGGAATTCGCTCGAGCAACGAGTATTGGCGAGCGCGGCCATCGCAATCGGTTGATTTCAGTAGCGAAATCTGAAGTTCGAGAAATTGCATATTCTTTGGGAATAAAGCCCGAAACGGCCGAGTCTCCTGTTTAGCGGCTCCATTGGGAGCCGTTTGGCCCCACCGGGAGATGTGACATGGCTAAGAAGGGCTCTGAGGATCGTGGACAGGGATTGGGCCGCCGTGAAGTGTTGGAATGCATGGTCTGGGCGGGGACCGGGGTGCTTTGGGCTGTCAGCGGCGGCGTTCCCCATTCAGTGGGCATGATCGGCGATGCGCTTGCCGCAGAACCCACTGGATTCACGTTTCTGCAGATGAGCGACAGCCACATCGGCTTCGACAAGGCGGCGAACCCGGATGCGCTCGGCACCTTGCGCGAAGCCGTCGCCAAGGTGAAGGCGATGCCGATCAAACCCTCTTTCATCATTCACACCGGCGACATCACGCACCTTTCAAAGCCCGTCGAATTCGATAATGCCGACAAGGTTTTTGGCGAGACCGGCGTGCCAATTCATTGGGTGCCTGGCGAGCACGACATCATCGACGAAGAGCGCGGCAAGGCCTATCTGGAACGCTACGGCAAGGGTTCAAAGGGCGCCGGCTGGTACAGCTATGACGATCACGGCATCCACTTCATCGGACTAGTCAATGTCGTCGACTTGAAGGGCGGCGGTCTGGGCAACCTTGGCGCCGAGCAGCTCGCGTGGCTCGAGGCCGACCTGAAGGACAGGTCGAACAGCACGCCGATCGTGGTATTTGCGCATATCCCGCTGCAGGTGATCTACAAGGAATGGGGGTGGGGCACCGAGGATGGCACGCAGGCGCTCAACCTGCTCAAGCGCTTCGGTTCAGTCACGGTTCTGAACGGACACATTCACCAGCTGGCACAGAAGGTCGAAGGCAACATGACCTTCCACACCGCGCTATCGACGGCTTTCCCACAGCCGGCTCCCGGCAGCGCCCCTTCGCCAGGCCCGATGCTTGTCCCCGCCGACAAGCTTCGCACCTTGCTGGGGTTGTCCACCGTCAGTGTGGTGCAAGGTAACAAGCCGCTCGCGATCATCGACAAGACGTTGGCCGGTTGATCGGGGATTTCACATGCAAGTCGTGACCAGCCAACTCCGTTTCGCAGCGGCCCGGCTAGTTTTTAACCGCGGCCTGGTCGCTGCGTTACTCTTGGGCCCAGCCATCGGAGCGATGCTGGCCTTTGGTACGGTAGCCGCGCAGGATGCCACGAAGAAGGATGCCAACGAGATCACGATCGACAATTTCACCTTCACGCCCAAGGAATTGACGGTCGCTGTAGGAACCACGGTCAAGTGGGTCAATCACGACGACATTCCGCACACGATCGTCGAGAAGAAGACGACGTTTCGGTCGAAGGCGCTCGACACCGATGACTCCTATTCGTTTACGTTCACCAGCGCCGGCACGTTCGACTATTTCTGCGGCCTGCATCCGCACATGGTCGGGCAAGTCATCGTGAAATGAACGGGAAGCCTTGAATGCGGGTGTGCCAGACATGACGACGCCCTTATCGGTACATCGCTCGAGCTTCCGGCATACCGAACTTGATCAAGCTGTGTTAAAACAACGGTTGGAAGGCTCAGATCGTTTGTCTAGCCAGCAGCAAGCGCCGGTTCCGATTGTGCAGCACAAGAATGAGCGCGCGGTGTTCGACGAGGTCTTTCTGCCGCACATGGCCGAAGCCTATCGTCTGGCGCAATGGCTCACCGGTAACGCCTACGACGCCGAAGACGTTGTGCAGGATGCCGCGTTGCGGGCGTTTCGCGGCATCAAGAGCTTTGGTGCCGTCAACGCCCGCGCGTGGTCGCTGACAATCGTGCGCAACGCCGCCTACAGCTGGTTGATGAAGAACCGACCAAAGGCCGTCGTTTTTACCGACGACCTGAGTGTTGTCGAGCAACAGGAACTTGAGCATGAAGGCCCGTACGGGACGAGGGTTGAGACGCCCGAGGAGATCGCGCTTTTCAAGGCCGATGCCAAGGACGTTGAGAACGCGCTGGCACAATTGCCGGCGCACTTTCGCGAAGTGATTGTTCTGCGGGAGATGAATCAATTGAACTATCGCGATATCGCGGAGGTCACCAATGTTCCCATCGGCACGGTGATGTCCCGTCTGTCCCGAGGCAGGCAACTACTGATCGCTCTACTCGGGGATCGAAAGTAAAGCTATGATTGCATCGATAAAAGATAACGACGAACTGCAGATGAACGCCTACTACGACGGCGAGCTCGATCCGGCTTCCGCGATTGAGTTCGAGCGGCGGTTGGCTGGCGATGAATCCCTAAAGTCCAGATATGACCGGTTACTGTCGTTGCGGCGCGCGGTTCGTTCGATTCCTGAATTTGAGATGCCGCCGGGTCTTCAGGCCCGCATGAACTCTGCATTGGACGCGGATCGTTCGGGTCGGGCGGCACGTCCGGCTCAGACGGGACGTCTCACTCGTCGAAGCTGGTCGTTTCAGGCGTTGGCTGCAGCCGCGGTGTTCGGCGCGGTGATCTCGAGTTCCGTGATGCTGACGATCGAGCGCTACGGTCAACGCGAGGATGTCGCCCGCCAGGTT
Organism: Bradyrhizobium sp.; assembly: GCA_035693465.1. Lineage (GTDB taxonomy): Bacteria > Pseudomonadota > Alphaproteobacteria > Rhizobiales > Xanthobacteraceae > Bradyrhizobium. The sequence continues at coordinate 2,792 of DASSGM010000239.1, read as the reverse complement.
GTTGCAGGTCATATCCGGGGTCAACTGGCCACTCAGCCATTCGACATTGCGTCTTCCGACCGCCATACGGTCAAGCCCTGGTTCACATCGCGCCTGCCGGAATCGCCGCAGGTGCCTGACCTCGCGGCGCAGGGATTCGTGCTGGTCGGTGGCCGCGTAGACGTCGTTGGCCGCGATCCGGTTGCAACGATCGTTTACAAGCATGCCGCGCACACAATCAGCCTGACGACGCTGCCGACCGGTCAATCCGTCTCCGATCAAACGATTGCGGGATACAATGTCCGAAGCTGGGGCGATGCCCAGTTCACCTACGTTGCGGTTTCGGACCTGGCCAGCGCGGATCTTGCAACATTCGAGCGCGCATTTTCGCAGGGATCGCCGGCGCGGGAAGTCAAATAGACGGGCGAGCTCGTCCAGGTGCTCCGCCGGGACGTGCCAACCCACGAATGGGCTGTGTGGTAGACGCATCGTTCATGCTGATCAAAGACCTTGAAAAGCTACCCAAGAAAACGCTGCGGGAAAGGATCTATGAAGAGGTCGTGCGTCTGATCGTCTCCGGTGAATTGCCGAGCGGCGGATGGCTCGACGAGAAGCAGGTTATCGACAGGCTGCGAGTGAGTCGGACGCCGTTTCGCGAGGCGATCGGCACCCTGGCCATGGGAGGGTTGGTCGAGATCAAGCCTTACCGCGGCTTCTATGTGCGCAGCTTTTCTCGCGACGAGACAGCGGATCTTTACGAACTGTACAAGCGGCTTGAATGTTTCGCGGTTGAGCTCGCGGTCCCGCGGATGAGCGACCGCGACATCCGATGGCTTGAAAATACACTTGTGGAAGCCGTGACCGCCCTGCAGGGCGCAGATATCAAAACTTATGCTGCGCGCAATCGGGAGTTTTGTGAGACCGTCGCCGAGCAATCCGGAAATGCCGCGCTGATCGACGCGCTGGCGCGGCTTGCGCTGCAAATCCAGCTCTGCGGCACCATCACAAATGTGAGCCGGGAGTTCGCCGAGCGCGCCGCGCACGGGTGCGACGACATCATCCAAGCATTGAAGGCGCGCGACGCTGCGCATGCTGCTTGTCTTGTATGTACCCAGATAGGCTACGAACAGGAATTGATTCTTGCGCGGTTCCCGAACGAGATTATGTCTCCCTGACGTTGCCTTAACCCGGTCTGCGCAAGTAACAGCGGTCGCGAAGCGATCGAAGCCGCTCAACGCGTTTTAAAGAATGCAGGAAACGTAAGGATTCGGGAATATCAATAACTCAATGTCGGTCTTGCTATTGGAGGCAGCGTAGCCCCGCTTAAGACGCAAATTCGCCGGGCCGTTCGGCCGGCGGAGCCTCCAAAGCGTCCCGGCCGCCACCCCTGGCTGGGGCGCTTTTTATTTGGTCATTGCGGCTGATCGAATGCATGGCTGAATGAAGAGTGGGTCGATACACCGCTCCCACATGATTGAACGAGAAGGCTGGAATAAAACGATTTCGCATCGAGTCTCCTCCGCAGCGACGTCAGTCTCTTTGGTGTCGATTGGCGAGAGAGAAAATGTCCCAGAACCGCATCACGTACGACGTATCCAGGCCGTCTTGGCTGACCACAATAAAGATTAAGACGCTTCGACTTGCGCTTCTCCTAGCTGTCGCATCGGGACCCGCGTTCGCAGCGCCGCTGATGGGTTCTGACGATGGCTGTAGTTCCTGCGATAAAGAAACGGCCGCTTGTCACGTTCCGGTATCAAAAGCATCCGCAACAACCGGCCATGCGCGTTGCCGCTTGCCGAATCCGACCAAGGATGATTGGCCTGCCGGGATGATCCTGGGTAATGCAGGCCTGATCTTAACCCTTCGGTACCGACTGAATGCATAAGCTAGCATCCATCACACAGAACCTTCCGGGTTCCGATTTCAGGCCGGCGCGTTGGCTGCTGAGAAGTTGTCGCGTCGGGGGTTGATTTTTGCCAAAACGAGGCAGGCCCGCGAAAGCATCGTTCGCACGGTTGAACGAAGGCAGCCGCCTGACAATCGTTTTCCGCGTTTCCGAGTGAGGTCGCGCCCAGCTAAGTGACGCGGCTGTTTTCATGCGCCTCAATAGGTTTTGGGAACATCGCGCCGTTTGAATTGCGGTCAGGAGTTTGCGAAACAACTTCGCATTTTTGGATTGAATATGATTTTGGCGCATGTTTCCTCTCGGATCGACACGAAACCGGATCGCGTAGCTAAAGAGAAGACTTGCGGCGACGAGACCTTATTCCGACTTTTCTCCCTTCTTGTTGACGGAGCATAGAACGATCGCGCAGCGGCAATCGGAAGTCCCACGGGCATCAAGATTCAATTGAATTATGGAATGGCAGAACTTTTGCGGTGGTCGTACAGCTGAGAGTTGGGGCGTTCAGCAGCCTCGGCAAACGTTGCTGATCTTGCGGTCGACGTTCGCGTCTTCCTGATCTAGGATCTGCTGAGATGCAGAGGTCGATGCGGAAACGTCGCCTGCACGCGGCTGGCGGTGGCCTACCGGCGCCGACCAGGGTCTGGTTGCGGTCTCGCGTCCCGCTCCCGATGAATGGAAGGGCGGTGCTGATGCGCTGGCGCCGGCTACTCCGCCACCGACGACAACTGCTTCTCGTCGCTGAGATAGCGTGGATGCAATTCCCAAATCACCGTTGGGATAGTGAAAGGCGTATGCGCCCGGCTCCTGGATAACTGCTTGCGCTAGTACCGGAGTTGCAATCACCGCTGAGAGAAATGAGGCCACGCCAAGGAATGTGAATCTGGTCATCGAGGGTCTCCATCCAGTT
>DASSGM010000238.1:0-5645 GCA_035693465.1 Bradyrhizobium sp. | reverse complement strand
GTCAGCACCGCGCGCCCGACCAATTTGCCCTTCTGCAAATCGATCAGTGCCTCGTTGGCTTTGGCCAGCGGCATCGGCGTCACCGGAATCGGAGCGATCTTCCTGGTGCGGACCAGATCGAGCAGTTCCTGGGTCTCCCTGAGATTGCCGACATAGCTGCCCTGGATGGTGATCGCCTTGATGGGAATCAGCGGCAACGCCCACGGCGCGCCGCCACCGAACAGGCCGACGATCACCAGCTTGCCGCCCTTGGTGAGGCAGTCGAAGCCGAGTTGCGCAGTCTTGGCGTTACCGACGAGATCGATCACCGCACGGATCGGCCCGCCGGCCTTGGTGATTAGTTGCTCCAGCGCATCGGGCGCGCCGCCGTCAACCGTTGCAAGCGCGCCGGCTTTTTCCGCCGCTTCCCGCTTGCGCGCATCGATGTCGACGACGATGGCGCCCATGCCACCCATTGCTTTCAGAAGTGAAAGCGCCATCAGGCCAAGGCCACCGGCGCCGAAAATAACGATCGGCGTGTTGAAACTGGCCTCGACCTTTTTCAGCGCGCTGTAGGTGGTGACACCGGAGCACGCATAGGGCGCAGCCGTCACGGGATCGAGCCCCTTCAGGTTCAACAGATAGCGCGGATGCGGCACCGTCATGTGGTCGGCGTAGCCGCCGTCACAGTAGACGCCCAGCGAATTGGGCTTCAGACACATATTCTCTTCGCCGGCGAGACAGGTTTCGCATTTGCCGCAGCCGAGCCAGGGATACACCAGCGCGACGTCGCCGACCTTGAGATCGCCCTTGTCACCAGCCCCGACATCCGGCCCGAACGCCAGCACTTCGCCGACGGTCTCATGGCCCATGGTTCGCGGCAGCGACACGCCGCGATCCTTCAGCGACAGCGGTTTTCGTCCGTGGCCAAGATCATAGCCGCCTTCCCAGATGTGCAGATCGCTGTGGCAGACGCCGGCCGCCTTTACCTTGATCAGCACCTGCGTTGCTTTCGGCTGCGGCGTCGGCTGATCCACCTCTGTCAAAGGGGCGTTGAAATCGGTGACCTGGAAACTCTTCATCGCGTCTCTCCCGTCAATAATTCTTGCTCTTGGCCCGGCAATGCCGGGCGTTTTCGTGCCGTTGTTAGAGGTTTAATCGGCTGCGATCAATGGATGATGGCAGGCGGCGTATTGGTCCGGCGCTACGGCGCGAAGCTCCGGCACTTCGTCGATACATCGCTGATCCGCTCTGGGACAGCGGGTGCGAAAACGGCAACCCGAGGGCGGTGCAATCGGCGATGGCGGCTCGCCGACCGGCACGCTTTCGGCAGGCCGCACCTCCGGATCGGGCACCGGGATCGCCTCGATAAGAAGCGCGGTATAGGGATGCGCCGGCCTGGCGAACAGTTGCTCCGAGGGTCCGACTTCGCACAACCTGCCAAGGTACATCACGGCGACCCGGTCGCTGACCGCTTTCACCACAGCAAGATCATGGGCGATGAAGAGCAGCGTCAGTCCAAAGCGCGCCTTCATGTCTTCCAGAAGATTGAGGATCTGGGCGCGAATCGACACGTCGAGCGCCGAAACCGGCTCGTCGCAGATGATGAATTCCGGATTAAGCACGAGCGCGCGCGCAATGCAGATACGCTGGCATTGCCCGCCGGAAAATTCATGCGGCAGCCGCCCGATCACCAGAGAAGGATCGAGCCCGACCGCGCTGAGTACCTCGCAGACGAGTTCTTGCCGCTTCTCCGGATCTTTGACGCCCGATATCACCAGCGGCTCGGCGATGATGTCGCCGATGCGGCGCCTCGGGTTTAGCGAGGCAATCGGATCCTGGAAAATAAGCTGCACGCGCCGGCGCATCTGCCGCAAGGCATCGCCTTGCATGGCAGTGAGGTCCTGCCCATCGAACAGAACCCGCCCGGAGACAGCCCGGCGCAACTGCAGCACCGCGCGACCCAGCGTGGACTTGCCGCAGCCGGACTCCCCGACCAGACCGAGCGTCTCGCCGCGCGCTACCTGCAGGCTTACGTCGGACACAGCGTGCACGGTTTTGCCGCCCACCGCATACTCAACAACGAGGTTCTCTACCTTGAGAAGCGGATCGCGCGAACTGGATTGCTGGATTTGCTGCATCATGCGCAGATGTCGGCTGTGACCTGGATCGGGTGAAAGCAGGCATATTGGTGATCCGGCGATTCTGAAGCGGCGAGCAACGGCTTCTCTCGATAACATCGCCCGGCCGCATAGCGGCAGCGCGGGGAAAACGAACAACCCTGGATCGGCCGGGTCGGGTCGGGCGGGCGCCCTGAAATCGCCGGCAAAGGCGTGTGCGGAGCGGCGTCGATCTTCGGTATCGCCGCAAGTAGCGCCTCGGTGTAGGGCATATGCATTTTCTTGAACAGCACAGGCGTCGGCGCGCGTTCCACGACGCGCCCGGCATACATCACCGCCACGTCGTCGGTCCGGCCGGCGACCACGCCGAGATCGTGCGTGATCAGGATCATCGCCATGTGCCGGCGTCGTTGCTCGCGCGCCAGCAAATCGAGAATTTGGGCCTGAATGGTCACGTCAAGCGCCGTGGTCGGCTCATCAGCGATCAGGAGCTTGGGTTCGCATGACAGCGCTATAGCAATGGCAACCCGTTGCCGCATGCCACCCGAGAGCTGATGCGGATATTGCATCAATCTTTGCTCCGGCGCGGGAATGCCGACCGCAGCAAGCAGCTCGACGCTGCGCCTTCTTGCGGCAACGCTGTCAAGTTCAAGATGCTCCTGCAGCGTTTCGATCAGCTGGGTGCCGATGGTCAATACGGGATTGAGCGAGGTCATCGGGTCCTGGAATACGACCGCGAGCGACCTGCCGCGAAGCCTGCGCAACCGTTCGGGATCAAGCCGCACCAGATCCTGCCCGTCAAACATCACGCGGCCCGAAAGTTTCGCCTTTTTCGGCAACAGCTGCAGGATGGCGCGCGACAGCATGGTCTTGCCGCAGCCGGATTCGCCGACAATACCCAGCGTCCGTCCGGCACCGATTTTCAGATCGACCCGATCCACCGCGCGAAGATTGCCGCGCGGGGTCGGCAGATCGACCGACACATCCTCGACAGCAAGCAATGCCGGCCCGGTCACAGCGCGCCCTGACGCGGATCGGTGAGCGCTCTCAGGGCATCGCCGACCAGGTTGAAGGAAAGCACGGTCAGGAACATCGCAATCGCGGGAATGAAGGCGAGCCTCGGCGCTACGTCGAGGCTTTCGCGCCCCTCCCCGATCATGCTGCCCCAACTGGATATCGGAGGCGGTACCCCGAGGCCCAGAAAGGACAGGGCGCCTTCGACCACGATCGTGACGGCAACGCCCAGCAGAAAGAAGGCAACCAGCGGCAGAAAGACATTGGGCAACAGTTCGCGCAGCAGGATGCGCGCATGCGTCGCGCCCAGCGCTTGCGCTGCAATCACGAATTCGCGCCGCGCCAGTGTCAGGGTTGCGGCGCGCGCGACGCGCATGAAGGCGGGAATGCCGAGCACGCCGAGAATGCAGGTAAGATTGAGCAGGGATTGCCCGAGATAGGCGGTCACCGCCAGCGCCAGGATCAACGGCGGAAAGGCTAGCAGCACATCCATGCTGCCGACCACCAACGTTTCAAAGCGGCCGCGAAAATAACCCGCCAGCATGCCCAGCGCGCCACCGATCGTGACCCCGATGACAGGCGCACAAAGACCAACAATGAGAGATATCCGCGCGCCGTAGACAAGTCGGGCCAGTTCGTCCCGCCCGAGTCCGTCGGTACCGAGCCAGTGCAGAGCCGAGGCCGGCGCCCGCCGCTCCAGCATGTCCATGTCGGTCGGGCTGGGTAACGGCAACACGCCGACAAGTCCCGCGGCGGCGAAGACGAGGATGATCCAGGCGATCGCCGCCCAGAACAGCGGGCCTAGCCGGCGCGTTCGCTTGACCAGACTGACGGCGACCTCTTCGTCGAGGCTGAGCTCAAGCGTGGCCATGACGAATCCTGGGGTCGAGGACGGCGTAGAGCATGTCGACAATGAAGTTCATGATCACGAAGCCCGCGGCGACCAAGAGCACCACGCCCTGCAAGATGATCAGGTCTCGGGTATAGATCGCGCTGACAAGAAGCCGGGCGATTCCCGGCAAGGCAAAGATTGTTTCCACGATCACCGCGCCGCCGATCAATCGCCCGATGTTGATGCCGGTTATCGTGACGAGGGTCAGCGAAGAGGGTTTCAGCGCGTGCACGAAAAGGATGCGTGACGGTTTCAATCCCTTGGCCTTGGCCATCGCGATATAGTCTTCCTGCAGCGTCGCGATCATGTCGGAGCGAAGCACGCGCATGATTCCCGGCCATTCGGCAAGCGCGAGCGTCAGCGCGGGCAACACGAAGAAGCGCAGATTCGCTACGGGATCCTCCTCGAACGGCACGTAACCGGTTGCCGGCAACCAACGAAGCTCCACCGCAAACAGGTAGATCAACAGAATTGCCGACAAGAATGTCGGCACGGACAGCATGCCGAAGGCGCTCCCGGTCATGAAGCGGTCGAAAGCGCTGCCGCTGCGCACGGCGCAGGCTATGGCAAGGGGAACGCCGATGGCGAGGCCGATGATTTCAGCCAATATCATGAGCTCAAACGATACCGGCAGCCGCTCGGTCACCGCCTGTAGCACGGTTTGTCCGGTACGGAACGATCTTCCAAATTCGCCCTGCAGCACGTTGCCCAGCCAGCCGAGATAGCGCCACCAGATCGGCTGATCGAGCCCCATGTCATGGCGCAATGCCTCGACTTTCTCCGGCGTCGCCTGGTCGCCCAGGATCACGTAAGCGAGATCGCCCGGCAGCAGCGACGCGATCAGAAATGTCAGCAGCGATACGGCGACCAGAACCGGCACCAGATACAGGAGCCTCCGAACGACGAATCCCAGCATGGAAGGCTATTCCATCCAGACGTTCGATACGTCGACCACCCCGCTGTACATCTTCGGCAAGCCTTTCAGCTTGGCGCTCGAGATCGCATAGTAGGTGTTCTGAAAGGTCCAGAACCAGGTTGCCTGCTGATTGATGTGCCGGCTGATGGCGCAATAGTCCTCAGTACGCTTTTCGGGGTCGGCCGTAGTCCGCGCATGTTCGAGCAGTTTGTCGAGCTCGGGATTGGAATAATTGGCGAGATTGACCGGGCTGCCGGTGTGGAAGTTGGCGTACATCTGCACGTCAGGATCGGCAGAATCAATGATACGCCATGGGGTCAACTGAAACTGACGCATGAAGGCGCGCGGAGGAATGGTTGCCTGATCGACCTGCTCGATCTCCATATTGGCGCCGACCTGTTTCCAGAACTGCTGGTAGATCTGACCAGCATTGCGCCCGCGCGGCGTCGCGGTCACGAGCATCTTGAAATCGACCGGCTTGCCGTAATCCTTGATCAGCGCTTTGGCCTTTTCAACATCGTTGGGAAGCGCGCCGTCGTCCTTGCACTTGACCCAGGAGCCGTCGCCGTAGGGGTTGCTGGCTGGCCGGGCCAAACCATTGGTAAGGGCCTGCGACATCTTTTTGCGATCGATCGCCATCACCAGGGCCTGCCGCACGCGTACATCGTCGAAGGGAGCGACCTTGGTGTTGAAGGCCGCGACCGCAGCGCCGGACCCGGCATAG
>DASSGM010000237.1:0-12665 GCA_035693465.1 Bradyrhizobium sp. | reverse complement strand
CCGGTATTCAGGAAGGGATAGGCCGACCCCCAGATGCGGCGAATGATCGGGAACGGAACACCCAGCGCGCCAACGGTGTCGAACACCCCGATGAACTTAACGGGGACTGCCTGCGCAAATTTAAGCATCCAGCCCTCCTCGAAGCTGAAATCGGTCTTGCCGTCGGTTTGCGCTGCCAGCAGCTCCCGAATGGTTCTTTGGTGCGGGCGCCGGTACCGCTTGTAGAGCTGATTGACGCCGAGCGGCGCACCGCTCTGCAAGAGCCCGCATTTGGAAACAAAGCCGGACAGGCTTCTGGCGGTGTAGCGCCGCGGCTGAAGCCGAAAATGAAAATCTCGTCCCCGGGCTGATAGTTCTCGATCAGCCATTCGTAAGCGCTTGTGATCGCAGTATCGATACCAGCGCCGAACATGCCGCCCCGGATCTTTTCTCCGAATTTGGTGCCGAGCCCGGTGCTGTAATAGGCGCGTTGCTCGCATCCGTCAGAGCCGACCGGCGAGAAAAGCGCGCGGAATCGCCAGACATTGGTGTTGTCGCTCACTTGATTCCACGTGCCGTCGAGAAACAGCGCGAGACGCTTTTTGGGTCTTGCTTGTGCGGATGATGAGTCCGTCATGACCGATCCTTTGAATTCAGGAGACACCATGGATGTCTTTTATGTTGCGGCGCTCGCGGGCTTGCTCGGCCTGGTCGTTGGTATCTTGCTCGTAAACATCGTTTCAACGCCGCGCGCCGCCCAAATTGGCACAATCATAGCTACATGTGGAGTCCTGATGCTCGTGGTAGTCGCGGTCCGGCATTTATTCATCTAGGCGCAAGCCATCAATCCGTCAGGGCTTTCGCAATCCGGTTGAACCGCTCATTGACGCCGAGCATCCTGACGCGTCGCCAGGGATTGACACGTCGGGCAAATCACTTGCATATGTTCAGCATCGCACGATTTAAGCCCGCGCCGGGAAACCGGTCGCGGGCTTTTTGAATCGGACCGCGGCCGCATTCACAAAGCCCATCATCGGGCATTCGCGCGACCCGTTGGTGCCAAGGTTGGCTCGCAATGACCGCGAAGCCCGATTGATCCGAAAGAAATCGAAATGTCAAAAATGTCCCCAAGCGATCTCAAATCCATGCTGGCCTCCGAAAAGGCCAACGCGCTGGCGGCAATCTCGGCCGCCAGGCTGATGGAAGAGCGCGCCGATGCCATGGATTATTATCTCGGAGACATGCGCAAGGACATGCCGGCGCAGGACGGCCGCTCGCGCGCGGTCTCGACCGACGTCGCCGACACCATCGAAGGCCTGATGCCATCGTTGATGGATATCTTTGCCGGATCGGATGAAGTCGTCCGGTTCGAGCCGGTCGGGCCCGAGGACGAAGCGGCGGCTCAGCAGGAGACCGATTACGTCAATCACGTTTTCATGCAGCAGAACCCGGGTTTCATGATTCTCTATTCCTTCATCAAGGACGCGCTGCTTTTGTCACCGGGCTTGTCGGCGCGGCGTGGCTCGGCCTCAAGGTCATGCTCGGTAGGTGATTCCGGGCACCGTCACGCATGCTGCACTGCTGCTTGAAGTTTCCGCCACGCTATCGCTGCCGGGTGTCAGGGGGAGCCCGACCAATACGGCGAGGGGTTGTGGAGTTCAGCGGCTGATCAAAAGCCCGTCGCTGTCTCAGGAGGGTTCTGCCGATTGAAACCATGGTTCAGGCTGTACCCGAGCAAATCGCAGTGTTAGATTTCGGCTGATCATCAATGGGGCGGCATGACTTTCACATCGTGGCAATTCGGCGTATTCGTTGCGATCGTATTTGCGGCTTATTATCTCCCGCCGTTCAGAACGCTTCAGATCCAGTTGCTGGTTATCGCGAGCTTGTTCTTTTACGGCTATGGCCAGCCCGAACTCCTGCCGCTTCTGGCCGTCGCCGTTTTCGGAACCTATCTGTTCTTGATCCTGGCTTTGCGGAACCGACCGATATGGCTGCCGATCGGCATTGCCTTCAATATCGCGTTGCTTTCGTTCTTCAAGTACAAGTTCCTGTTTTTCGAGCCGGCCTCGGCCAGTCTGGTTGGCGTTGCGCCGATCGATTTCCTCCTTCGATTGCCCCTGCCGATCGGAATTTCATTTTTCGTATTCCACAATATCAGCCTGCTGGTCGACCTGACCAGGCAGAAAAGTGCAACTCCGGATCTGAAAAACGTCTTCCTCTACATCATTTTCTTTCCGCAGCTTGTTTCGGGCCCGATTACGCGCGCCGAAATGTTCATGCCGCAGATCAAGCCGAAATATCTTGCGGATGTTCCGTTCGTCGAGGCCGCAAAATGGATTCTGACGGGGTTCTTTTTCAAGCTCTATGTCGCGAACAATCTCAACGAGATGACGTCCTATATGGCGTTTCCGCTCTATGAGACGCTCCAGACGCAGGACCGGTGGCTGCTGGTTTTCCTGTACAGCTATCAAATCTACGCTGATTTTTTCGGCTATTCGGCGATCGCCATAGGCCTTGCGTTGCTCTTTGGCTATCGGCTGCCGATCAATTTCAATCTTCCGTATACCTCTACCTCGTTTTCTGAATTCTGGACGCGCTGGCACATGTCTCTGTCGAGCTGGTTGCGGACCTATCTTTACATCCCTCTCGGCGGCAACCGCCATGGCCGCTTCAGAACCTATCTGAACCTGATGATCGTGATGGGGCTTGGCGGTCTCTGGCACGGTGCCGGACTGAGCTATCTGATGTGGGGGCTGTTGCATGGCTTCCTGCTGGTGATCGAGCGGCCGTTCATCGCGCGCCTTCAGTCGGTCGATTCGGTTATCTTTCGGGCGGTCCGCATCGGCTTTGTGTTTGTTTGCGTCACCATGCTGTGGATTTTCTTCAAGCTGCCGAACTTCGATCACGCGATCGGGTACTTGTCCGGCATGTTCACGCCAAGCACGAATCCAAACCCGCCAAAACTGTTTTACAATCTGGCACTGCTCTATTCGCTGCCGGTCATTATCCAACATCTTGTTTCCCGCTCACTGTTCGAGCGAACCCTGCGCGGAGCGGAGCCTTATCTGTACGGTTCGATGGCCGCGCTGATGTATCTCGAGGCCGGCCCGGAGACCTCATTCATCTATTTTCAGTTTTGAGTGCCAGCATGCAACGAATATTGGCGGCTCACTGGTTCGCAAGATGTGGTCTTAGTGCCGTGATGCTGTTGCTTGCTTGCGGAATAGCGACCGCCTTGCTTGGCAGCGGACTTCAACTGCCATCGACAACCACCCGCGACGGTACGCTGATCACCTTGAACCGGTATGCCAAGGAGCCGATTCCGGACGTTGCGCTAGTGGGTAGTTCGCTCACCTTCCGCCTCAAGGAAGAATATTTCGCAACTCCCAAGTTGCGAAATCTGGCGCTTGCCGGAGGGTCCCCGGTCACCGGGCTGGAGATCGTGGCGAACCAACCGCGTCTTCCCAGGATCGTCCTGGTTGAGGCGAACGTTTTGTCCCGGGCAACAGATAGCGCTTTGGTCGAGAAATACTCGAGGAGTGGCAATGCCGAGCCGCTGTTCGCTCGGCCGATCAGGGCTGCTGTGGCGGCCTACGAGAATTGGCTTCACGCGCCTCTCAGCCATGCACAGGTCTCTTTGGCCCTGAGCCAGCTCGTTGAGCAACCGCCCAGCAGTTTTGACAGCCACGTTTATGCAGATCGTGCACTTCAGCAGTTTAACGCCGAGGATCCGAGCGTCGCCGCGCGGATGAATGCAAAGACAATCGAACAGTTGATCCCAGGGATCGAGCGGAGGGGCGCGCGCGTGCTGCTTTTCGAGCTTCCCTATTCGGAGCGCCTCGAAGGCTCCCGATCAGCAAACGTCACTCGCGAAATCATTCATTCTCAATTTCCAGATCCTGACCGATGGCTGCGCCTCGATTATGCGCGAGCAGAGTTACGCTGGCCAGACGGCGTTCATCTGGACGAGCGGTCGGCCGTGATCGTGGTGCAATCGATCGACAGAGCCATTGCTTCACTTCTTGGACCGAGGTGAAACCTCCAAAGAGCAATCCGGCAAACGCGAGCGTAATTTCCGGGACGGTCGCATATTATTACCCGCGCATCCGGCGCATGGGCTCTAGCGTTTGCAGCTTGTCCAGTGTGATCGGCAGATCACGCACCCGTTTTCCGGTCGCGTGATAGATCGCGTTTGCAATGGCCGCGGCCACGCCGACGATGCCGATCTCGCCAAGTCCCTTGATGCCCAGCGGATTGATGATCTCGTCCGGCTCGTCGACGAAGATCACCTTGATATCCTGCACGTCCGCATTCACCGGCACATGGTATTCGGCGATGTTGGGATTCATGATACGGCCGAACCTGTGATCGAACAGCGTCTCCTCATGCAGCGCCATGCCGATGCCCCACACGACGCTGCCCATAATCTGGCTGTGCGCAGTCTTGGTGTTCAGGATCCGTCCGGCCGCGACGGCGCTAACGACGCGGGTGACGCGGATGACGCCGAGCTGTTCATCCACCTTCGCTTCGGCAAACACTGCCGAATGTGCATTGCGCGCGTGCGAACTGTCATCGGGAAAATTGTGGACCTTTTCCTTTTCGATCCGATCGATTGCGGCGTGACGCATCGCATCAGCGATCGAGACCGCCCGGCCCGCGTCCTGCTTGCTCATGAGCTTGCCGTCCGCGAGCACGACATTTTCAGGTCTTGCATCTGCCAGCGGCGACCCCTTCATCGCTTTGGCCAGGGCCAACAGTTCCTTGCGGACCTCTTCGGCGGCGGCTGCGACCGCGTGCGATGCCGTGGCCGCCATCCAGGATCCGCCTTCCACCGGTGCTTGCGGAAGAGTGGAATCGCCGAGCTTGATACTGATGCTCTCGATCGGCAGGCCCAGTGTATCGGCCGCAACCTGCGCCAGGATCGTGTACGTACCGGTTCCGATGTCGGAAGCTGCGCAGGACACCTCCGCGTGGCCGTTCGCGGTCAGCACGATGCGAGCCGCCGCCGGCATCTGCAACGCCTCCCAGACGCCCGTAGCCATGCCCCAGCCTACCAGCTCGCTGCCGTCGCGCATTGAGCGCGGCTCCGGCACGCGCGAACCCCAGCCAAAGGCTTCCGCGCCCTGGCGGTAGCATTCGCGCAGCCGCTTGCTGGTGTAGGGGATATCCTCATTCTGGTCCCGATCCGAGTAGCAACGCAGCCGAAATTCTATCGGGTCGAGCTTCAATGCCACTGCAAGCTCGTCCATCGCGCTTTCGAGGGCATAGACGCCAGTCGCAGCGCCGGGCGCGCGCATGTCGCAAGAGGTGGGAACGTCGAGCCGCGCCAGTCGATGCACATACTTTGCGTTGGCGCATTTGTAGAGCAGCGCCGACCAAGCGGTATCATTGCGCGAGAAGTCTTCGAATTGCGATGTGACGGCGATCGCCTCGTGGGTGATGGCGTCAAGCGTTCCATCGGCCTTGGCACCAAGTGCGATCCGCTCAATCGTGGCCGGCCGGTGGCCCAGTCCATACATCTGTTGGCGCGTCAGCACGAGGCGCACCGAACGTTGCAGTTTCAATGCTCCCAGTACCGCTAGCGCCACCTGATATTGCGGACGGAGGCCAGAGCCGAACGCTCCGCCGACGAACGGCGATAGGACACGAATTTCGTCCGCCTTTTTCTCGAACGCGCTGCACAGATAGCGCTGCACGTTTTGCACGCCTTGCGTCTTGTCGTAGACCGTGAGCTTGCCACCGCCGTCCCAGATCACCGTGGAGGCAAACAATTCCATCGGGTTGTGGTGCTCGGTAGGAATAAAATAATCGGCCTCGTGATGGACATCTGCTGCCGCATAGGCCTTCTCGGCGTCGCCGCGCGGTTTTTCGGGCTTCTTTACGACAAAAGCCCGGTCGCGCTCTTTATGCAGGTCAGTGACAAATGCCTCCCTTTCATACTCGATCCGCACCAGCGAAGCCGCATAGCGGGCGACTTCCCACTCTTTGGCCAGAACAACCGCGATCGGCTGACCGCTGAACTTGATCGTGTCGTCGTAAAGTGGACGGAACGGCGAACCTTCTTCCGGTGCGACGTCGTCCTTCCACGCTTCGTCACTCTCGGCCATGTCGGGACGGTTTTGATGAGTGAGCACCTCAAGCACGCCCTCGACACGCAGCGCCTCGCTGGCATCGATTCGCGTGATGCGACCCTTCGGGATCGTTGACTCGATGACGCTGCCATAAGCGAGGTCACTTGCATTAAACTCGCCGGCATATTTGGCTTCGCCGGTAACTTTGGCGCGGCCGTCGACGCGGGAGGTGGCGGTGCCGATATAGCTCATTATGCCTCAGCGGATTTTCTTGCTGGATTGCGATTGCGGCGTCGCCTGCGCTGCCTGGGTCAGGGCCCGGACGATGCTGCGACGCGCCAGCTCGACTTTGAAGGCGTTGTGCGCAAAAGCTCTGGCGTCGCGCAAGAGGAGGTGCGCCGCACGTGCAAAAGTCGCCTGGCTGGCCGGCTGTCCATGCAGCGCGTCTTCGGCTGCCGGGTCTCGCCATGGCTTGTGCGCGACGCCGCCAAGCGCAAGGCGCGCCTGCCTGATCGTGCCGCCTTCGATTTCCAATGCGGCGGCAACCGACACCAGGGCGAAGGCATAGGAGAGACGATCGCGGATCTTCAGATAGGAGTAGTTCTTCGCAAAACCCTGCGCCGGAAGCTCGACCGCGATGACGATCTCGTTCGGATGCAGGTTGGTATCGAGTTGCGGCGTATTTCCGGGCAGCCGGTGGAAATCGCTGAACGCGATCACGCGTTCTCCGTTGGGACCAGCTACATGCACCTTTGCTTCAAGCGCGGCGAGCGCGACACACATATCGGAAGGGTGCGTCGCGATGCAGGCCTCACTGGTGCCGAGGATTGCGCTGATTCGGTTGAGGCCGTCGATGGCGGAACATCCTGAGCCCGGCTCGCGTTTGTTGCAGGGTGTCGCTGGGTCGTAGAAGTAAAAGCAGCGCGTGCGTTGCAGGAGGTTTCCTCCGGTTGACGCCATGTTGCGCAGCTGCTGCGAGGCGCCCGCCAGAATCGCGCTTCCCAATAGTGGATAGCGCCGCTCGATCAGCGGATGATAGGCGAGGTCGGAATTCGGCACGAGCGCGCCTATGCGCAGGCCCCCGTCCGCCGTTTCTTCGACCGATTGGAGCGGCAGCCGCGAAATGTCGATCAACCGTGAAGGATGTTCGACATTCGCCTTCAACAGGTCGATGAGGTTGGTGCCGCCAGCGATAAACTTAGCGGCCGGGTCGGCGGCGATCTCGCGGACCGCGTCGGACACGTCCTTGGCTCGGGCATATTGGAAATTGTTCACGGCTTGCCGCCCACCGTTTGCACCGCCTGCTGGATCGCCGCCACGATGTTTGGATAAGCGCCGCAGCGGCAGATATTGCCGCTCATCAATTCGCGAATCTCGTCGGCACTTTTCGCCTGGCCTTCGGCGATCAAACCTGCAGCCGAACAGATCTGACCCGGCGTGCAATAGCCACACTGGAACGCGTCATGATCGATAAATGCCTGCTGCAGGGGATGCAGCACGCCGTCGGCTGCGAGCCCTTCGATCGTGGTGACCGTCGCGCCGTCTTTCATCGCTGCGAGCGTGAGGCAGGAATTGATGCGTCGCCCGTCTACCAGCACCGTGCATGCGCCGCACTGACCGTGGTCGCAGCCCTTCTTGGTGCCGGTAAGGTCGAGATGATCTCGCAACATGTCGAGCAAAGTGACCCACGGGGCAATTTCGAGTTTGGTTTGGATGCCGTTGACGGTCATCCCCACGGAAATCTTTCCGGGTAGCTGCATGGGACCGGTGCTTTGGTGTGCGGTGCTTTTCTGAACCATCTGAATCTCTCCACAGCAGAAACGAAGTTCATCCGCCCGGGTTCCAACCGAAGCGCGGCACATTTTTGAGGCAATTCACATGGGCATGGGTTCACCGCCTCTGTGCCGGCTGTAATTTAATATTGAAAGACCAAGACTATAGCCGTGTCCTGGGCAAAACTGTCCGCATTATCGCAAAAGACTGGTCAGCTTTTCACCCGCCGCGCCGGTGTCGGTGTGGCGGAGATCCACGCACTCGAGAGGCAGGATTTGTGAAGGTTTGGCAGATGTACAGGATACGCCAGGTCGATGGCCATGACGACGAAATCGCAGATGCTCTGGCTGACCTCCATCGCCTGACATTCTTTGATGGCGCCGCCATTCCGGAATTTGATTGGGGACATTGGTGGCTCGCGTATCTAGAAAGTATGCCGGTTGCCTTTGCCGGGGTCGTTCCGTCAACACGCGCATATAATGCGGGATACTTTTCCCGCGTCGGCGTGCTCAAAAAGCATCACGGGAATGGGCTCCAGTTGCGCCTGATGCGCGCGATGGAATCACGTGCACGACACAATGGATGGAGCTGCATCCTCTCGGATACCACTAATAATCTCGCCTCCGCCAACAACTTTATCCGGGCCGGTTATCAGCTGTACCAGCCGCAATTTCCATGGGCCTGGCCCAATACACTGTATTGGCGCAAGTCTATTCGGTGACGCAGCCGGGTCGCGCTAGGCACGCATGCGTCTGAAGCGATTGCCAATGTTGATCTTCTGGAAATAGACCTTACAGTCTCGCGTAGCGCGAATGTCGCGTTGGTCGATACCAGAAGGAAACAGAGTGATCATGGCTGCCAGACCGCAATTACCGGACCGCGCGCCGCGGGCGAAAGGTATGCCGACAGCCCTCGACGGTTTGTTGGTCGTGGATTTCACCCGGGTCGTAGCCGGACCCGCCTGCACGCAAACGCTCGCCGACTTTGGCGCCGAAGTCATCAAGATCGAGAATCCGGATGGCGGCGACGATACGCGCAGCTATGAGCATGCCGATCTCGCCGGCGAAAGTGCGGCCTTTGTCAGTTTGAATCGCAACAAGTACAGCATTGCGCTTGATCTTACCAAGCCTGAGGCGCGCGACATCGCGCGAGAATTGATCGCGCGGGCAGATGTCGTGGTGGAAAACTTTTCCGCCGGCGTGATGAAAAAGCATGGCCTTGACTATGCGTCAGTAGCGCCGACCAATCCTCGCCTGGTCTATTGCTCGATCTCAGCCTACGGCCGCCAAGGCCCGTTTGCATCCCGTCCCGGCTTTGATCCGATCACGCAGGCCGAGAGCGGATTCATGTCGCTCAACGGCTTTCCGGATGGACCGCCGGTGCGCACTGGGCCACCCGCAATCGACATGATCACGGGCGTGTCAGCCTGCAACGCCATCCTATTGGCGCTGTTCGCTCGCAACCGCGTGGGCCGCGGCCAGCATGTGGAGGTGGCGCTGTTCGACGTGGCGCTGGGCATGACAGGGTTTTATGGCATGGCCTATTTGATGACCGGCGTGAACCCGAGCCGTCAGGGGAATTCACCGAACGGATCACCCTCAGTCGGTGTCTACGATGGCTCCGACGCGCCGTTTTATATCGCCTGCGCCAATGATCGGCTGTATCGCCGCCTGGTCATCGAAGTGCTCGGCCGACCGGATCTCGCTAGCGGTGAATTCGCCAACCGACGTTCGCGAACCGCCAACAAGGAGAAACTGCGCTCGATCCTCAGCGGGATTTTTGCGCAAGACCTTCGCGAACATTGGGTGGCGAAGATGAAGTCAGCCAATGTCCCCGTTGGTTATCTTCGTACTGTCGAGGAGGCCTTCAACTCGCCGGAAGTCCGCGAGCGTCAGCGCGTCAGCCAGATTCCGCACCCGGCCGCAGGCTCGGTACCCAATATCGAATCGCCGCTCCGCCTTGACCTGACGCCGGTCGCCGACCCAGTCGCCGCCCCCTTGCTGGGCGAGCATACAAAGGATGTCTTGCGCAAAGCACTCGGCTACGACGATGCCCGCATCGCCTCTTTGGCTGAGGCGGGGGTCTTTGGAACGATACGGAGCAATACTCACGCCGCGCGCGACAGCGCGACAACACCGTAACCATGTTGCGGGAACGGTGATGCTTTGGGAATGCGCGGCGATGATTTGAACGTTTGAACCGTACTTGTGGGATATCAGCAAGTAAGTATCTATTTACAGCATGCAGAATTCGCCCGGCGGCCTGACGGCCGCCGGGCTTTTTTTGTTTTTGGATCCTAGCCGTTCAGCGCCGCCGTCTAGACTGTAAAAGCGGGTCGGGTCCGTACGTATTCGAGCCTGCGGTGCCGCGCAGGCAACCGATGTCGACAAATCCCCAGATCGTGAGCGCGAAACTTGCCAGCGCGAGGGCGTAGTGCAGTACCGCGCCCATGGTTCCGGTAAACCATGCTGTTTTGGCAAGCTGACCGAGCACGCCCGGCACCAGGTAGAACACCACGAGCCACCAGGCGCTCTTGTCGCGGTCATGCAGCCGCTCGGTAGTAATGGAAAACCCCCAGAGCAGCCACGGAATGAGGACAACGACGACCGGGATGATGAAGAGCGGCGCGGCAATGCCGGCGGCGGTAAACAGGATAACGGCGACCATCAGCCCCGCCACCGAAAAAAGGAGAGTCGAGCGCCAGTATTTGGCCCGGTTGATGCGCCCGCCGGCGCCGAACAGGAATTCGAACAGGTCTTCCATGATACCCTGCATTTTACCTCCGCCGGCAGGCCGGCGCAGGTATGCGTCGCTCCGAAACGGGTAGAGGTTCAAGACAGGTGGGAAGATCGGAATTACATTCCGATGCCCCCAAAAGACGATGTTTTCTGGTTGGTGCGACCAAGTCCGAGGGCATGCTTTTGCGGAACACGCCCTAGAGATCAAGGCCGAGCACTCTCGCCGCGTTTCCGCCGGCGATCTGGGCCAAGGTTGCTTCGTCCATTCCGCGTACCCCCGCAATATGCCCGATCGGATTGTATTCGGCCATATCGAACGGGTAGTCGGTGCCCATCACGATCCGGTCCGGACCGAACACGTCGATCAGATATGCCAATTGGTGATAGGTAAAGACCACTGTATCCAGATAGACCTGCCGCAGATAGGTAGTCGGTGGCAATGGCAAATCGCCATGAGCATCCTGCCGCGCGCCCCAGGCGTGATCGATCCGGCCGGAATAACCGGGAAGATAGCCGCCGCCATGCACAGCCATCAGCTTCAAATCGGGAAAGCACGCCAGCGTTCCGGAAAAAATGAGGTTGTGAAGCGCGAGCGTCGTATCGAGCGGATTTCCCAGAACATTGTTGAAATAGAAATGGGTCAGACGTTCGCCATGGGTGAATCCGTTGGGATGCATCATGATGAACGCCCCGAGGCGCTCGGCCTTCGCAAAGAACGGCCGAAATTTCGGATCGGACAATTCCTGACCATTGACATTGGTCAGGATCTCGACGCCCTTCAGCTTTAGCTCGTTGATGACGTAGTCGAGTTCGCGGACCGCGACATCGGGCTCCTGTAGCGTAACGACGCCGAGCCCGACAAACCGGTCGGCCTTGCGCGAGCAATATTCCACCACGCCTTCATTGGCGAGGCGATGCGCGGCTTCCGCGATCTTCGGATCGATTGAATAATAACACTGGCCCGGCGCTGGCGCCACGATCTGAATGTCAATGCCCATTCTGTCGAGATCAAACAGACGGCGCTCGATCGTGGTCATGACTTCGCGCACGTCCTTCTCCTGCTGCGCATTGATTTCCCTGCTGGCAGCATCCGAAAAATACGCGAGCGGCAACCGGCTTATGTCGATGTGCGACTGCGCCAGCTTGGCGGCCTGGGGCACCACAATATGGGCGTGAATATCGATGGTGACGGATGACGGGCGGCGCGCGAGGCCGTCGGCGTCGTGGACGCGTGCGGCGGTACGGCCATAGCGATTCTTGCGATCGATCATTGAAATGACCTTGGTTGCGGTGTTCAGGCGTTATGATGCGATAACTGCTATTCCCGATCCCGACCCGGAGATTTGGGATCGGTGATAATGGTTTTCCTCAACACTTCGAACACCGCAGCCGTATCCTGGTCGCCCAATCCCATCGCCATCGCCTCTCTATAAACTGGCTGGGTCAGCGCAAACAGAGGGGTAGCGCAGCCAACGCCCTCGGCAAACTCGGCGATGATCGCCATATCCTTTTGCCAAGTCGCAACTTTCATGGTCGCGGGCTCATAGATGCCTTCCACCATCATCGGCGCCCGCATCTGAAACATTCGCGAGCTTCCGGCGCCCGGGCTAATCATGTCGACCACTATTTTCGGATCGAGCCCGGCGCGTTGCGCCAAAATGATTGCCTCGGCGGTGGCGACGTTGTGTATGGCGACCAGATGATTTGCGATGAATTTCATCCGGCTGCCGTTGCCGAACTTTCCAAGATCGGCGCTTTGCTTGGCGAAGTCGGAGAACAGATTTACGCATTGGGCAATGGCGTTGCTATCGCCGCTGGCGTAGACGACGAGATCGCGAACCTTCGCCTGAGCCCCGGTTCCGCTCAGGGGACAGTCGAGCGCGATGTGGCCGGCTTTCTTGAGGAGCGCCTCGAAGCGGAGTTTGTCGGCGATGCTGAGCGTCGAGAGTTCGACCACAATTCGTCGAGATTGACCGGAACTGGCGATAGCTTGCGCGACATCCTCGACGGCGGTCGGATTGGGAAGACTGGTCATGATGATGGGCGCATCGCGCGCCAGTTGGCGGACGTCGCCGGCGATTGTGACATTGGCCAGAGCAAG
>DASSGM010000236.1:0-4677 GCA_035693465.1 Bradyrhizobium sp. | reverse complement strand
AAAGAAAGACGAAGGGTGGGTGGGAATTCCCGGGACCGTCTAGTGTCCCGGATGAATGGCGTCGTTGAGATAGATGCAGGTGAGGATCGCGAACACATAGGCCTGCAGGAACGCGACCAGCAGTTCAAGCGCGGTCAGCGCCACGGTGAGCGCCAGCGGCATCACCCCGCCGATCCAGCCGATCGCGCCGAGCGAGACGCCGAGCATTGCGACGAAGCCCGCGAACACCTTCAGCGCGATGTGGCCGGCCAGCATGTTGGCGAACAGACGAACGCTGTGCGAGACCGGCCGCAGGAAGAACGACAGGATCTCAATGAACATGACCAGCGGCAGGATGTAGATCGGAACGCCCGACGGCACAAAAATCCTGAAGAATTTCAACCCGTTCTTGTAGATGCCGTAGATCAGCACGGTGAAGAACACCAGGAGCGCCAGCGTCGCGGTGACGATGATGTGGCTCGAAACCGTGAACGTGTAGGGGATGATCCCCACGAGGTTCGAAACGCAGATGAACATGAACAGCGAGAAGATCAGCGGGAAGAATTTCATGCCTTCCGCGCCCGCCGTGCTGCGGATCGTGCTCGCGACGAACTCGTAGCTGATTTCGGCCATCGACTGGAAACGCCCGGGAACGAGCTGTCGCCTTGCGACGCCGCCGATCATCAGGATCGAGATCAGCGCCACCGACAGGAACATGTAGAGGGACGAATTGGTGATGGCGATCGTCTGATTGCCGATATGGCCGATCGTGAACAGCGGCTCGATGTTGAACTGATGGATCGGGTCGATTTTCATCCGCGCGGCTCTTGGTCCTCCGGCTTTTCTGCCGGCAATCGAATTTCAAATGACAGGACTTCCCGTCAGCGCTCGGCGCTGCCTGGAGCCACGCCCGCAGACCTCACCACGTTGACTACGCCGGCGACAAAGCCGAGCAGAAAAAACACGATGAGACCGAACGGCGATGTCGACAGCAAGCGGTCGAAACCCCAGCCAATCACCGCTCCGACAACAACGCCGGCGATCAACTCCGAGGAAAGCCGGAGACCGCGCGCCATCGCCGAGGCTCTGGCAGCTCCGTCTCCACTTCCGGATCCGGGTTGGTCAGTCCTGATTTTGCGGTTGTCCCGAATTTCGGACAAACGGTGATCCAGACTTCCGAGCCTTGCGGAAAGCGCAGCTTCGTCGGACGATTTATCGCGACTTCCATTTCCGCCGTCTTTCGTGCCGTCCGCCATGTGTGGAGACCCGAAACGATGCTGCACTTGATGGAAATTGCGCCCCGTCACCCTCAAAAGCCGCGCGGACCATACTGACCGCCTCCAATCAAGTCAAGATTGCGCCGTAGCCACTTAGTGCCTTGATTTGATTTAACTTATTCAGGCGAAATCGAGCGCGGCGGAGTGATCGCGGCAGCGCAATAGCTGGCTCGAGTGGCGATCGATCTTGCACGCCACCGACGGGTCTGTTCGGATGTCCGACAGCATCCAAGTTGCGCCCGGGAGCCTGCATGCCGCGCCAGGTCGACTACTATTTTTCGCTTCAGTCCCCGTGGGCCTATATCGGGCACAAATTGTTTCGGGAGGTCGCAAGTGCCCACGGCCTCCAGGTCAACCACAAGCCGGTGGTGCTGGTCGATCTGTTCTCGGAGACCGGTGGCTTGCCGCTGGCGAAGCGCCATCCGGTGCGGCAGCGCTATCGGATGGTCGACCTGCAGCGCTGGCGCGACAAGCGTGGCCTGAATTTTCATCTTCAGCCGGCGAATTGGCCGTTCAACGCACGGCTCGCCGACGGCGTGGTAATCGCAGCGGTTGAGGCCGGCCGCGATCCCGATCCATTTCTGCGGCGGGCATTTGCGGCGGTGTGGGAAGAGCAGCTAAATCTCGTCGATCCGGCAACCCTGGCCAAGATCGCCGACGATTCGGGACTTCCCGGCAGGCAATTGGTCGAGCGTTCGGGATCCGAGGAAATCAGCGTGGCCTACGAGCAGAACCGCCAGGATGCGCTGGCGTCGGATGTGTTCGGATCACCAGGCTATGTGCTCGACGGCGAGGTATTTTGGGGACAGGATCGGATCGAATTGCTCGCAGACGCGTTGAAGTCAGGGCGCGCGCCTTATCGATCGCAGGTGTAGGATCGAGCGCAGGATAGCAAGAACGTTTCGAGTCTTGAGGCGGAGCAATCCGATGATCACAGCCACATCGCCCTCGAAATTCTCTACCACCACTATCGCCGCTGCGGCGGTGCTTTTTTGCCTCGGCGGATCAAGCTCAGCCGTCGCGGCATCGATGCCGGACACCGAGAACGGCCGTTATGCGCTGGCGCCGGTCGCCGACGGCGTTCTCAGATTGGATACCCGCACCGGCGCCGTCTCGACCTGCAACAACACCGGCACCGGTTGGGCCTGCTATGCGGTGCCCGACGAACGCGCAGCGCTGGACGTCGAAATTGGCCGGCTGCAGGCGGACAATGAAAAGCTCAAGGCAGAACTGGCGGCTCGCGAGCCGACTGTCCCCGGCAAGATCGACGAGCCGCTGCCGAAGGCAGACTCGTTGAAAAAGCCTGAGCCGAAGGTGGCCGAGGGCGAGCGCAAGATCGAAATTCCACTGCCGAGCGACCGCGACATGGATCGCATGATGTCGTTCCTCGAGCGGGCGTGGCGGCGGCTGGTCGAGATCGCCAACCGGATGCAGAAGGACGTCTCAGGCAAGATTTGAGCCGGACCGGGAGCGTTCGATGCCTTGAGTCGTCCCCGCCAACGCGGGGACCCATAACCACCGGCGTTGGTTAGTGTGGAAGGTATCAACTTCTGCTGCTTAAAAATCGAGGGGCCGCGGCCGGCGTTCGCCGGGATGACTTTGTTGAGAGATTGTTCATGACTTCACCCAAATCGCTCTCGCGCTCTGCGCCATCTAATGTCGGCGCCACTACCCTCGTGTCGGCGTCGCTGACCGTTCAAACCTCCGGGCGCGGCTTTACCGATATCACCGCCGAGATCGCGCAATTCGTAAAGGACGCTCGCGCGAAAGAGGGCGCGGTGACGCTGTTCATCCGCCATACCTCTGCGTCGCTGACCATACAGGAAAATGCCGATCCGACCGTGCTCGACGATTTGACCACGGCGCTCGACCGGCTGGCCCCCGAGGACGCCGGATGGCGTCACGATGCCGAAGGGCCCGACGACATGCCCGCGCATGTCAAGACCATGCTGACGGCGACGTCGCTGCATATCCCGGTCCTCAGAGGCGAACTCATGCTGGGAGCGTGGCAGGCGGTCTACCTGATCGAACATCGCAGCCGGCCGCATCGCCGTGAGATCGTGCTGCAATTTGCGGGCGTGCAAAACCGGCCGCGGGAGTGATCCGCGGCCGGGTGTTGTCTGCGTTTTGTCCAGCGGCTTTCGCCGCCGCAGGAACTGCTAGTTCGATCTGATATCGACGTCCTTGGTTTCCGGCATGAAGAAGAATCCGACCACGGCCGTGATGGCTGCGAAGATGATCGGATACCAAAGGCCCGCGTAGATGTCGCCGGTCGAGGCCACGATTGCGAAAGCGGTCGCGGGCAGCAGTCCGCCGAACCAGCCGTTGCCGATGTGGTAGGGCAGCGACATCGAGGTGTAGCGAATCTTGGTCGGGAACAGTTCGACCAGCATCGCCGCGATCGGCCCGTACACCATGGTGACGAAGATCACCAGGATGAACAAGAGTCCGATGATCGCCGCTACCTGGGGACGGAAGATATCGAACGGGTTCGACATCTTCACGATGCCAGGGTCGCCTGCCTTCGGATAACCCGCGGCACCAACGGCTGCGGCGACGGCCGGGTTGCCAGCCTTCGAGTCGGGGTATGGCACGTCCTTGCCATTCACCACCACCTTCACGCCGGAGCCTTGAGGTCCATACGTTGTCGAATACTTGACCGATGACTGGGCCAGGAACGCGCGAGCGGTGTCGCATGGGGATGTGAATACGCGGGTGCCGACCGGATTGAACAGATCGCCGCAACCTTTGGGGTCGGCAACCACCTCGACCTTGGTAGCTTCAATGGCCTTTTCCAGCGCCGGATTGGCATTGGTGGTGATCATCCGGAAGATCGGGAAGAAGGTCAGCGCCGCGATCAGGCAGCCGGCAAGAATGATCGGCTTGCGGCCGATCCGGTCGGACAGTGCGCCGAACACGATGAAGAAGCCGGTGCCGAACAGCAGCGACCACGCAATCAGAAGGTTGGCGGTATAGCCGTCAACCTTCAGAATCGATTGCAGGAAGAACAGCGCGTAGAACTGGCCGGTATACCAGACCACGCCCTGACCCATGGTCCCGCCGATCAGCGCAAGCAAGACGATCTTGGCATTGCTCCAGTTGGCGAAAGCTTCGGTCAGCGGGGCCTTCGAGCCTTTGCCCTCGTCCTTCATCTTCTGGAACACCGGCGATTCGTTCAGGCGCAGCCGGATCCAGACCGAGACGCCGAGCAGGACGACCGAGACCAGGAACGGAATCCGCCAGCCCCAGGCGGCGAATTCAGGCTCGCCGAGCGCGGAGCGGGTGAACAGGATCACCAGCAGCGACAGGAACAGGCCGAGCGTCGCCGTGGTCTGGATGAACGAGGTGTAGTAGCCACGCTTGCCCATCGGGGCGTGTTCGGCCACGTAGGTCGCCGCACCGCCATACTCGCCGCCGAGCG
>DASSGM010000235.1:0-4626 GCA_035693465.1 Bradyrhizobium sp. | reverse complement strand
CGGCCGCTGGTGCCGCCCAGCCCGCCGCGCGCCTCCGATAATATGACCGCGATCGGGCGGATGGCGGCGATGCGGGTGAGCCCGATCGGCACCTGGGGCCAGCGTGCCTATGAGGAGGATATCATCCAGGGCCGCTTCTTCGGTCGCTCCAGCTTCATTCTCAACACACCCGATGCGATCCGGCATGTGCTGGTCGACAATTACGAGAACTACACGCGAACGCCCGCCGGCATCCGGGTGCTGCGCCCCATGCTCGGCGAGGGCCTTTTGATCGCGGAAGGGCGTGCCTGGAAGTACCAGCGCAGGACACTGGCGCCGGCCTTTACCCCGCGCGCGGTGGCGTCGCTGGTTCCGCACATGATTGCGGTGACCGATGAAACGATCGCCAAGCTGAAGGAGGCGAGCAGCGGGTCGGTCGATTTGCGTCAGGTGATGCAGCGCATGACGCTCGAGATCGCCGGGCGCACCATGTTCTCGTTTGGGATGGAGCGTCACGGCGCGGCGTTGCGCGAGTTCGTGATGGAATATGGCGAGCGCCTGGCGCGGCCGCATTTCCTCGATCTGCTGTTGCCGCTTGGCTGGCCAAGCCCGCAGGATTTCTCCCGCGCGCGCTTTCGCAGACGATGGACGCGTTTCGTCGCCATGCTGATGGCGGAGCGCCGTGCAGCCGGCAAGAACGAAGGCGCGCCGCCGCGCGACCTGTTCGACCTGATGGTTGCCGCGCGCGATCCCGAGACCGGCGAAGCCTTCACCGACGAGCAGCTCGGCGACCAGGTCGCGACCATGATCCTTGCCGGTCACGAGACCACCGCCACGGCGCTGTTCTGGTCGCTTTATCTGCTGGCGCTCGACCCAGTTACCCAGGACCGACTGGCCGCCGAGGTACAGGGCTTCACCGTGAATGGCGCGCGCGATATCGAGCGCTTGAAATTTACCCGCGCCGTGATCGATGAGACCATGCGGCTCTATCCCCCGGCCTTTCTGATCGCCCGCGCTGCCGCCGCGCCGGATACCATCGCGGGCCTGCCGGTCAAGAACAGGGACGTGATCCTGATCGCGCCGTGGCTATTGCACCGGCATGAAAAGCTCTGGCGCGATCCGAACGCCTTCATCCCGTCCCGTTTCATGCCGCCATCGCCGCCGCCCGACCGCTTCGCCTATCTGCCGTTCGGCGTCGGCGCGCGGGTCTGCATCGGCGCGCATTTTGCGCTGGTGGAAGCCACCCTGGCGCTGGCGAAAATCATCGGCGCATTCCGGGTCGAGCTTCTTGACAAGGAGCCTGTGATTCCGATTGGCGTGGTAACGACGCAGCCGGATCGCTCGCCGATGTTTGTGATCACGCCCCGCTGACGGGGGGATTGAACGGTCGCTCCGGCGATCCCATCTAGCGGTTCGGTATGAGCGAGATCCAGGCCCAGATTGCGGTACTGAAGCAGACCGCCGACCCCGCGGTCGCCGATGCCATCGCGCGGCTGATCGATGAGGGCGAGGATCACGAGCTTAACCGTATCAACGTGCTGGACTTTTCGAAGCGGACCGGGCTCGACGAAGAGCGGGCGATTTCCGGCTTCCTTCATGCGTCGCGGATGGGACTGTTCGATCTTACCTGGAACGTGCTGTGCCCTGGCTGCGGTGGCGTGCTGGATGCCCACTCCACGCTGAAATCGCTGCGCCCCGACGACTATCATTGCGGGCTATGTGCTTGCGGCTACGAGGCTTCGGTCGACGAGCAGGTCGAGGTCGCCTTCACCGTCAGTCCCCGGATCAGGCGCATCGCCGCGCATGATCCGAACACGCTGCCGGTCTGGGAATATTTCAAGCAGGTCTTCTGGAGCTCGGGCGTCGACCTCAACAAGGAATCCTTCGCTTCGCTGACCGACGAAGTGACGCTCGATACGCTCGAACTGCCGGCGGGCGAGAAGGCGACGATGTCGCTGCAATTGCCTTCGGAGTTCATCATCGTGTTCGAGCCGGTGACGCACGCCGCACAGTTCATCGATGTTCAGGGTGAGCCGACCAAGGAACGTCAGCAGCTTTCGCTGATTTACCAGAAAACGCCGTCGCCGACCGGAGGAAACGTCACCTTGCGTCCCGGCCCGTTGCGGCTAATGCTCGATAATCAGGCCGGGGTCCGGGTGCTGCCGTCGGTCTTTATCGCCGCCGATGCGCTTCATCACCTGATTGGCAAGCGCAAGCCGTTCCTGACCGCCAAGCGGATGCTGACCAACCAGACTTTCCGCGACGTCTTCAAGGCCGACAACCTTAACATCGATCAACGCCTCAAGATCACCTCGCTGACCTTCCTGTTCACCGACCTCAAGGGCTCTACCGCGCTCTACGAGCGGGTCGGAGATCTCGCCGCCTTCGATCTCGTGCGCGCGCATTTCCACGCGCTGCTGGAGATCATCTCCTCCGAGAAAGGCGCTGTGGTGAAGACCATCGGCGATGCCGTGATGGCGACCTTCATCAGGCCCGAACATGCCATTGTCGCGGGCCTGCGCATGCGCGCCGCCATGGATGCGCTGAATGCACAGCGTGGCACCCGCGATCTGGTGGTCAAAATCGGGATTCATGAAGGTCCGTGTCTCGCCGTCATGCTCAATGAGCGGCAAGATTATTTCGGCCAGACCGTCAACATCGCCGCACGGGTTCAGAGCCTGTCGACCTCGCAGGAGATCCACATCACCGGGCCGGTGATCGAGGCGCCTGCGGTCGCTGCCATCCTCGACAAGGAGGCGATTACGCCTATTCAAAAGCAGGCCGCGCTGCGCGGCATCGCCGACAAGATCGTCGTCTATGAAATACCTTGAAGCGCCGGGATGGGGCGCCAGCACCAGACCCGGAATCCAGAAGTTGTTTAGAGATTGCGGGTTCGCGCTCTTGCACGCCCCGGAATGACGTTAACAGATTGCCGATTGGTAATGCATTGCCGCGGAAGCCACACGCGGATTGCGCAGATTGATTTTCCAACCCATATATTGGCCATCGTCGGTTCTGCGGCGACCAACGAATCCAAACGATTTCGGTAGGAAGTAATGCTGGACGGACTACGCCAATTCATTGCCGACGTTGTTTCTCCCGCCACCCACGAGCCTCGGACATTTGACGACACCGGCTATCGTCTGGCGGCGACGGCGCTG
Source organism: Bradyrhizobium sp. (assembly GCA_035693465.1). Classification (GTDB taxonomy): domain Bacteria; phylum Pseudomonadota; class Alphaproteobacteria; order Rhizobiales; family Xanthobacteraceae; genus Bradyrhizobium. Next base: position 1,486 of record DASSGM010000235.1, on the reverse strand, counting down.
TTGATTCACGTCGTTTCGATCGACGGCCAACCGTCCGATGTTGAAAAGCGCAAGCTTCACAGCCTGATCGAAAGCCGCTTCGGGCTTGATCCCGGTACTGCCGATCAATTGATCGCGTCCGCGACCCTGGTCGAGGGCGAGGCGGTCGATCTCTATCACTTCACCAGCGTCATCATGCGTTCGGTGAACGAGGAGGGCCGACTCCGCATTGTCGAGATGATGTGGGAGCTGGTTTATGCCGACGGCCAGGTCAGCGAGTTCGAGGACAACGTCGTCTGGCGTGCCGCCGATCTGCTGGGTGTGTCTTCGCGCGACCGGATCGATCTCAAGCACCGCGTTGCCGCCAGGCAGCCCACGGTCACAAGCAACTGAGATACCGCGGGCGCGGCAATGTGACACGCTGCGACCCCCGGCCAGCCCAATGTGACACGCTACGGTCGCCGTGAGGCTTCGATTGCCCCGGGCCGGACATGACCAAACTTTAATGTGGCTGACAGAGCGCCGCCGCCGGGCGTGGTTGGCCTGAAAATATTGCCATTCAATTTCGTAGCACTGTGCGTTTGAACACGCCGATATGCTTGCAGGTGGCTTGCATCCCGCCTAATGCGTATGCTCTCGTTCCCCCGAGTTAGCGACACATCGTGCAATCTTGTTCAAGAGCCTTGAATCGTGACTGAGCGCGTAACGCTGATTACGGGGGCCTCGGCGGGAATAGGCACCGAACTGGCGCGCGTTTTCGCATCGAACGGTCATCGCGTTGCGCTGGTGGCGCGGCGCGCCGAGCGCCTGGCGGCGCTGGCGGGTGAAATCACGGCAGGCGGCGGTGCGGCGCCGATTGTGATTGCCTGCGATCTCGAACAACCCGACGCCGGCGACAAGATTGCCGCCGCCCTGGCGGCTGAAGGGGCGCAGGTCGAGTTCGTCGTCAACAATGCCGGCTTTGGGCTGTTCGGCAACGCGGTCGAACTGGATCGCGCAGAACAGCTCGGCATTATCGCCGTCAATATTCGCGCAATGACCGATTTGTCGTTGCGATTCTCCGATCAATTGATTCGGCATCGCGGCGGCATCCTTAATGTCGGTTCGATCGCCGGCTTTCTGCCCGGGCCCGGGATGGCGGTGTATTACGCGTCCAAGGCCTATGTGCTGTCGCTCAGCGAGGCGCTGCACAGGGAGCTCGCTCCTTGCGGCGTGCGCGTCACGGCGCTGTGCCCGGGGCCGGTACCGTCGGAGTTTCAGGCACGGGCGGGATTCAAGCCCGGATTCGATTCCGACATCCTGAGCGTCAGCGCAGCGGACGTTGCAAAGGCAGGATATCGCGGGTTGATGGCCAACAAGCGGGCGGTGCTGCCCGGCCTTGGGATCAAGATCGTGCCGTTTCTGCTCCGGCTGTTTCCGCGCGGGTTTATCCTGTGGGCGGTCGGCCTTTTTCAGCTGGGCAGGCACCGATAAGCGCATCGGCAGCCTTTTGGCCCGCGATTTGCTT
>DASSGM010000234.1:0-2938 GCA_035693465.1 Bradyrhizobium sp. | reverse complement strand
CGGCCGATTTCCCCGCCATGAGCAGCGCCGCCGGCGTCCACAAGTCTGTTAAAAAGCGACCCCCAAACGCCGCCCGGCGCTCCAAACCACCCGGCAACGCTTCTTGGTACCGCCGAACAGCAACTCAAATCGGTTAGGCAGCTTGGGCTGCCCAAAGACTTCGAGGCAGGCTCCGCCGGGCGAATAGTCGACCACGGTGCAGTCAATAAGGGGGGCCTTCGGGCCAACGATCAGTTTGGCCGAACTGGAACCCTTGCCTGCCGGTCGAACGCGAGCAAACCGTCGCGGATACATACCTCGCCCCTGGCTGTGACCCAGAAATCTGACAGCCAGAATCACAGTACATTTTGAAGACTTCGTTTAGTTTTATAGTTATCGAAACGCGCACGACGGTCGTCGTAAAGATTCTCATCAAAAGCTGGATAATGCCGCAAGCCGGCGCAGCGTGCGCAAGGGAGTCAAACGACAAGAAAAAAGGCCGCAGCGAGCTACGGCCTTTTCAACCTTTATCCTTGGCGACTCACCAGCGGTTGGTGCCTATGCCGACGCTTACTCCCGGCGCGCGGATGCCAATGCCGCCCCGGTCCTCGTAACCGCGGCGCTCGATATAGCGTTCGCGGGGGGCGTAACCGTATGAATCACGGATAATGACGCGGCGTTGGCCACGCTCGCGCCAGCAACGGCCGTTCTCGTTGCATACCATGCGGACCTGCTCGACGTTGCTGTCAGGCAAGGTCGTCATGCCGTTCGAGAGCGGGGCGGCGAAAGCGGCGGTGGCAAACAGCGCGCTGGCGCCGGCTGCGAGGGAGATGGCGAACTTCTTCATTGTATTCTCCGGTTTGATTGTGTCGATCAGCCAACATGCTCAACCCTCAAAGGTTCCGCCCGCGGCGGAGTATCTTTTAGGTTTGGGAAAAAAGAGCGTCTGGCTGAGCGGTGGTGACCAGAGCGCACACGCGGGGTACCGCCTGGAACTCAAAAGCAGCGGATTCGCCAGCCCGTCACCCGACCGCGAAATGCATCATGGTGACGCCGCCGGAAGCGTAGTTGGGTACATCGCCTGCAACCGCCTTGCCTTCCTTCGACCCCAGCGCGGCCATCAGCGCTGCCTCATTGTCGAACTCGGCTTCGAAGACGCTGAAAGGCGCCTTACCTTGGTCCCAGGGGTTTCACATCGAACGAATAGCGGCTGGCCCTGAGGTTCGGTAATTTGCTCACAAGCGGTAAATGCGTTTCCACATAATATTTTCGGAAATGTGCGGGATCCTTGGGCTCATTGTAGAGGACGACCAGTTTGTGCATTAAATGCCTCCCGGTTTCATCTGACCCGTCTTACTTGCCAAGGCCAAACTTTGGAACGGCGTGGATTCTAGCAGACGGCTTGTGTTTGCGGGAAGCTAAATATCATTCGGCCGCGGCGGACATGACTTCCATCTGCTCGTGAAGAATAACGCCCGAGAGCGGATCAAACTCGCCGCTCCAGGGAGCGCGATCGAGAACCGCCCTTGTATGGGCATATCCGGCCTCCCAGCGCTGTCTGATGCCGGACGGGCTGAAGTCGATGTCCTTGGTGTGGTTCTCGCGATCGAGTTGCGGCGCCAAAAGCCGCACCACATGCATCCGCGTCGGACAACCGTAATCGGCCAACTCCTTGACCGCATCGCTGTTGCGCTCGGATGCAGGCAGCCGTGCGGCGAGCTCGCTGATCACATGACGCAGGCGATGCGCCTGCTGCTGTCGGGCGATGTGGCTCGCGATCCGGCTTGAATACTGCACGTCCTTGTGCCGGTTAAGCACTTCCGCCATCGTGGTCGGCTCGGCGCCCGATGGATTCCACATATGAACGGCGAAGATCAGCGAATTTTTGCGCGGGTTGTCATCGAACACCGCTTCTGTTGGCGTGTTCGAAAGAATGCCGCCGTCCCAATATAACTCGCCGTCAATGCGAATCGCGGGGAATGCCGGCGGCAGCGCGCCCGAGGCCATGATGTGCTTCACGCCGAGTTCGCCGTCGCGGCTGTCGAAATATCGCATCTGGCTGGTTCGCACGTGCGCGGCGCCGACCGTCAGCCGTGGGCTGCATTGGTTCACCAGATCGAAATCGACCAATTCGGTAAGGGTCCGTTCGAGCGGCTCGGTGGAGTAGTATCCGGCCCTGTCGGCGCCAAGCGGATAGTCGTTACCCGCATGGGCAAGCGGATTGGGCCTGAAGAAGCCGGGAATTCCGTTTGTTATCGTCGACCAGTAGGACAGTTTTTCGTTGAAGCCGGGGAATACATCGCGAAAACTCCAGATCGGCTTTTGCTCCATCCGCTTCCAGAATTCCTGCAAGCGCGAAACGCGGTTTTGAGGCGCGTTGCCGGCGATGAGGCTCGCATTGATGGCACCGATCGATGTGCCGATAATCCAGTCCGGCTCGATTCCAGCCTCGTGCAGCGCCTGATAGACGCCCGCCTGATAAGATCCCAGCGCGCCGCCGCCCTGCAGTACCAGCACGACCTGACCGGGAAGCGCCCTGCCTAGCTGCCCGATGCTCTGCGAACATTGGTTATCTTGAACGGTGTTCATCTCACGCTCCCGTAGCCTGCCTGTCGTCTTCGGATGTTCGCCAGCCATTTGGTTTTGTTACTGTCACGTTTCAGTGCGCGGTCCAGCCGCCATCGACCGGTAAAGCGGTCCCCGTGATCGATGCCGCCGCGTCGCCGGCGAGAAACACGGTCAGCGCGCCCAGCTCTTCGACCGTCGCAAAGCGCTTGTTGGGTTGCTGCGCCAGCAGCACATCATGGATGACCTGCTCGCGGGAAATTCCGTGGGCCTTCGCCTGGCCGTCGATCTGTGCCTCGATCAGCGGGGTATAAACATAACCCGGGCAGATCGCGTTGCAGGTGATGCCTTGCTCGGCGGTCTCCAGCGCCGCAACCTTGGTCAGACCGACGAT
>DASSGM010000233.1:0-9262 GCA_035693465.1 Bradyrhizobium sp. | reverse complement strand
CTGAGACCAGCGCGGTTTAAGATACGGGGCGGACGTGCAAATCGGCGGCGGTGTGCGCGTTGGCGACGCTTTCCAAGCGATTGTCGGGTTCGACCTCGTAGCAATATGGGGATTGTGGTTCTGTGTCGAAATTTCTCAAGCGGGGCATTGCTGTCCCGCCTGTTCAACAAGAGAGATACGCACCAGCCACCCGCCAGCGCCGAACGCGAAGCACGTGAGCGGGTTAGAACGGACGGGCTGAGGTACGCGGCGTAGCGGCTGAACAATTTTGCGGTTCGGACGCGGCCGACTGAACTGAAACAACTCGTGGAATGACAACTTGCCGTACGCAATCGCGGCGAGGGGGGAGGTTGTATGCCTTACGAAATCATTACGCCATGCGATCAAACGCCATTTTCAAATGACATCTTATTAGAAGCCGCTGGCGCGCGGCCTCCTACACCAACCCACGGCAGACCGTCGAGTACGCGCTGACCTCGCGGACACTTCCCTTCCAGGCCAACTGATTTGCCTGACGGCATTTCGCCGAACGGCCGGTCTATGGCTGAAGACGAAGCCCGCTAGAGGTCACGCCGCGCGCTAAACCAGCACGCGGCTTCAGCTAGGCAACATTACTCTTTCGGAAAAGTCGTCGGGCAATGACAAATACGGAACAGGATCGCTGGTCACGCGTGAAGGGGCGGCTGCGCTCGAGCGTGGGAGAAGACGTCTATACAAGCTGGTTCGCGCGCATGGACCTGGAAAGCGTCCAGCAGGAAAGCGTGCACCTTTCGGTTCCGACGCGGTTTCTCAAGAGCTGGATCCAGGCGCATTACGCCGAGCGCGTTCTCACCTGCTGGCAGGCCGAGATGCCGGAAGTGCACCGGATCGACCTCACCGTGCGCACCGCAATGCGATGTGCGGCACCGGCAAAGGATTCGCTGGCGCCGACCGATCAACGGCGTGTCGAGCGGCCTGACGGTCGTCCCGCGCCGGAGCTGCGCGCAACCGCGATCGCGCCGGTGTCCGCCAGCCATGACGCGCTCGGCGGCTCGCCACTCGATCCTCGCCTGACCTTCGGAAGCTTCGTCACCGGCCGCTCAAACACGCTGGCCCACGCCGCGGCGCGCCAGGTTGCGGAGGGGCGGCGCGGCGATACCGTGATGTTCAATCCGCTTTACATCCACGCCGGCGTGGGTCTTGGCAAAACCCATCTGTTGCAAGCGGTGACATGGGCCGGCAACTCGGGAAGCGAGCGCAAGGTGCTGTATCTCACCGCCGAGAAATTCATGTACGGTTTCGTGGCGGCGCTGAAAACGCAGACCGCGCTGGCATTCAAGGAGGCGTTGCGCGGCATCGACGTGCTGGTGATCGACGACCTGCAATTCCTGCAAGGCAAATCGACCCAGGCTGAATTCTGCCACACCTTGAATGCGCTGATCGACGCCGGCCGGCAGGTGGTGATTGCGGCCGATCGTCCGCCTTCCGACCTCGAGAGCCTCGACGACCGTGTACGGTCGCGTCTTGCCGGCGGCCTGGTGGTCGAAATGGGATCGCTCGGCGAGGAGCTGCGACTCGGCATCCTCAAATCGCGTGTCGCGGCGGCGCGCGCCCATCATGCGAGCTTCGACGTGCCGGAACAGGTCTTGGATTATCTCGCCAGAACCATCACCCATAACGGTCGCGACCTCGAGGGCGCCATCAATCGCCTGCTGGCGCACAGCAAACTCAACGCGCAGCCGGTGACGCTGGAAATGGCCGAGCGTGAGGTGCGCGACCTGATCCGTCCACAGGAACCCAAGCGCATCAAGATCGAGGACATTCAACGCGTGGTGGCCCGGCAATACAATGTCAGCCGCTCAGACCTGCTGTCTTCGCGCCGCACCGCCAACGTCGTCCGCCCGCGCCAGGTCGCGATGTATCTGGCCAAAACCCTGACGCTGCGCTCGCTGCCAGAGATCGGCCGCCGCTTCGGGGGACGCGACCACACCACCGTGCTGCACGCCGTGCGCAAGATCGAGGCGCTGGTGGCAAAAGATGCCGCACTCTCCGAAGAGGTCGAATCGCTGAAGCGCCAGTTGCAGGAGTGAACCCTGTCATTCCCTCCTGGAACGGGAGGGCAGGGAGGGGTGAGCCGCACGCAGTGGAGTAGTGAATTATCCTCCTTCCCTGCAGGAGGGATGGGAATACCTTGGTCTCCCGGGTGGCGAAACGTGGGGAACGGCGTCACGGCTCTCTTGCGCTTATCGGCCATCCGCGCCACCCTTGCCGTCCCTCCGCGGGTTTGATCAAATCCAGCTTTGATCAGGCTTCCGGGCCTCAAATGCCGCGGCGCGCCTATTGGCCGCCCGGCCTTTCCATCTCTGGGATCAGGCGGGTATTGCAATGAAGGTTACCGTCGAACGCGCGCAGCTCCTGAAGTCGCTGGGTCACGTCCATCGGGTGGTCGAGCGGCGCAATACCATTCCGATCCTCGGCAACGTGCTGGTCCGCGCCGAAAATGCGCGGCTGTCGCTGAAAGCCACCGATCTTGATCTCGAGGTGACGGAAACGCTGCCGGCGGAGGCCGCAACCGCCGGTTCCACCACGGTGCCGGCGCATATGTTTTACGACATTGTGCGCAAACTGCCCGACGGCGCCCAGATCCTGCTGGAAGGCGATGGCGACCGCTCGGTACTGGCTATCCGCGCCGGCCGGTCGCGTTTCACGCTGCAGACCCTGCCCGAAAACGATTTTCCCGATCTTGCCGCAGGCGACATGACGCATTCGTTCACGCTTGCCGCCTCCGACATGAAGCGGCTGATCGACCGCACCCAATTTGCGATCTCCACCGAAGAGACCCGTTACTATCTCAATGGCATCTATCTCCACACTGCCGGCAGCGCCAAGGCGGCAACCTTGCGCGCAGTTGCGACCGACGGGCATCGACTGGCCCAGATCGATCTTGCGTTGCCCAACGGCGCATCCGGCATGCCCGGCGTGATCGTGCCGCGCAAGACCGTCGGCGAAGTGCAACGATTGATCGAGGACAACGAGGGCGAGGTGAGGATCGAGCTGTCGCAGGGCAAGATCCGCTTCACCATCGGCGACGTGGTGCTGACTTCGAAGTTGATCGACGGCACGTTTCCCGACTATGGCCGCGTCATCCCGCAGAACAACGACAAGGAGCTGATTGTCGACAAGAAGGATTTCGAGGCCGCGGTGGACCGCGTTTCGACGATCTCGAGCGAGCGCGGCCGCGCGGTGAAGCTGGCTTTATCGGCGGGCAAGCTGGTGCTGTCGGTGACCAATCCGGATTCCGGCAGCGCCACCGAAGAGCTCGAGGTCGAATACGCCTCCGACGCTCTCGATATCGGATTCAATTCGCGCTATCTCTTGGATATCGCGGCTCAGATCGAGGGCGAGGTCGCGGTCCTGAAGCTGGCCGATCCCGGTTCGCCGACGCTGGTGCAGGACAAGGATTCCAAAGGCGCGCTTTATGTGCTGATGCCGATGCGGGTGTGAAAGTCGTCATTGCCGGGCTTGCTGCTTCAATTGCGTCATGGCCGGGCTTGTCCCGGCCATCCACGTTTTACGCGCCACAAAGACGTGGATGCCCGGCACAAGGCCGGGCATGACCAAAGAATAGTTTCAATATGCCCAAGTCCCGCATCCGCCGCCTCGTCCTGACGCATTTCCGCAACTATCGCGCGGCGAGTCTTGAGACGCGTAGTGACGTGGTGGTGCTGGTCGGTCCCAACGGCGCCGGCAAGACCAATGCCATCGAGGCGATCTCGTTTCTGTCGCCGGGACGCGGCTTGCGTCGGGCGACGCTCGACGACGTCGCCGACAACCAGGGCGATGGCTCGTGGGCGGTTTCCGCCGAGGTCGAAGGCGCGCTCGGACTGGCGACGCTGGGCACCGGCATCGACGCACCGGGTGGCGATGCGCCCGCCACCAGCCGGCGCTGCCGGATCGACCGCGAGCCCGTGAATTCGGCCACCGCGTTCGGCGACCATCTGCGCATGGTATGGCTTACGCCTGCGATGGATGGGCTGTTTTTGGGCGCAGCCTCGGAGCGGCGGCGGTTTTTCGACCGGCTGGTGCTCGCGATCGACAGCGAGCACACCGGCCGGGTCTCGGCGCTCGACCGCAGTTTGCGCTCGCGCAACCGTCTGCTGGAGGTGCGCAATTACGACGACCATTGGTGCGACGCGATCGAGCGCGAAACCGCCGAACTCGCGGTTGCGGTGGCGGCGACGCGCGGCCAGACTGCGGTAAAACTCGCGGCGATGCTGCGCGCCCGCGGAGAAGCTTCAGCGTTTCCGTCCGCGCAGATCATGCTCGATGGCTGGATGGAAAACGCGCTGCTCAGCGAACCCGCCACCTCGGTCGAGGATCGCTACCGGGAGGTATTGCGTGATAGCCGGGCGCGCGACGCCGCGGCAGGCCGTACGCTCGACGGTCCGCATCTCACCGACCTGCAGGTGATCTTCGCGCCGAAGAGCATGCCGGCCCGCGACGCCTCCACCGGTGAGCAGAAGGCGCTGCTGATCGGACTGGTGCTGGCACATGCTGCTCTCGTTGCGGAGATGACCGGCATCACACCGCTGTTGCTGCTTGACGAGGTGGTGGCGCATCTCGATCCCGGGAGGCGCACGGCATTGTTCGAGGAGCTGGCAAAACTCGGCGCGCAGGTCTGGATGACCGGCGCCGACCCCTTGGCATTTTCGGGCATCGTCGGATCAGGCGAAATTTTCGACGTCGAGGCCGGCCACATCACTCGCCGCGCCTGAAGGCGCCGGAGCTGCGGATACCCCGGTGCGGTCACTGCTCGCTGGCGGATCGCGCGGTTCGCCCTCGAAGCAGCTGGTCGATGATGGACTGAACCAGAAACACCGATCCCTTTTCGGTAAAATGCACCTGGTCGCTCGCGCTTATATCACTGGCGGCATCGCCGATGCGTGTCAGACAGCCCTCGGTGTTGCACATCGCGTCCCACACGGAAATATATTCCGCGCCCAGGGGTACGAGCTTGTCACGCAAGGCCGCGCCGGACCGATCGGCTTCTGCACGAGCGGATCGCTCCGGAATCAGACGATGATGCAGCATGAAATAGCGCATCACCTCGTTTGGCAGCCCGCGTTTCCACCACGGCACCGAACCCAGCACGATGATGCGGGCGTTGGTCTGCTTTTTCAGCGCGGCCACGGTCTCGGCTACGCCATCGAGATACCTGTCCCAGGTGCTATGCAAGAGCACGATCTCCGGCCGGATCTCTTGGGCGATAGAAAGAACCTTGTCATTGATCGCGCGGCAGTTGGGCACGCCGGCCACATCGGTGTTGAGCGCCGGGATGCATGAACTGGACGTAAACTGCGCGATACCGAAGGCACGATTTTCCTGCGCCTTGCGCAGACCCGGCAGCAGCGCGCCCGCGGTCGAGTCCCCCCAGACTAATATCAGGGGCCGGCGATTACGATCGACGCAGCTGTCGGCAAATGAGGTTTCATGACTGAGATCGAGCAGGCATTCATGAAACCGCCATTTCGCGGATTGCGTCGGCACCTTGGCCATGTCGCGAATTTCCGGCGGCAGCCGAAAATCGAAGCCGCGCCCCTCGACGACCACGCCGCCCGCCACGGCGACCAGCACCATGCCGCAACATAGGCTGGGTATCTTGAGCGGGCTCGGACGGCCGGATCGAATCGGGATTTCGACAAATCGATATGTCAGCCACGCAAGTGCAAAGCTCAATCCGACGATCAGCCCGCGCTCCAGCAGGGTCAGCGGCGCGAACTTGATGATGCCGAAAAATACCAACAGCGGCCAGTGCCACAGATACAGCGGATAACTGATGAGTCCAGTCCAGACCAGTGGCGGGCTCGCCAGCAGAGAGCGGCAAAACCACGCCGCGGGCGCAGACAACAGCAGTGTGGCGCCGCCGACGGGCAAAACGGCCCACCAGCCGGGAAATGCGCTCTTGGTGTCGAGCACGGCGGCGGCGGCCGCAATCAGCAGGAGCCCGACCGCGGCGCGCCGATTGCTTGCGGTGGCGGAGTGGCTGACCTTGCTCCAGCCACAAGCCAGGGCGGCGCCGGCCAGCAATTCCCACGCCCGGGTGAACGGCAGATAGAAGGCCGCCACCGGGTTTGAACCGATCAGCGCCAGGTTGAGCACAAAGGACGCAACGCCGACGACCGCCACCGCGGCGAGCATATTCAGGCGCAGGCGGGCAACCAGCATCAGCATCAACGGCCAGAACAGGTAAAATTGCTCTTCGATGCCGAGCGACCAAAGATGCAGCAGCGGCTTCCTGGCGGATTCGATATCGAAATAACCGGACTGCAACAGCAAGGCGATATTTGCGAAAAACGCCGCGCTGGCCAACACGTCGCCGCTTAGCTGCGCATAGGCCGCCGGCAGCATCCACAGCCAGCCCAGCACCAGGGTCACGCAAAGCACCACGATCAGGGCCGGGAAGATCCGTCTGATCCGGCGGTTGTAGAAGCCCAGAAGACTGAAGCGCTTCCGCTCCAGCTCCCGCACGATGATGCCGGTGATCAGGAAGCCCGATATCACGAAGAAAATATCGACGCCGATGAAGCCACCCGGCATGGCCTCCGGAAAGGCGTGAAATATCACCACCAGCATCACGGCAACGGCCCGGAGGCCGTCAATATCCGGCCGATATTTGGTCGATGCGGAAGACAAGATCAGCCAATCCATGGTCGCGCGAACTACGCAAAGAAAGTCAGCCGAAATGCACAGGCCTCGCGAGGGAGAAATTGCCTCGCCAGCGAAGATGCCGAACGGCTGCCGGCCCCCTCTCTAGCAGTTCTGCGGCAGCCTGCCATTCCGGGCCGCGCGATTACGCGACCGAGGCAAAAAGACCATACTTTCGCGGGCCAAAATACGGCCTGCGAATTGCGCTTTTGCGAGGTCGCCAAACCGGCTTCCGGAAGCCTTGAAAAACACGCGAAAAATCCCACTTATTCAATAACTTGTTGATAGAGACTTTGCGCTAGGCGCATCGCCGCTTTCATGGCACAAATAAGCGATTCAGCGCCTGATTTGCGCCGCTGATTCGAAGACATCCTCGAAGGCCCTGTATGACAGAACCTGCCCGGCAACCGATCGCCGATACCGAGCATTCCATTCCTATCGAGTACGGCGCGGAATCCATCCGAGTATTGAAAGGCCTCGACGCCGTGCGCAAGCGGCCGGGCATGTATATCGGCGACACCGATGACGGTAGCGGCCTGCATCACATGGTCTATGAGGTCGTCGACAACGCCATTGACGAAGCGTTGGCCGGCCACGCCACCTCGGTAGAGGTTGTACTCAACGCCGATGGCTCCGTCACCGTGCGCGACGACGGCCGCGGCATTCCCGTCGATATTCACAAGGGCGAAGGCATTTCCGCCGCTGAAGTCATTATGACCCAACTGCATGCGGGGGGAAAATTCGACCAGAATTCCTACAAGGTATCCGGCGGCCTGCACGGCGTCGGCGTTTCCGTGGTCAACGCGCTGTCGAGCAAGCTGCAACTGCGGGTCTGGCGCGACGGCAAGGAACATTTCATCGAATTCGCCCACGGCGACGCGGTTGCGCCGCTCAAGGTGGTTGGCGAGGCCAATGGCAAGCGCGGCACCGAGGTGACGTTCCTTGCCTCCACTGAAACCTTCACCAACGTCGAATACGACTTTGCGACGCTCGAGCATCGGCTGCGCGAGCTCGCGTTCCTGAATTCCGGCGTCAACATCGTGCTATCCGACATGCGCCATGCGGTCGAGAAGCGCGAGGAGATGATGTACAAGGGCGGTGTCGAGGAGTTCGTCAAATATCTCGACCGCAACAAGAAGCCGATTGTGCCTTCGCCGATCATGATCCATGCCGACATGAACGGCATCGGCGTCGAGGCGGCGTTGTGGTGGAACGACAGCTATCATGAGAATGTGCTGTGCTTCACCAACAATATTCCGCAGCGCGACGGCGGCACTCATCTCGCGGGCTTTCGTGGCGCGCTGACGCGCCAGGTCAACGGCTATGCCGATGCCATGGCCAAGCGCGAAAAGATCGCGCTGACCGGCGACGACTGCCGCGAGGGCCTGACCGCGGTACTCTCGGTGAAAGTGCCGGATCCAAAATTCTCCTCGCAGACCAAGGACAAGCTGGTGTCCTCGGAAGTGCGCCCGGTGGTCGAGAATGTCATAAACGAGGCGTTGGCGGCTTGGTTCGAGGAGCATCCCGCGGAGGCCAAAATCATCGTCGGCAAGGTGGTCGAGGCTGCGGCTGCCCGTGAGGCGGCGCGAAAGGCGCGCGAGCTGACGCGGCGCAAGGGCGCGCTCGATTACGCATCATTGCCGGGCAAGCTCTCCGACTGCCAGGAGCGCGATCCCGCCAAATCCGAACTGTTTATCGTCGAGGGAGATTCCGCTGGCGGCAGCGCCAAGCAGGGCCGCAACCGCGAATTTCAGGCGGTGCTGCCGCTACGAGGCAAAATCCTCAACGTCGAGCGCGCGCGCTTTGACAAGATGCTGAGCTCCGAACAGATCGGCACGCTGATCACCGCGCTCGGCACCGGCATCGGCCGCGATGACTTTGATTTGTCGAAGCTGCGCTATCACAAGATCATCCTGATGACCGACGCCGATGTCGACGGCGCGCATATCCGCACACTGCTGCTGACGTTCTTCTTCCGCCAGATGCCGGCGCTGATTGAGGGCGGCTACCTCTACATCGCGCAGCCGCCGCTCTACAAGGTGAGCCGCGGCAAATCCGAGCAATACCTCAAGGACGAGCGCGCGCTGGAAAACTATCTGATCCAGACCGGCCTCGACGACTGCGTCTTCAAGCTGGCAACGGGCGAGGACCGCGGCGGCCGCGACCTGCAGGCGCTGGTCGAGGACGCCCGCATCATCCGCGGCACGCTGCACAATCTGCACAGTCGCTATAACCGCAAGGTGATTGAGCAAGCGGCGATCGCCGGCGTGCTCAGCCCAAAGATCACCGGCGATGTCGCAACCGCCAATGCCGCGGCAGGCTATATCGCGCGACGGCTTGATGCGCTGGCCGACGAAGTCGAGCGCGGCTGGACCGGGCGCTTTACCGAAGGCGAAGGTTTCTTCTTCGAGCGTACCGTGCGCGGGGTCAAGGATGTTGCCATTATCGATGACGCGTTGCTCGGCTCCGCCGACGCGCGCAAGCTCGATGAATATGCCGCAAAACTGCAGGAAGCCTATCCGCGCCCAGGCCTGTTGCGCCGGAAAGACACCGAAACCACCATTCACGGCCCGGTCGG
>DASSGM010000232.1:0-5517 GCA_035693465.1 Bradyrhizobium sp. | reverse complement strand
TGCCGATCAGCCGTTGATGCAGGCGGTGCTTTCAGACATGGCGCTGCATGTCGAAGCCTCGACCGCGCTGGTCATGCGACTGTGCCGTTCGTTCGACCGCGCGCCTGATGATGCAAATGAAGCGGCGTTTATGCGGCTCCTTACGCCTGCGATCAAATACTGGATCTGCAAGAGCGCGCCGGGATTTCTCTACGAGGCGATGGAGTGTCTCGGCGGCAACGGCTATGTGGAAGAGGGCATTCTGGCGCGGCACTACCGCGAATCCCCTGTCAATGCCATTTGGGAGGGCTCGGGCAATGTGATGTGCCTGGACGTGTTGCGGGCGTTGTCGCGAGAACCGGATGCGGCGGGTGCGGTCTTGCAGCATCTCGCCGAGGAAACGAAGGGGCTGCCGGGTGCCGGCGATGCGGTCATGTTCATCGGCAAGGCATTCCGCAGGCCGGACTCGGAGCGTGTGGCGCGGTTGGCTGTCGAGAGGCTGGCGCTGCTCGCGGCGGCGGCGGCGCTCAATAAGGTGTCATCACGTAATGCGCAATTGTTCGCGGCGACGCGGGTTGCGCTGGTTCACCCCGGCATGTATGGCGCCGTCGATCTCGCCGGCGAAGATATAAGGAACCTGTTGCAGCGGGCGCTGCCATGAGACCCGTTTAGCTGGCCCGGCCATACAGTCCTAAATCCACGCCAGAAAAAAGACGTGGATGCCCGGCACAACCGGTTTTTGCTCCGGCCGGGGAAGCCCGACCTGAGTGCCGGGCCTAAAGCTCGAAAGTCAGTTGATGGATTCTCTCGAAATTCCTGTCGGATCCGCCGCGCCGGCGCTCGCTCCGATCATCGGCACCCAGCGTCCACCCCGGGTCTGGAGTTTCTGGGGCACGGCGTGGTGGGGCGTGTTCATCTTCGCGGCGATGTTCGTTGGCCAGATCGGGGTTGTGGCCTGGTTTATCCTGCGGCTGGGAGGACCGATCGATATCGCCGCAGCGGTCCACGTAGTCGGCGGTGGCCTGACGATTTCGCTCTCGGTAATCATGGGCTTGCCCGCGGTGCTCGCCGCACTGTTGATCGCGATTCGCATCTCGCGCACGTCGTTTGCCGACTACCTTGCGCTACGCTGGCCGTCATGGAGCAATCTTGCGATCGGCGCCGTCACCCTGATTGTTCTGGTCATGGGGTGGGACCTGCTGTCGCGCGCGGCGGGCCGCGAAATTGTTCCCGGCTTTATGGGAGAGGTGCTGAATTCGGCGCGCGCCGACGGCTCGCTATGGCTGCTGGTGATCGCATTCGTCGTCGCCGCGCCGATTTCCGAGGAATTCTTTGCGCGTGGCTTTCTCTACCGTGGCTGGTCGGAATCGTTTCTCGGCCCCGTTGGCGCGATCATCCTGTCGTCGCTGGTGTGGACAGCGCTGCATCTGCAATACGACTGGTTCTTTTTCGGCGAAGTGTTTTCGATCGGCCTCCTGCTCGGCTATCTCCGCTATCGCTCTAATTCGACATGGCTTACGGTGATCGTGCACGGCCTCAATAATCTGGCCGCGCTGGGGCAAACCATGCTGCTCGCCGGGCAGGGGTGAGGGTTTTCAGCTCGGCATTTCCCGCAAGTTCGCCAGCCGATCGAGTGCGCCCTGCAGGATGAAGATCGCGGCGTGTTCGTCGATCACCTTCGCGCGCCGAGCCCGGCTCATGTCGATGCCGATCAATTCGCGTTCGACGGCCGCGGTAGAAAGCCGCTCGTCCCACAAGGCAACCGTGAGATCGGTGAGTTGCGAAAAATTGCGGGCGAAGGCGCGGGTGGATTGCGCGCGCGGTCCCTCGCTGGCGTCCATGTTGATGGGCAGGCCGAGCACGAAGCCAACCGCGTTGCGTTCGCCGGCAATGGCGAGCAGCCGCGCCGCATCGGCCTTAAAGGCGCTGCGTTGAATGGTCTCGACCCCGGTCGCGAGCCTGCGATCGGGGTCGGATACCGCTACGCCGATGGTCTTGGTGCCGAGATCGAGTCCAACCAGCGCTCCCCGTTCAGGCCAGTGCGCGCTCGCTTCGATCAACGGTAGGATGAGGGCAGCCATGGCCTCGCATACCACGCGGGCTGCAGGGCGCGCAAAAGCGGGAAGGGCAAATGACAATGGATCGGCTGACATTATTCGGCCTGTTCGCGGTGACAGCGATGCTGGTGTGCTACGCGCTGGAGGATCGCAGCCGCTGGTTCATCCTCGCGTTCGCGGCCGCTTGCGCGCTGGCCTCAGTTTACGGATTTCTCCAGGGCGCCTGGCCATTTGGCGTTGTCGAGGCGATTTGGGCAGCGGTCGCGCTGCGGCGCTGGGACGTCAGGCGGGGCGTGAATGCATAGCTCGCCAGCGTCGTGGGTGCTAATCTCATTCTCGCCCGCGGCAACGACGTCCGCGGCAATCCCCAATCGCCTCAACGAGCAGATCATGTGGCCGGACCGCCGACTTATCGACCTTTTCAAGACCGAATTTCCGATCGTTCTCGCGCCGATGGCGGGGGCGATGGATGCCGACCTCGTCATCGCCGCGGCTCAGGGCGGCGCGCTCGGTTCCCTGCCGTGTGCGCTGTTGTCGGTGGAAAAGGCGCGCGAGCAGGTCAATATCATCCGACAGCGGGTGTCGGCGCCGCTCAATATGAATTTCTTTTGTCACAAGCCGGTCGATGCCGACCCCAGGCGTGAGGCTCAGTGGAAGCAGCGGCTCGCGCCTTATTACAAGGAGTTGGGCCTCGATCCGGCGGCGCCGGTCAACGCTGCCAACCGCGCCCCCTTCGATGCCGCAATGTGCGAATTGGTCGAGGAGCTGAAGCCCGAAATCGTCAGCTTCCATTTGGCCTGCCGGACACCGCGCTGCTCAGACGCGTCAAGGCGGCCGGCTGCGTCGTGATCTCGTCGGCGACCATCGTGAAGGAGGCGATCTGGCTCGAGGAAAACGGCGTCGATGCCATCATCGCGCAGGGCGCCGAAGCCGGCGGCCATCGCGGCATGTTCCTGACCGAGAATATTGCCGAGCAGCCGGGGACCTTTGCACTGGTGCCGCAGGTGGTCGATGCGGTGAAGGTGCCGGTGATTGCGGCCGGCGGCATTGCCGACGGGCGCGGCATTGCGGCGGCGTTCGCGCTGGGCGCGACCGGCGTGCAGATCGGCACTGCCTATTTGCGCTGTCCAGAGTCCAAGGTGATCGCACCGGCGCGATCGGCGCTCGGCCAGGCTCGCGATGACTCTACCGTCGTCACCAACGTCATGACCGGGCGTCCGGCGCGGGGGGTAGTTAACCGCGTCATGCGCGAGGTCGGGCCGATCTCGGGCGATGCGCCGGCGTTTCCCCATGCCGCGACGGGCCTGGCGCCCCTGAAGGCGGCGGCGGAGAAGCTCGGCAAGGTCGATTTCACCAATCTCTGGGCGGGACAGGCGGTACGGCTTGGCCTGGAGATGCCGGCAGCCGAGCTGACCCGCGCGCTGGCCGGCGCGGCGCTGGCGCGGCTAAGCCAGATGGCTCGTTGAGACCGCCGCCCGCTGTTGCGGCGCAAAAGGCGCCTCTGCTATATGGCGGGCTGAATTTGCCGCCGAGTGCGGTGGATTTGACATTCGCTTCAGTGGTTCCGCGAACCCTCATAGCGAATGTCAAATCCAAAACCGCACTGGAAAGCGTTATATTTGCTAGTGTCCCGGCTCCAACATTCGCAAGGGAGCAAGCCGCAACGGGATGCGAATGTTAGAACCGGGACACCAGAGGCCTTATATAATGTCGGTCGATGCAATCACCGTTCGCCGTATCGCGCATCTCGCGCGGATTGCGGTCGCCGAAACAGAAATTCCGCATCTGCAGGGCGAGCTGAACGCGATGCTGGCCTTCGTCGAGCAGCTGGGCGAGGTCAACGTTGATGGCGTCGAACCGATGACCTCGGTAACGCCGATGGAAATGAAGAAGCGTGCGGACGTGGTCAACGATGGCGAGATCCCGGACGATATAATCAGGAACGCGCCGGCCACCGACGACCATTTCTTTCTGGTGCCGAAAGTCGTCGAATAGGGTTCATCGCGCTTTCGAGCGAAATCGATACTGGTTTCGCGTGAGGAAGATGCGTCAAACGAAAGAGTCTCGGAAATCCGATGTGTCTGCTGTGCGACGATGAGAAGGCCTACCAGGCCTATATGAATTATCTCGACGCCATGGAGCGCCAGGGCAAGGTCGCCGATCCCGATAAGGCGATGGATGCCGTGCTCGATGCACTCGAAGCAGCCGACAAAGCCCGCATCGCGCAGGACGATCCGGCCAACGACAAGACGCTGTCTCCGTTCTTCTGCAGTCCGGTTAATAAATGACCGATTTGACATCGCTGACGCTCGCCGAGGCTCGAAGTGGCCTGGCGAACAAATCCTTTACCTCCCTGGAGCTGACCGACGCACACCTCAAGGCGATCGAGGCGGCACGCGTGCTCAATGCCTTTGTCATGGAAACGCCGGATCAGGCTCGCGCCATGGCGCGTGAGGTTGACGCGAAAATCGCCAAGGGCAAGGGCGGCCCGCTCGCCGGCATTCCGCTCGGGATCAAGGACCTGTTCGCCACCAAGGGCGTGCGCACCACCGCGTGCTCGAAAATTCTTGGCAATTTCGTGCCGACATACGAATCCACCATCACGTCGCAGCTCTGGCGCGACGGCGCCGTGATGCTCGGCAAGCTCAACAATGACGAGTTCGCGATGGGCTCGTCCAATGAAACCTCGTGCTTCGGTCCGGTGGTCAATCCGTGGCGGCGCGACGGCGCCAATACCACGCTGGTGCCGGGCGGCTCGTCCGGCGGCTCGGCTTCGGCGGTGGCGGCGCTATTGTGCATGGGCGCGACTGCAACCGACACCGGCGGCTCGATCCGCCAACCGGCGGCGTTTACCGCCACCGTCGGCATGAAGCCGACCTATGGCCGCTGTTCGCGCTGGGGCATCGTCGCCTTCGCATCCTCGCTCGATCAGGCCGGGCCGATCGCGCGTACCGTGCGGGACGCTGCGATCCTGATGCGCTCGATGGCGGGTCATGACCCCAAGGACACGACGTCGGTCGATCGCGAGGTGCCGGATTACGAGGCCGCGATCGGAAAATCCGTCAACGGCATGAAGATCGGCATCCCCAGAGAATATCGCCTCGACGGCATGGCCGCGGAAATCGAAAAGCTCTGGAGCGAGGGCGCGGCCTGGCTTAAGGCAGCGGGCGCCGAGCTGGTCGATGTTTCGCTGCCTCACACCAAATACGCGCTTCCAGCCTATTATATTGTGGCCCCCGCGGAAGCCTCGTCGAACCTCGCGCGCTATGACGGCGTGCGCTACGGCCTGCGGACACCCGGGCGCAGCGTCGGCGAGATGTATGAAAACACCCGTGGCGAAGGCTTTGGCGCCGAAGTCCGCCGCCGGGTCATGATCGGCACCTACGTGCTCTCCGCCGGCTATTACGACGCCTATTATTTGCGCGCGCAGAAAGTCCGCACCCTGATCAAGAAAGATTTTGAGGATTGCTTTGCCAGTGGC
>DASSGM010000231.1:0-14110 GCA_035693465.1 Bradyrhizobium sp. | reverse complement strand
ACAGGGCATGTATACCTCCTGCCTTAACTACGGGAAACCGGACAAGGGTCATCGCGCCAACGGTTTCACCACCGATGGCGGTTTCGCCGAATACGCCGTCAATCATATCAACACGCTGGCGCGGGTACCCGACACCATGAGCGACGCGGAAGCGACGCTTGTCGTCACCGCCGGCACCTCCATGTACGGCCTGACCGAACTCGGGGGGCTCGTTGCCGGTGAAAGCGTGGTCGTGATCGGTCCCGGACCCATCGGGCTGCTCGCTGCCGCCGTTGCGAAAGCGCTGGGCGCAAGCCCCGTGATCCTGACCGGAACCCGCAATAAACGTCTGGCGATCGGCAAGGAGTTGGGCGCCGACCGGGTCGTCAATGTCACTGAGGAAAACGCGATCGATATCGTAA
The DNA here is from genome assembly GCA_035693465.1 of Bradyrhizobium sp. Classification (GTDB taxonomy): domain Bacteria; phylum Pseudomonadota; class Alphaproteobacteria; order Rhizobiales; family Xanthobacteraceae; genus Bradyrhizobium. The sequence goes on along the minus strand of DASSGM010000231.1, from coordinate 13,709 downwards.
AACAGCTCACTGGCGGGATCGGCGCGGATTATGTGATCGAGTGCGCAGGCACCGAAGCCACCGTCAACGAGGCCATTCATATGGCCAATCGCGGCGGGAAAATTTGTCTCGCGGCATTCCCGCACGACCCGGTGACGACGGATTTGGCGTATCTGGTGAAGAACAATATCTACGTCTACGGCATTCGCGGCGAAGGCCGCAGCGCCACGCGCCGCGCGATGGCCTTGATGGCGGAAAAGCGGTTCGATGCTACCAAGATCCACACCCATACCTTCGCGCTCGCCGATCTGCCCACCGCGCTCCGATACGCACGAGACCGGGTCGAAGACGCCATCAAGGTGGTCGTTACCACCCGGCAGGCGAGCGCGCTCACTAACGCGGCAGCAGAATAGAACATTCAGGACGCGGACTCGGGCATCGGGGGAAGGATGATAAATGAAGATGTCGATTCATCCCGGTGAACGGAATCGCTTCGATTTGCGTTTTGCAATTGGTTTCCAACTTTTACGCCGAATTGGACCATGCTCGAGCGCGCAAGCCTGCGGCCAATGAGGTCGCGTCGGTCCGGATTTGTGCGAGCAAGAACAACGAGACTCGAACCTGCGGTCAGACCGTAGCGCCTGAAACCTTTGGCGGGCAATCATGCGACCCCGCCGAGATAGAGCCGCTTGACGATGTCGTTGCCTTTCAGTTCGTCGACCGAATCGGCCGCGACGACGATTTCACCATGGACGATGATGTAACCGCGATCCGCGATCCGGATCGCCTGATTGAAGTTTTGTTCTGCCATGAGCACGGTTAGCCCGAGGTGCTGATTGAGCTCGCCGATCTTAGCGATGGTCTGCGAGACCAAAAGCGGCGAGAGGCCTACCGAAGGCTCATCGATCAACAACAGACGTGGCGACGACATCAGCGCGCGGGCGATGGCCAGCATCTGTTGCTGCCCGCCAGACATGGTCCCGGCGAGTTGGCTCTGCCGCTCCTTGAGCGCCGGAAATGTCTCGAAAGCAAGCGCAAGATTGAGGTCGATATTGCGCCGGGCGGCCTTGCGGAAAGCGCCAAGCATCAGGTTTTCCAGTACGGTCAGCTTGGGAAACAGTCGGCGTCCCTCCGGAACCAGCGCCACGCCGAGATCGACGATGGCCTCGGTCGACAGTCTGGTCAGGTCGTGCGCCGTTCCGTCGACCATCAGCGACATGCTGCCACGTTGCGGCCGGACCAGACCGGCGATGCACTTCATCAGCGTGCTCTTGCCGTTGCCGTTGGTGCCAAGCAACGCGACGGTTTCCCCGGCATCTACACGGAGCGAGACACCGCGCAGCGCCTTCACGGCGCCATAACCTGCACCAAGGTCGTTGATAGCAAGGCTAAGTGCCAAGGTAGGCCTCCTGCACGCGCTGGTTCGCCATGACCTCGGACGGCGTGCCGATCGCGATGATCCTGCCGGCGTCGAGACACATCACGCGGTCCGAAAAACGCATCACCGCCTGCATGATGTGCTCGATCATGATGATGGTGATGTCCTGGCTCGCCAGAGTCATCAGGAGATCAAGCACTTCGTCGACTTCCGAACTGGACAGACCGGCCATCGCCTCGTCGGAGATCAGCAGTTTGGGACCCGTCGCCATCGCGCGGGCGAGTTCCATCTTGCGCAGTTCCACCTGGCTGAGCTTTGTGGTGAATACATTGGCCTTTGGCGCGAGACCCATCCCCGTCAGGATTGACATCGCGGTGTCTCGTCGGTGCGCCACCGAGACGTGCTCGCGTGCAGCGAAGTCGAGCGCGACCATGAGGTTTTCGGCGACCGTCATGCTCCTGAACGGCCGCGGAATCTGGAAGCTGCGCGCGATGCCGCGGCGCGTACGCACATGCGGCTGCAGACGCGTGATGTCCTCGTCGCGGAATATGACGGTGCCGGCCTCGGTACGGAACGCGCCGGAAATACAGTTGATCAGCGTGGTCTTTCCCGAGCCATTCGGGCCAATCAGGCCGAACCGCTCTCCCGGACGAATGTCGACACTGACGTTGTCGAGCGCGGTGAAGCCGCCGAAACGTTTGGTCAGCGCCGCGACCCGCAGCAACGGCGCCGGGGCTTCGGGGGGCATCATGATTCACCCTCCTTGCGATGGCGGCGCACCATTCGGATCAGGCCGATGATCCCCTCCGGCGCCCCGACCACGAACAACACCAACATCACGCCGAGCACCAGCACGTTCACTTCCGACGAGATGGTGACGGTCAGTAATTGCTGCGTCGTGCCCAGCAGGATCGCGCCGACGACCGGGCCCGCCCAATGCGCGGTTCCGCCGATCAGCGACATCGCAAGCGTCGAGACGGAGTAGTTGAGATTGAACGCTGACGCGGGGTCTGCGTATTGCAGGTACATCGCGGAGGGCGAACCGGCCGCGCACATCAGCGCCCCGGAGATGACGCAAGCCAGCAGCTTGAGCCGCAGGGTCGGCACGCCCGTGCATTCCGCGGCGAGTTCGTCGTCCCTGAGCGCCTGCAAACCGCGACCAATCCATGAATTTTGAATGTAGCGCGAGATCGCGACCGCCAGCACCACGAGGAGCGCCTGGACGAAAAACAGCATCTGCACGTAGTTGTTGAACGGTTCCGTCACCACCGGCCGCTGCATCTGAATGCCGGCCGCGCCGCCGACATATCGCCAGTTCGTGACCGCCGTTTCGATAATGATTGTCAGCGCAATCGTCGCGATCGAGAAGAAGATACCCTGCATGCGCAGGGTCAGGAGACCGAGCGCGAACCCCATCAGGGCGCCGATGGCGCCGGCTGTTGCGATCTGCACGATGAGCGGCGCGTCAACGACCTTCACAAGGAATATAGCGGTGTAGACGCCGACGCCGAAGAACGCGCTGGTTCCGAAATTCACATAACCGGCATAGCCGCCAAGGATGCTCCATGCGACGGCGAGTACGATGAACTGCAGGATCACGTAACCGGCAAAGAAGGGATATTGGTTGCCGATGACCTGCGTCATCAGCAGGGCAGCGGTGAGAAACAGCGCCGCTCCGATCCAGAAAAAGATACCGTTACGCTTCATGATCGCCTGCCGAACAGGCCCTGCGGCCGGACGGCGAGAACGCCGAGCAGCATCGCGAACGAAATGGCCGGCGCCCAGGAGGCGCCAAACAGGGTCAGGACGATCGTTTCGGCGACGCCGAGGATGATGGCCGCGACCAGCGTGCCGGTCATGCTGCCGAGCCCCGCCATGACCACGACGCAGAATGTCCGTCCGATATAGGTGCGATCAAGTGTCGGCTCGACGGGAGCGACGATGATGAGCAAGGCGCCGGCGATCCCGAGCACGGCGGTTGCAATGCCGAACGCCCATTGCTTGATTTTGATAGGGTTGGCGCCCATCACCCGCAGCGCCTCCTGGTCCTGCGCGACCGCGCGGATCGCGCGTCCCATGAACGTTCGCGACAGGTACAGAGTCAGCAGGATCGTCAGCGCAGTGGCAACCACGAACGCGACCACCAGCCGGAACGGAATCCGCATATCGCCGATCCGCCAGGCCTTGCCGACATAGGTCGCGGTGACCGAGCGCTGGTCCACACCGAATTGCAGAATGATCAGTACTTCGATGATGAATGCGATGCCGAAGAAGAACGCGATGCCGCGCACGCCGGCGTCGCTGCCGCGCCTTTCGAATGTTTCGTAATAAAGGCGGTAGGTGGCGAGACCGAACACAAAGAATAGCGGCGTGATCAGCAGTCCGGCGATCAGCGGGTCGACCCCGTAGTGCTCGTTGAGGAAGAACACCGCGTAGGATGCCAGCACCAGAAACGCCGGATGCGCGACGTGGGGGACGTCAAGCAGGCCGAATGAGACGGACAATCCGAGGCTGACCGCCGCATAGAAGCAGCCGAGCAGCACGCCGATCACCACCGCATCAAACAGCAGGTCCATTGAAAACAATTGAGGTCCCCCCTTGCGCCGTTTAAGCCCGCCTCCCCGGTTCGCACCGGGTTATTTCTAATCCTTGCCCGAGATCACTTGGCTCGATCCCGGACAGCCGCGCGGTGGTCCGGAAAGAACCGCTACTTCCGGGCAGCTTCAAAGGGACTGACTAGCTCGCCGGATTTCAAATTCTCCGGAAACAAGATCACCTGCTTGCCCGAGCTGCGGAACTGCTCGATGTTCTTGTCCACGACGCCGCGGAACTGGGCCATCAGCGTCGCAGTTTCCTTCCACTCGCCATCCACCGAAAACGCGATCGGGCCAACGATGGTCTTGTGCGTGTTCTCGCGCAGATATTTCGCGATGGCCTTCTGGTCGAGCGACCCCGTCGCATTGATGGCCTGCTCGACAAGTTGACCGCTGGCGTAGCCGAATGGCGCAAGATAGTAGCCCAGCGGATCGACCTTGGCTTCCACGGCCCGTTTTGCGTAGGTCTCGAAGAACGCCTTTGTCCCCTCGTAATACATGCTCTTTTCCGGGAGCCATGAGTTGTAGTTGACGACGCCGTTAAGCAGCGAACCCAAATTCTCCATCACCGCGCCGAATTGCAGGCCGACCATGCCGCCGCCGAAAATCTTGACGTTGTCTCCGATCCCGATCTCGTTCACGGCACGCAAAATGCCGGCCGAATCCGGCGGATAGGACGCGACATAGACGATATCGGGCTTGGCCGCCTTGAGCGCGCGGATGATGCTGGAGAACTCCACCGTGTTGGGCGGATAGGCCTGGTCAAAGACGATCGAGATGTTGCGCTTCTTTGCGACTTCCCTCGCGGTCTTGGCCAGATTCTGGGCGAATTCCTGGTCGGCCGCCAGAAGCGCTATGGACTTGCCACCGGCCTTCTGACCGATATCGAGGAATGAAGTCGCCCAGCTGTCAGCCGGTCCCCACGGCGCGTTGTTGAACCACATGTCGTGGCCAACCTTGCTGTTGACCTGGAACGAGAAGTTGCCGACCAGCAAGAGGCCGCGCTGCTTGACCATCGGCATGAGCGGCGCGGTCGGCACGGTCCCATAGGGCGCGAACAGGAGATCGACCTTGTCGACATCGATCAGCTTCGAATAGATCGCCGGGGTTTCTGAGGGGCTCGACTTGTCGTCATAAACCACAAGTTCGACCTTGCGGCCGAGCAGGCCACCCTTGGCGTTGACGTCGTCCCGCCAGATCTCGATGCCGAGCAGCGAGGCCTTCCCGCCGCCAGCGAGACCGCCGGTCTGTGGCATGCTCATGCCGATCCTGATCGGCGCCTGCTGCGCCTGCAGCAGGTTGCTACCGAATGGCGAGGCGGCAAGCGCGGCCCCGGCACCCGCGGCTGCAAGCAGGCGGCGGCGGGAAATCGACCCCGACCTGAAGACCCTCTTCAACATTGGCTGTTTTCTCCCTTTCGTATTTTCGTTGACGTCATTGTAGTTGGTTCTGCCGTTGGCGTCCCTCGTCAAATTCGCCCCAAGGCCGTCAGGATAATCTGAGGCGTCAGGGGAATCTCCGTAATTATTGTTCCGAATGGTTTCAGCGCGTCGTTGACCGCATTGGTTACGGCCGCGGCGGCACCGGCCGTGCCCGCCTCACCCGCGCCCTTGGCGCCAAGCTCGGACTCACGCGTGGGCGAGACGACATGACCGACATCGATATCGGGCATTTCGCCAGACATCGGCACCAGGTAGTCCGCCATGTTGGCATTGGTCAGCTGGCCGCGCTCGTCGTAGATGCATTTCTCGAACAGCGCCGCACCGAGGCCCTGCACCACACCGCCCCGGATTTGCTCGTCGACCAGCTGCGGATTGATGATCGTCCCGCAATCCTCGACCACCCAATGCTTGAGCAGCTTGACGAAGCCGGTGTCGACATCAACCTCAAGCCATGAAGCTTGAACGCCATTGGTGAAGGCAAACGGATATTCGCGGGGCACGAAGTGGCGCGTCGCCATCAGCTCTGGCTGAATGCCCGGCGGCAGCGTGTCGGGACGGAAGTAGACGATCCGCGCCAGTTCGTTCAACTCGATGCGAGACGCGCCGTCGCTCACATTGACCACCGCATTCTTTGCGATATCGAGCTCGGCCGGTGTCGATTGCAGGATCACCGCGGCAACATCGAGGATGTTCTTGCGCAGGATCTTCGTGGCCTGCAACGCGGCCTCGCCGCCAATTCCAGTGCCGCGGGATGCCCAAGTGCCGCCGCCATAGGGCGTATTATCGGTGTCGCCGAGGATGACGCGAACGCGCTCCATCGAAACCCCGAGTACGCTGCCGACGATCTGCGCCGTGAGCGATTCCGAGCCCTGCCCCTGCTCAGTGATGCTGGTCTGGCAGATCACCGAACCGGTGGCGTCCAGCCGCACCGCAACGCCATCCTGCGATGAGATGCGTGCGCCACCGACGCCATAAAACGCCGCGCTCGGGTTGGTGACTTCAATAAAACTGGCGATGCCGATCCCGCGATGAACACCCCTGCTGCGCAATGTCGCCTGTTCCGCGCGCAGTGCGTTATAATCCATCATCGCCATCAGCTTGTTCATCGCGGCGTGATGCGACAGCAATTCAAACCGCAGGCCCGAAGGCGACGCGCAGGGATAAGCATCATCGGCAATGAGGTTGCGGCGGCGAATTTCCACCGGGTCCATCCCGATCCTCAATGCCGCCAGATCGACCAGGCCCTCCGTCACCGAGCAAGCGATGGGGTGGCCGACGGCGCGATATTGGCACATGACGTTTTTATTCTGGAACACGACGCGAGCCCGCGCGCGGTAATTCTTCGTCATGTAGGGGCCGCCGACCAGATTGACGACCTGGTTTGCCTCGATGGCGCTGGTGCGCGGATACATCGAATATGGACCGATGCCGGTAAGATCGTCGATCTCGAACGCCATGATCGTCCCGTCGCGCTTGACCCCGATCCGCCCTTTGCAGCGATGGTCGCGCGCGTGAATGTCGGTGTTGAAGCTTTCGACCCGATCGGCGACGAACTTGACCGGCCGCCGCAACAGTTTTGACAGCGCGCAGGTCGCCATCTCGTCCGCATAGATGTGAACCTTGATGCCGAAGGAGCCTCCGACGTCCTTGCAGACCACGCGAACCTGTGAGTCCGCAAGCCCGAGATGGAGCGCTGCGATGTTCTGCACCATGTGCGGCGCCTGTGTACCCTGGTAGATGGTCAGCCTCTGTTCGGCAATATTCCAGTCGGCCACCACCGCACGGGGCTCCAGCGTCACGCCGGTGTGCCGGCCAAAGATGAAATCTGCCTCCACCACCTCGTCCGAGTTGGCAAATGCCGCATCGACGGCGCCAGCGTCGAGGTTACGTTCGAAAGCAAGGTTGTCAGCGAGCGAAGGATGAATCACCTGGGTTTCCGGATCGAGCGCGGTGCGCATGTCCGTTACTGCATCCAGTTCCTGGTATTCAACCCTGACGGATTCTGCTGCGTCCTCTGCCACGGCGCGGCTAGTCGCCACCACTGCCGCGACGGCTTCGCCCTGCCAGCAGACACGATCGATTGCAATCGCATGCTGCGGCGCCGACTTCAGGCCCTTCAAATGCGACAACACGCCAACCCACGGGGTGATCACGGCCGCGAGCTCTTTGCCCGTCACGATCGCGATGACATTAGGGATACGCCGCGCTTCGACGGCGTCGATGCCAATGATTTTTGCATGGGCATGCGGCGAGCGTAGGAATACCACATGCCCCATGCGCGGCAGCTCCATGTCACTGACATAAAGCCCGCGTCCCTGCATCAACCGCTCCAGATTGGGCCGCGGAACCACCTTGCCAATGTATGAATTCGGCCGATCCAGGACCGTGAGGCCATCGACATTTGTCGATGTCACCTTCATGACTTGCGTCCCATTCGGGCCCGCGCTGTGGTCTCGACCGCATCGATAATGGCGTGATAGCCGGTACAGCGGCAGTAATTGCCGGACAGATGCTCGCGTATCCGCTCCCGATCCGGCTCGGCTTCCTGCTGCAGCAAATCCTGTGCGGCAATAAGCATTCCCGGCGTGCAGAAGCCGCATTGCAATGCGTTGCGATCGCGAAAGGCGGCCTGGAGGTCGGCGATCTCGCCGCTGTCGGACAATCCTTCTATGGTTACGACTGATGCGCCATGTGTCTGTACCGCCAACATCAGGCAGGAACGAACGATCTCGCCGTTGACGCGCACCGTGCAAGCGCCGCAAACCCCATGCTCACAGCCGACATGCGTTCCGGTTAGCTTCAGATGCTCGCGCAGGAAATCCGCCAGGTTGAGACGCGCCAGAACATTCGCATCGACGGCTTCACCGTTGACTTCGAGCGAGATCGGCAGGGCGGCCGTCACACCGGCCCCCCGGCGATGAGATCGGGACGGCCAAGAAGCGCGGAGACGCCACGCGCCAGCAATATCTTCGCAAGATGCCGGCGCATGGAAGCGGATGCCTGCTGATCCTCATGCGGGTCGAACTCGTCGCCGAGCGTCGCCGATGCCTCAGCCAATACCGCAGGCGTGACGCCGATGTTGATCAGTTTGCCCGCCGCCTTGACCAATATCGGCCGGTCGCCGACGGCAAAGTATGCCATGCGAAGGTCGGTGAACAGACCGCCTTGCACAATCGCCTGCGCCGCCAGACCTGCAATGGCATAATCACCGTGCCGTCGGGCGAATTCGTGGAAAAAGTGCGCGGATTTTTCTTGCGCAACGGGCACTTCGACGGCGATCAGTAGTTCCTGCGCCGACAGCGCTGTCTCGTAAATTCCAGTGAAGAAATTCCTGGCCGCAATTCGCCGCTCGCCGGTTTGACCGCGAACAACGATGGTCGCATTCAGCGCGACGATGCTGGCCGGCAGTTCGGAAGCGGGATCGGCGTGCGCAAGGCTGCCGCCGAGGGTGCCTCTATTCCGGATCGCAGGATGCGCGACATGAGCGACCGCTTCCGTGAGCAATGGCGCGCGCGCCGCAATTTCGGGGGACTTCAAGAGATAAACATGGCGCGTCAGCGCACCGATGCTCAGAACACCGCCCCTCACCGCGATTCCCCGGAGTTCGGCGATCTCGCCGATATCGACGATCAGTTCGGGAGAGATTAAACGCAGATTCATCGCGGGCATAAGGCTTTGGCCGCCTGACAGGACTTTCGCCTTGTCCCCATATGCGGCGAGCAATTCCAGCGCGTTCGCGACGCTGGTTGCGCGTGCGTAGCTGAAAGCCGAGGCTTTCATTGGCGACCTCCCCGGCCGGTTTTTGGCGTATTTTCCGGAATTAGAGGGCGGCAACCATCAAAGGTCAAGTTTGTTTATCGGACGGCTATTTCGCGGGGATTTGACTTTTGGACTTGCGGTATCTTTGTGAACAACGCACGGTTTGTTCTCATCAAACCAGCCGGAGGAGGCAATGAATCTGGGTTTCTTTACGATGCCGATTCACCCTCCCGAAAAGGATTGGCGGCTATCCCTCCGGGAAGACCGGGAAGCCTTCTTGCTAGCCGACGAATTGGGCTTCACTGAAGGCTACGTCGGCGAACACATCACCGATCGAGCCGAGAATATCACTTCTTGCATTGTGTTCATCGCATGGATCGCAGCCGCCACCAAACAGATCAAGCTGGGTACCGGCACGATCAACATGCCGAACACTCATCCGGCCGTGGTCGCGGCTAGCGTGGCGATGCTCGATCATATACTCGAGGGACGTTTGATTCTCGGAATAAGTCCCGGTGGACTGCTGTCGGACGCGGAATTGTTCGGCAACCTCGATGCCAATCGCAACGAGATGTTTCTCGAGTCGATCAATCAGGTTCTGGATATCTGGGCCAGCGAGCCCCCTTACAATTTTCAAGGAAAATATTGGAACATCTCGACGCAAAGGACCCTGATCAGGGACATCGGCCAAGGATACATTGCGCGGCCACTGCAGCGACCGCATCCGCCGATCGTCGTGACCGTCGTCGCGCCGTTCTCAAAGGGTGTGACCGAGGCTGCCGCGCGCGGTTGGGATCCGATTTCGGCGAATTTCCTGATGCCGGTCTGGGTGAAAAGCCACTGGCCTAGATATGTCGAGGGCTGCGAGCGCGGTGGACGCACTGCCGATCCTGCAAACTGGCGCGTCGCAAAAAGCGTCTTTGTTGCCAAGAACGCGTCGACGGCAAAGGCCTACGCGACCGACCCGGCCGGGCCGTACGTCTTTTATTATCGTTCCTTGTTCACCAAACTGAAAATGAGCGGTCGCATCGAACTGTTCAAGACGCGCCGCGACCAGCCTGACCATGAAGTGACGCTGGAGACAATCTGCGACAAGCTGATCATCTATGGAACGCCGGAGAGCGTTGCTGACCAGTTGCTCGCTTTTCAAGACGAAGTTGGCAAATTCGGTACGCTCTTGTATGCCGGCAAGGACTGGAAAGATCGCGAGCTTGGACGGCAATCCATGATTATGATGGCTGAAAAAGTCATGCCGCTGGTTAACGCGGGATCTTGAAACAGTCCAAGGCCGCGGAATAGTCTGCAGCAACTCCGAGAATGCTCATCGTGGCTCTGACCGACCGCATCCCCTATCAGGCGCAAGTCGACCGGCCAAGGCTAAAGCTGCCAGGCGGCAAGAAACTTGCGGTGTGGATCATCCTTAACGTCGAAGAATGGCGGATCGAAAACGCGATGCCGCGAACGGTGCTGAGCCCGCCCATGGGGCAGCCGCTGTTGCCGGACGTGCCTAACTGGTCCTGGCATGAATACGGTATGCGCGCTGGGTTCTGGCGGCAGTTCAAGGCGCTCACGGAGCGGAATATGCCGGTGACATTGGCCTTGAATGCAAGCGTATGCAGCTCCTATCCGCGCGTTGCTTCGGCCGCGCTCGAGGCCGGCTTTGAATTCATGGGCCACGGGTTCGTTCAGGGCCCAATGCACAGACTTGACAACCAGGCCGAAACGATCAAACGGGCCGTTGAAACCATCGCCAGATTCACAGGCAAGGTGCCGAGATCGTGGGAAAGTCCGGGCCTGACGGAGACCGAGGAAACCCTCGATCTACTGCGAATGACCGGCGTCGAATATCTGGCGGACTGGGTGATCGACGATCTCCCGCAGGATATCACAACGCCCCACGGTATCATCACGACAATTCCGTATTCAGTGGAGACCAATGATATTGTCATCCATGCGCTGCAGCATCTTTCTTCCGAGCAATTTCTGAAGCGCTGTATTGATCAGTTCGATCGGCTGTATCTTGAGGGCGCAACCAACGCCCGCATCATGGCAATCTCCATTCACCCCTATATCACCGGTGTCCCGCATCGTATTAAATATCTGGAGACTTTACTCGACTACGTCATCGCCCATGACGGAGTCGCTCTGATGACTGCGAGCGAGATCGGCGACTGGTATCGAAGCGAAATGTCGAAACCCTAATTCGGATGGCTGGTCCGCAACAGCGCTGAACCGAACTGCGTGCGGCGATCGATAGCTTGGGCAATGGTCTCTTTCTCATGGCTTACGCGTCGGTAAAGTATCATCAGCGGCTAGAAACCGCCCGTAACCGCTATGCGCAAACAGCAGCGGCTCTCTCCGGTTGTAGGCATAGGCCTCGACCGCACCGAGGAAAATCACATGGTCGCCGCCATAATATCGATTGGCCGCGCGGCATTGAAAGTTTGCAACGCTGTCCGCAAGAATCGGAGCGTTGCCAAGGCCAGGCGTCCATTGAACCCCGGCAAACTTGTCCTCCGAAGATTTGGCGAATCTGCTCGCAAGCGCCTGCTGCGATGCGCCAAGGACATTGACTGCGAAATGGCTGGCATCCTGGAATAGGCTCATGCCCTGAGAAAAGATCCCCAGACTCCAGAGTACGAGCGGCGGATTCAGCGACACCGACGCGAACGAATTGCAGGTCAGCCCGTAAGGTTTCCCGTCAGGCGTGGCCGCCGTGATAATGGTAACGCCGGTGGCAAACGTGCCCAGCGCATTACGAAAATCCCGCGGGTCGATTGGCGAGTGATCGCTGGCCAGTTCGTTCGCTGGATCTGGACTGATCGGATGCTTTGGCTCGTCGGTCATCCGGCGGCCTCAAAGCGTCAGGTTTTCGGATGGCAAATCAAGCGCAACGCGGCCGTAGTTGGTGCCAGCGGCATCGAAATTGAACGCGATGTGCGAATTAACTGCGTGGGCATCGCGAAACTGCCGCTGTAACGTTCCGCTCGTGAATAGTCCGCGCGCTCCGCTTGCCGCGAACAACAGCGACACGGCTTCGGTACAGAGATTGACGGAATAAGCCCCATCGCGGCGCGATTTGGTCTTAGCCGCCATATCCGGGATATGGCCGCGCCTTGCCTCGGCCATCGCCTCGATGCATGTGGAGCGCATGATCAGGCGCGCCGCATCGATCTTCGCGGAAGCTTCGGCAATCTTGATCTGGGTGCTTTGCAGGTCGGCAAGCCTGGCGCGATTGTAGGTCGATGCGCGGTGCCGCGCGACATCGACATAATCATCCAGACAGGCCTGCGCATTCCCCAAGGCTGCGCCGGAAAGCACATATGGAAACAAAGAGAACACCGGCAGCGCATAAAGGGCATTCGGATTGACCGCGCTACCCGGGGTCGGGCCACCGGCGAGGTCGTTCACCGCGATCGTCATGGGCTCGGCAACAAAGGCATCCTCGACTTCGACGTCATTTGATCCCGTTCCCCGCAAGCCAGCAGAATTCCATGTATCCTTGATTTTGTAGTCGCTTTTGTTAAGCAGAAAGATGCGGTATTCGATCCCGTCCGCTTCGTCGTCGGACGAAACAACGCTGGCAAGCATATTCCATTCGCTGGAATCCACTCCCGAAGAGAACGGCCAGCTGCCTCGCAATACGTATCCGCCTTCGACTTTTCTGGCGCGACCGGCCGGAAATATGAAAGAGGATGCAATCAGTGCGTTGGGGTCCCGGTTCCAGACCAGATCTTGGGCGCGGTTGTCGAACATGCCCAGCATCCAGTGGTGGCTCGCGAGATTGGCGAAGTTCCAGGCAACTGATGCATCGGCTTGCCCGAGGGCATCGGCGCAATCGACCAGCGCGACGTAATCGAATTCCTCGCCCCCCACCCTCTTGGGCTGCACGATCCTGAACAGACCGGCGTCATGCAAATCGCGTTCGGTCTCCGGGGGCAGACGCCTCAACTCCTCAGTCCGGGCGGCGCGATCGCGCAATTTTGGAATAAGCGCTTTGGCACGAGCGATCATCGCCGCATAGGCGCGGTCGTCCGTCTCCGGCCCCGGAGGCAGGTTTGTGTTTGGCTTGCGACCAACACCTGGCATTTTGACGTCCTTGCTATCTCGCCCGTCGTGCGATTTTGGGATACGACAGATCAGGATGGAGAGGCAGACTACCTCTCTTCGTCTTGCCGCGTCGCGACCAAAGCTGGTTGACCGGCCGAAGCTACTTGACGATTGTTTGTCGCCTGATCACTAATTAAGGCGCGGCCGGCGTTGCCCGTCAATCGAATTCGGCAGAAAAGACCTCTCATGGACAAGACCGTTGGAATCGTCGGGCTTGGCATCATGGGCGGCGCGATTGCGCGCAATCTTGTCGATCGGGAATGGCGCGTCATCGGTTTTGATATCGACGCCGCACGACGATCCGAGCTTGCTCTGGCCAATGTCACAATCGCCGGCGACGTCCGCCAACTGGCGCGCGATGCGCCCATCATCATGACCAGTCTTCCCAATCCGACCGCCGTCGAGGATGTCGCGCAAGCTATCGCCAGTTCCGGTCAATCTCGACGA
>DASSGM010000230.1:0-3711 GCA_035693465.1 Bradyrhizobium sp. | reverse complement strand
AATCGCAACCGGCCCTACCGGGCTGGGCCTGTTGACCAGGTAAAGCCCTGCAATCACAAGCAAAGCGGCGGCGCCGAACGCCAGCGTCAGGGTGTCATGCATGATGAAATAGCTAGCCACGACGCCAAACAAAGGGGTGATGAAGGTGAAAGCCGACAATTTGCTGGCGGAATAGGTTTTGACCAGCGCAACCCACAACAGATACGTCAATCCGACCACCCAGATCGCCTGATAGACCATCAGCGATAGCGCCAGGGAACCGGGAACCCGGGTCAGGGTTTCGCCCCAAAACCATGCCGCCAAGGCCAGAATCGGGATCGACACCGCCACCTGGTATCCCAGAGCCTTTTCCGCGGGAGCCGTGAGCAGCGGGGTAGCTTTCACGATCAGCGTCGTCGCCGCCCATAACGCCGCGCCGCCGACGATCATCAGGTCGCCCAATAGCACATTGGCATCGACATTGGCCTGGGGAACGCCGATCGCCAGCGCGACACCTGTGAAGCACAATGCCAGGCCGCCCCATTGCGAGGTGCGCAGCCGTTCGCCAAGAAACAAATAGGAGCCGAACGCGACGAAGAACGGTGCGGTATAGATAAACACCACCCCGCGCGATGCCGAGGTGAACAACAGGCCGCGAAAGATCAGTACGAATTCGATGCCGAACAGCACGCCGGCAAACAGGCCGGCACCCAAGGTGCCGTCGCGTTTGAAAATCCTCACGCCGCGCAGCCGCGCGATCAGAAGCAGTACCGGCAACGCGCCGGTAGAGCGGATCGTGGCCTGCAGCATTGGCGGAATGTCGGGCAGCGCCAGCTTGACGGCGATCTGATTAAAACCCCAGCTCAGGCACAGCACCAGCATGACCGCAACGGCGCCGGGGGTGAGCGCGCGCCCGGCCGAACTTATCCGCATTTCATGTGATGACATCGAACCCCGTCTCCGGCTTGCCGCCGTGTTGTCATTTCTGGCAGTGCATGCAGGTGCCGGTGATTTCCACCACCGACAATCTGGGCGCAAATCCGCTGGCGCGCGCGGCGCTGTTGATGCTTTGCGCCGCCGGCATCGCCGGAATTTCGCCGACCGAACCGCAGCGCTCGCAAATCAGAAACGCCACCATCGCCGCCGCGTCATGGTCATGCGCGCAGGCGAGATAGGCGTTGCGGCTCTCGATGCGGTGGACCAGACCGTTTTCCATCAAGAAATCCAGCGCGCGATACACTGTGATCGGCGCCGGCCGCGGCATCGATTTCGCCAGTTCGTCGATCACTTCATAGGCGCCGAGCGGGCGGTGGCTGGACAACAGCGCCCGCAACACCTGGCGGCGGATCGGCGTGAACTTCTGCGCCCGCCGCTCGCACACCCGTTCGGCATGAGCAAGCGCGTCCGCGGTGCAGCGGCCGTGATCATGATCGGGCGCGGGGAACGTCGGTTTTGCCAGTACCATCAGCAGATCATGTAACGCGGTTGAACCGGACCGTCTAATGTTTCGCCATTATCTGAAAATTTGCGCGCTGCAGCGTAGCATTTCGCGAGGGCAAAGTCGAAATAGCAGGCCTCCTCCCACCACCAAGCCATGTGCTTTCAGCGGGGCAGCCCTCCCGTAAACCGCTGTGTCAAATTCATAAGCTAGCTTATTATATCATAAGCTTAGGGAGGTTACGCACATGGCTCGCGGTTCCGTGGATATGAACCTGCTGTTTACGCTCGGCGAGGTGCAGCGGCTGGTGCGCGCCTATGCCGACAAGCAGGCGGCGCGCTACGGCATCACCCGCGCGCAATGGGCGGTGCTGGCCAAGGTCGAGCGCAGCGAGGGCCTGAAGCAGTCCGAACTCGCCGAACTGATGGAAATGCAGCCGATCACGCTGACCCGGCTGATCGACAAGCTCTGCGACCATGGCTGGATCGAGCGCCGCGGCGACGACACCGACCGCCGTGTCAACCGCCTCTATCTGCGCAAGGCCGCGCGTCCGTTGCTCGGCAAGCTGGCCGGGCTGCGCTCCGAGCTGACCGCGACCGCGCTCGAGGGCATCAATCCCGCAGACGCCCACCGTCTGCTTGCCCAGTTGGAAACCATCAAGGAAAACGTGCGCAACGCGATACAAAACGCGGCGGGGGAAGCTCCAAGGAAAGAGCAGCACTATGGCTGATCCGGTCCTGAAATTTCCGCCCGACCAGAAGGCCAATCCTTCGCCAAAACCCCGGACCAAAATTGCCGCCGAGCCGCGCCGGCGCCTGATGGCCGGGATGCGGCGTTATCGTCGCCTGCTTTTGCTGGTGGTGTTGCCGCTGGTGGCGCTGATCGCCGGGCTGACGTTCTATCTCAACGGCGGCCGCTACGTGACCACCGACGATGCCTATGTCGGCGCGCAGAAGGTTCTGATCACGCCCGATGTTTCCGGCAAGATCATCAGCGTTGCCGTGAAAGAGGGCCAGCAGGTCTCGACCGGCGACACCCTGTTCCAGATCGATCCGGTGCCGTTTCAACTGGCGCTGGCGCAGGCGCGCGCCAAGCTCGAGGACGCCAAGACCAGCCACGCCAACCTTGTCGCCAACGTCAAGCTCTATGGGCAGACCGTCGACCTCGTTAACGCCGGCATCGCGCTCAAGCAGCGCGATGTCGATCGCAAATCCTCGCTGGTCAAAAGCAATGTCGGCTCGCAGCTCGACCTCGACAACAGCGCCACCGCGCTGGTCACCGCGCAGGCCCAGTTGCAACTGGTCAAGCAGCAGCAATCCACCGCCCTCAATCAGTTGCTCGGCAACCCCGAACTGCCGCTGGAACAGTTTCCGGCTTACCTGCAAGCCAAAGCCGCGCGTGACGACGCCCAGCGCAATCTCGATTTGACCACGGTGCGGGCGCCGATGAACGGCGTCGCGACCCAGGTCGACCAGATCCAGCTCGGCCGCTTCGTCATGGCCGGCACGCCGGTATTTTCTGTCATCGACACCTCAAAACCCTGGGTCGACGCCAACCCGAAGGAATCAGACTTCACCTATGTCGCGGTTGGGCAGCCGGTGACCGTCGAGGTCGATGCTTTCCCCAATCACCCGTTCAAGGGCACGGTCGGCTCGTTGAGCCCGGGCACCGGGGCGCAATTCGCGATCCTGCCGCCTCAGAACGCCACCGGCAACTTCGTCAAGGTGGTGCAGCGGGTGCCGGTGCGAATCTATTTCGACAGCAATGACAATTACGTCCGGAAGCTGAAGGCGGGCATGAGCGCCTATACCACGATCGACACCGGCCATCGCCGCTCGCTCGCCGGTCTGCTCGGCTTCTCGTCGGCGGCGGCCTCCAAAGAGGATTAGAGGCATGAGCACGGCCGCGGCGCCTGTTGCCGTCCCCGGCCTGCGCCGGAACATGGTGACAATCTGCGCCATGACCGCGACCATCATGCAGGCGCTGGACACCACCATCGCCAATGTCGCGCTGCCCTATATGCAGGGCACGCTGTCGGCGTCGCAGGACCAGATCAACTGGGTGCTGACCTCCTACATCGTGGCGGCGGCGATCATGACCGCGCCGGTCGGGTGGATCGCCAACCGTTTCGGGCGCAAGCGCATCTTCATCCTGTGTTCCGGCGGCTTCACGATCGCTTCGGTATTGTGCGGGCTGGCGCAGGACATCAACCAGATGGTGCTGTTTCGCCTGCTGCAGGGCGTGTTCGGCGCGGCGCTGGTGCCGCTGTCGCAGGCGGTGATGCTGGACTCCTA
>DASSGM010000229.1:0-3987 GCA_035693465.1 Bradyrhizobium sp. | reverse complement strand
ACGAGCATAGTCACCACGGTCACACCGGTTTCACCCGGCATTCCCCGCGCAATGGTTTTACGGCTTACTTCGCGCTCTCCCCGGTGACCACGCTTGTTTGACACCGTCGCCTGCGCTTGTTCTCGCAGACTTGACGCCGGCATTGGGGCGCCAGAACGACACGACTTGGCCGTACGCTGCAGCACGCTCGTCAAGCGCACTGACCGCGTCCACCGCATCCCGCCCCGCGTCCGTGACGTGCGCACGCCCCTCAGTGGGACAGGACCGAATCGCTATAGTGCTGATTTTACCTCACCGTCAAGCATAATTTCTGAAAATCAGAAATCAGTTGGAGAGCGGGATAGCGGGCGACGGCATGCTGCCGGTCCTGCCCGATCACCGCCCGGCCGGCGACGCAACGCATTCGATCTCGATCAGCATCGCCGGATTGGGAAGCGGCTTGACCACGCAGGTGGTGCGGGCGGGGGTAGGTCGGCGGGGCACGACGTGATACGTATTTCGACGCAGCGTTTGCTCAACTCTTTCGACTGTCTTGCGGTTCGTCGACGAATACGACGGGCGTTCCTTTCTTGATATTCTTGCCCAACAAATTGGCGTCCCAGTTCGTCAGCCGGACGCAGCCATGGGATTCGGCCTTGCTGACCTTGGAAGGATTGGGCGTGCCATGGATGCCATATCCCTCCGCCGACAGCCCGATCCAGTAGGATCCCACCGGATTATTCGGCCCTGGCTTGATCGTGAACGGCTTTTTGGACTTCACGCCTTTGAATTTATACTCGGGATTGTAGCGGTAGGTCGGGTTGGCGTCGGCGGAGATGACCTTGAGAGTGCCGCTTGGAGTTGGTTTTTCCTCGCTGCCGACGGTCGCCGGAAAAAAGCCCAGCAACGCGCCCGACGGGTCGAACGCCTTGACCGTCTGACGCGACTTGTCGATCTCGATCCGGCCAATCGTTAGTTTGGGTGGCTTGTTGAGCACGTTGGCAACGAAAATGGTTTCGCCAGCCCGGTCGAATTTCTTGCCGGGGTTCAGCGCCGCAAGCAGTCCTTCGCTCATATGAAACTTCTCGGCGATGGCTTCGCGCGGGCTCGTGTAATTGAGGGCTTCCAGATCCTTCATGTCGTCCATCCTGGCGGGAAGTTTTTTCAAGAACGGTCCCTTCACATCGCCTTCGGAAATCGTGTACTCGGTGATGACGGGGTCTTTGCTGGTGTCGGCGAGCATTCCCCAAACCTCTGGCGTGAGCGGCTTACTGGAAGCCAAACCTTTGGCCTCGGCGAAAGCTCTCAAGGCTTTCTGCGCGTTTTCGCCAAGCTTGCCGTCGATCTCGCCGGGAGAGAATTGAGCCCGGTCGAGAAGAACCTGGGCCTTCACGACAACCGGATCGATTTTGTCCTCGGCAGCAGGCTTTGAGCGAAATTCCGCGTTATTGATGGCTGCGGCATCAAGGCCTGCGGCCGTAGCCGGAAATACCAGCCAACCCAAAAAAATGGTCGCAACCAACCAGCGGATCATCCGGCAACCTCCAACCCAGACATCACAACAATCAATTTTGGGCTGGCAAGTTCCGCGGCGGGCAACCGAAGACGGTTTTTCGGCCCTATGTCGAGCGCTGCATTGCCGGTTTGTCCGCCGGCTTCTTGGCCACGCTGAGATTATGGGCGGTATTGATCACCGCGATATGGGTCAACGCCTGCGGAAAATTCCCGGCCTGACGCGCCACCCCGGGATCGAACTCCTCGGCCAGCAAGCCGAGATCGTTCGCCACCGCTACCACGCGATCGAACAACGTCTGCGCCTTGGCGATATCGCCGGCCAGCACATGGGCGTCGGCAAGCCAAAGGGTGCAGGCGAGAAACGCGCCTTCGACCGGTCGCGCTTCATGCGAGACCTCGCGGGGATCGTGCCGCAGCACAAATCCATCCCACATCATGTGCTTCTCAATGGCGGCGATGGTGCCGCAAACGCGCGGATCCGAGGCGGGGAGGAAACCGACCGCGGACATCAGCAATACACTGGCATCGAGCAATTGCGAGCCGTAGGATTCGACAAAGGCGTTTTGCGTCACGTCAAAGCCCTTCTCGCAGACGTCGCGGCAGATGGTATCGCGCAAGCTCCGCCAGCGATCGAGCGGCGCCTTGAATCCGAACTTTTCGGCGCTCTTGATGCCGCGATCGAACGCGACCCATGTCATCACCTTCGACGAGACATAGTGCTTGCCCTCGCCGCGACGCTCCCAGATGCCGTGATCCGGCTCATCCCATATTTCCGCCAGATGCTGCAGCACCGTGCATTCCAGTGCCCATGAACCTTCGTCGAGTTCGAGCGCTGCTGTCCGCCACTGGTGAAACGCGTCGGCCAGTTCGCCGTAGACATCAAGTTGCAACTGGGCATGCGCGGCATTGCCGACCCGAACCGGCCGCGCGCCTTCATAACCGAGCAACCAGTCGGCCTCCCATTCCAACAGGCGCCGCTGGCCCATGATGCCGTACATGATCTGCATACTTGCAGGCCAGCCCGCCGCAGCGCGCAGCAGCCAATTGTGCCAGGCCAGGGCTTCCTCGGTGTAACCGGAGTTCATCAACGCCAACAGCGAGAAGGTAGCGTCTCGCAGCCAGCAAAAGCGATAGTCCCAGTTTCTGCTTCCACCAAGCTTCTCCGGCAGCGAGGTTGTCGGTGCCGCGACAATGCCGCCGCTCGGCCCATAGGTCAGCGCCTTCAAGGTAATCAGCGAACGCATCACCAGATCGCGGTTGTCGCCTTCATAGGTGCAACGGCTGCACCACTCGGTCCAGAAATTTTCGGTGTCCTGCAAGGCTTGCGCAGGATTGATCGGTGCCGGAAGCTGCAGATGCGAAGGCCCATAGGTGAGCACGAAGGGGATGGTCTCGCCTTCCTTCACTTCAAAATTGGCCACGGTGGTCAAGTCCTCGCCGCGGGTCTCGACCGGCGTTCGCAGCACCGTCATGTTCGGGCCGGCAATCGCCAAGAGCGCGCCATCTTCGGTTCGCCTGACCCAGGGAATGTCGATGCCGAAGCCGAAGCGGATCACCAATTGCATCCGCAGCTTCACCTTGCCCGTGACGCCGCGCACCAGCCGGACGACGTCGGAGGCGTTGCCGCGCGGCGGCATGAAATCGATCAGGGCGACAATGCCGTTTGCAGTCTCAAACCGCGTCTCCAGGATCAGCGTGTTGTCCCAGTAGCGGCGGGAGGATTTCGTGACCTCTTCCGCGGGTGAGATCAGCCAGCGGCCGTTCTTGTGGGTGCCGAGCAAGGCCGCAAAACAGGCATCGGAATCGAACGCGGGCCAGCACAGCCAGTCGATCGAGCCATCGCGGCCGACCAATGCCGCGGTCTCGCAATCCCCGATCAGTCCATAGTCTTCGATCTTTTGGGGCACATTCTTCCCCGCTGAAAAAGGTCTAACGCCTCAGCTCGCCGCCCGCGTCCGCTCCCCGACGGCCGTCTTGAGCGCGGGCACGTCGATCGCCGCGGCGATCTCGTCGATCGCAAGCGGCAACCGCTGCCGCCAGTTCGGGTGCTCGTTCACGGTGCCGGGAATGTTGGGCTGATCGATCACGCCGAGCAAATCTTCCAGCGAGATTGCAAGCAGGCGGGATCTGGTCCGCGCCAGAAAGCCCACCACGGCGTTGAGGTCGTGCCGGTCGATGCCATGATGACGCAAAACGTCGGTCAACATGGCGAGGGCATGCCAACGCGCATCGTCGCTTTCGCCGGGATCGATTCCGAGCGAGCGCTTTCGCGCGAGATCGCTGAAGGAGCGCCAGCCGGCATAGGTGGAGAGATCGTGGGTGTTGAAGGTAACCAGCGCATTTGGCGTATAGTGGTCGATGCCGCGAAACTTGCCCTGATCGTCGCGCTCGAACATCATCACCTGGTACGACCAGATGCCCCAATCGGCGATTTGCTCGCGGAAGCCCTCCGGCACGGTGCCGAGATCCTCGCCGATCACCACGCAACGATGC
>DASSGM010000228.1:0-6419 GCA_035693465.1 Bradyrhizobium sp. | reverse complement strand
GAACCAAAAGGTACGTTCCCACGCGTTACTCACCCGTCTGCCGCTGACGTATTGCTACGCCCGCTCGACTTGCATGTGTTAAGCCTGCCGCCAGCGTTCGCTCTGAGCCAGGATCAAACTCTCAAGTTGGACTTGAAACTTCAAACCGGCTGATCACAACGTTTGACGAGGTCCCACCATATTTGCTGAACGCGATTCACATCGCGAACAACGATGGTGTAACCTATGTAAACGTGTACCGCCGAAGTCTTTCGTCCAGCCTCAATACCCGAAGACCGAAATCCTCAAGTAATCGAGACTCGCAAGGACTCCGCCGTCCACGTTTCTCTTTCTTCATCTTCACTTGTCAAACAGCCCGGGGTCCGAAAGCCCCTGTTCCCATCGCCCTGGATAGTTCCACTCGGGAACTCGCCCTCGCCGGGAAGCCTTCCGAAGACCTCATTCGACGGCAAATGACAACCGATGGTTATCGGCTGTTGATTCACTCATCTTAGTGAGGAGCTTCACGGGCACGAAAACATGCCTTGGCCAAGGGCCAAGACAGCGCCGCGCTCAGTGGGCGGTTTATAAGCCCGCCCAATCCGCATTGTCAACGGTTGTCGTCAACAAATCATGACGCCGCCGACGGATTCTGCACTGCGAGGAAGCCTCGATCTTTCGGTGCTTCGCGCCGTACTTGAGCCACAATCCTGCGACGTTCTGACGTAGGATAGGTATTGAATCGCTGGATGCCAGTGGGGGCTGCCGGGGATTCATCTATTTGAGGGGGCCGGCGATCATCCATGAACCCATCGCCTGTTCCTTCCGGCCGCGAAAACATCGAGAGACCTTCGCACCATTGTTGTTCGTGATTCCGGCCGGTCTTTTGGCCTTTGGTTCCCGAACACCCTTGGGGCGTGCCCAATGCCCGAATCAACCCTTGCGAGGGTGGACCGGGGTCAGGGACGGGCTCGAATGTTGATGGAATGTGGGGGGACGGCGGGTTGAACCAACGGACGTCACGCGGGGGTGGCCACGGACGCGAGACCGGGATCATCGATCTTGGTCACGAGCCGCCGCTTTCGGTCGATGGTTCCGAGGCGGCTGTGATCGATCGCCGCCGCGTCTCCGTGCAGTGGTTTAGTGGTACCATCCTGACTGGTCTGTGCGGCGCGGCCCTCATCGGCGGCGCCGTTTTTGCTTCCCTCGATGGTGAAATGACCTTTGCCAAGGTTCCGGAACGCGTCGAGGGGGCGCTACGCGGCGCGTTCGGCGTGAACGACCGCAGTGCCAGCCTGCACAAGAGCGATCGCCTGCCACCGCCCGGGGAATCCACCGCCGCCCGGAATGTAGTGCGGGTCTCTACGGTCAGCCGTGTCGGCAACCGCGACGTGATGCGGG
The DNA here is from genome assembly GCA_035693465.1 of Bradyrhizobium sp. Lineage (GTDB taxonomy): Bacteria > Pseudomonadota > Alphaproteobacteria > Rhizobiales > Xanthobacteraceae > Bradyrhizobium. The sequence goes on along the minus strand of DASSGM010000228.1, from coordinate 5,039 downwards.
TGCGGCCGTACATCCGCATCTCGGGCAACCTGTCGATGACGACCAGCGATCTCAGCGCCAAGATCCCGCCATTCAACGCGCAGCGCATGCTGAGCGATGTCGGCTCGACGGTCGCTGCGGTCGATCCAAACAACGCCGACGCGGTGGAACCGGATGCCGAGGTTTCGTTCGTCACCAAGGATCTTGCGCAGATCCTGCCGAAGGCGAAAGTCGCCGCCGTGGTCGCGCTCGACGAGATCCTGATGCGGGTGCGCGATGCTTCGAACTGGCGCGGCGGCAGCGGCGTCCGTTATGCCCTCGCCAACGCGACGGCGGATGCCACCGGTTCGTCGCCCGACGTCAAATTGGCCTACGCCACCGAGGGCGGCACCGCCGATCCCTATGCCGGCTTTGAAACCCGCGTGGTGCCGGAAAACGTCACGCTGCTGCCGAAGACCAAAGATCAGGTCACCGGAGGCAATCCGAACAACGAACGCGTTCACGTAGTCAAGAAGGGCGATAGCGTCATATCGATCCTGCGCGAGCAGGGCGCCACGCCGGAAGAGGCGAAATCCATCGCCACGACGCTCGGCGCCCGCGGCCGCGACGGCGGCCTCAAGGAAGGGCAGAAACTACGGATCCTGATGGCGCCCGCCACCCCGGGTCCGGGCCAGCGGCTGCAGCCCTACCGGGTGATCGTCGCCAACGATTCCACCATCGAAGCCGTCGCCGCGCTGTCCGATCTTGGCAAATACGTCGCCGTCGACGTGCAAAGCATGAACACCGTCACCGAGACCGCCGACAACAGCGATGACGACGAGGACGACGGCACCGGCGTGCGGCTCTATCAAAGCATTTACGAGACCGCGCTGCGCAACAAGGTGCCGCCGAGCATCATCGAGGACATGGTCCGCATCTACTCCTACGACGTCGATTTTCAGCGCAAGGTGCAGCCTGGCGACTCCTTTGACGTGTTCTTCGCCGGCGACGACGAGACCACCGCCGTTACCGAGAAAGCCGAGGTGCTGTTCGCATCACTTACCGTCGGCGGCGAGACCAAGAAATACTATAAGTTCCAGACTCCCGATGATTCGGTGGTCGATTTCTACGACGAGACCGGCAAGAGCGCGAAGAAGTTCCTGGTGCGCAAGCCGGTCAACAACGCGATCATGCGCTCGGGCTTCGGCGGACGCCGCCATCCCATCCTCGGCTACGTCAAGATGCATACCGGCGTCGACTGGGCCACGCCCTACGGCACGCCGATTTTCGCCTCCGGCAACGGCGTCGTCGAGAAGGTCGGCTGGGAAGGTGGTTACGGCAAATACGTGCGCCTGAAGCACAACAACGGCTACGAGACCGCCTACGGGCACATGTCGGCCTATGCCAAGGGCATGGAGCCCGGCAAGCGCGTGCGGCAAGGCCAGGTGATCGGCTTCGTCGGATCGACCGGCATGTCGACCGGCGCCCACGTCCATTATGAAATTCTGGTCAACGGGCGTTTCGTCGATCCGATGCGCGTCAAGCTGCCGCGCGGCCGCTCGCTCGAGGGACCGCTGCTGGCGAGCTTCGAGAAAGAGCGCGATCGTCTCGATGCCATGATGAACAACCGCGGCGGCGCAGCGCGGGTATCGGATGCCGCCGGCACCGCCGGCGTGCGGCAAACCAGCAATCGCTAAATCTTCCGCATAAAACAGCCCTTGCAATATTGAACTGACGCGGTCCGCCGTTGCATGTCAGTTTTGTGGCAGCGGTGCCGCGTGCATTTTCAGAAAATTGGAGCGCGACCGGACGCAAAACCTGATTCCACTTTTGCTGATTGCGCTCCGGCAAGTTTTATTTGCCAAACCACCACTGCGGACGAATACTCGCCCGATAAGAAATCGGGAGGTGGCGTCATGACGAGCAGGCTTGCACTGTGCGCGACTGTCGCGGCGGCGGTCCTTTTCACCAGCCATGTCGGCGCATCGGCGCAGACATATGAGGTAACAAAACTCGTCCCCGGCTCGGCGTTTCACGGCGTCCACGGGCTCGGGATCGACAGGGCCGGCCGCCTGCTCGCCGGCAGCGTCGCCGGTGCGGCGATCTACGAGGTCGATCGCAATAATGGCACCGCGAAGATCGCGATCCCCGCGCCGGAAGGCATGGCGGACGACATCGCTTTTGCGCCCGACGGCACCATGGCATGGACCGGATTTCTCAGCGGCGATCTCTACTCCCGCAAGGGCGACGGGCCGATCAAGAAGCTCGCCTCCGGCCTGCCCGGAATCAACTCGCTCGCCTACCGCAAGGACGGCAGGCTCTATGCGACAACCGTGTTCCTCGGCGATGCGCTCTATGAGATCGACATCGAGGGCGTTAAGCCGCCGCGCCTGATTATGGAGAAAATGGGCGGCCTCAACGGCTTCGAATTCGGCCCCGACGACATGCTGTACGGCCCGTTGTGGTTCAAGGGCCAGGTCGCCAAGGTCGATGTCGACAGGCCCGAGCTGACGGTCGTCGCCGAGGGCTTCAAGATTCCCGCCGCCGTCAATTTCGATTCCAAGGGCAATTTGTGGGTGGTGGATGCCGCACTCGGTCAGTTGGTGCGGGTCGATCCAAAGACCGGTGCGAAGAAGATGGTCGCGCAGCTCAAGCCTTCGCTCGACAACCTCGCGATCGACGACAAGGATCGCATCTTCGTCTCCAACATGGCCGATAATGGAATCCAGGAGGTCGATCCCGAGACCGGCGCCGCCAAGCAGCTGATCATTGGCAAGCTGGCGCTGCCCGGCGGGATCGGCGTCGTTTCCGATGGGGCCAAGGACACCATCTACGTGGCCGACGTGTTTGCCTATCGCACGGTCGATGGCGCAACCGGCGAAGTCTCCGAACCCGCGCGAATGCACGCCGACGGCGTGACGCTGGAATATCCGATGAGCGCCACCGCCAGGGGCGACGAGGTGATCCTGTCGAGCTGGTTTACCGGCACGGTGCAGGTGATCGATCGCAATAGCGGCAAGACCCGTGAGATGATGCACGGCTTCAAGGCGCCGCATGACGCGATCCGGCTCGCCGACGGCAGCATTCTGGTCAACGAGCTCGGCAGCAAATCGCTGATCCGCGCCAGCGGCGAGCACGGCAAGGACCGCAACGTGCTGATCGGCGACCTCGAAGGCCCGGTCGGGCTGGTCGGCGGTCCGAAGGGTGAAGTCTACGTCACCGAGGCCTTTGCCGGCCAGGTCTCCAAGGTTGAAAGCAGTGGCGAGAAAACCGTGGTCGCCAAGGACCTTAAAATGCCGGAAGGCATCGCGCTGGCGCCTGACGGCAAACTGATCGTGGCCGAGGTCGGCGCCAAGCGGATTGTCCAAATCGATCCGCAAAACGGAAACACGACCGAGATCGCCGGCAACCTGCCGATCGGCCTGCCGCCGGCGACGCCGGGCGGATTGCCGGTTCCGACCGGTGTCGGGATCGGCGCATCCGGCACGATCTACTTTTCGTCCGACATCGAGAACGCGATCTACAAGGTGACGAAGAAACAGACGCCGTAGTCCACCCTGGCCTCCTGACATCCGGATCCGGCTCCGCCGGGCCGGATTTTCCTTAAATATCATGAGGCTGTGATGGAACTCGGGGGGACGGTTTTCGTTTTAAGGCTAAGGATAACCTTCAATGGAGGGTGTCATGGAGAATTGGACAAACGCGAGATTTTGTGACGTCGCGAACCTGATCCTCGGCGCCATTCTGTTAGTTTCGCCGTGGATGTTCGGATTTGATACCGGGAAGGCATCCGCAAACGCCTATATCACCGGCATCGTTATCGCTGCGCTCGCTATCGCAGCCCTTGCGGCATTCGCGGTCTGGGAGGAATGGCTGAACCTCATCGTCGGACTGTGGGCGCTGGTTTCGCCCTGGGTGCTGGGCTTCCAGGGAACCACTGCGATGACGGTCCATGTGATCATCGGCGCGGCCGTAGCCATCCTCGCGGCCATCGAGCTGTGGATGATGTCCCAGTTCCCACCGCGGCTTACCATGGGCCGCTGAGCACTGCGTCCCCGCCCGCCGCATCGTCGGCGGGCGCCTCACCGCTGCTTGAAGGGGTGATGCCATGAGACGTCTGACGCGTGACGACGTTACCAGGGCGATCGGCCGGGCCGACGATGTGACCATCGCCCAAATCATCGGAACCGGCGCCACGGTAGATGAACTGGCGGAGGCGCAAGCCTGGATCGTCAACGACGAACCGCTCATGAACGCCGGCAAGCCGCTGGCGAAAGGCCGCGTGGGCGAGCTGGTGGAGATTCTATCGGAGCTCGAGGCGAGCGACGAGGACGACAAGGCAGCCGGGCCCGCGGTCGGTGAGGTCTGACCGCCCCGGACGCAGCGCGCTCGGGGACATGCGGCTAGTTCAGCTTCCGCTTCGGCACCGGTGCCTCGAACTGCGCGATCTCGGCGGTCTGCGGCGCCTTGCCGTTGAAGGTCAGCACGTTGCCCTCGGCTGAAATGACGACACGATCGCCATCCTGCACGTCGCCCGCGAGAATCATCTCCGCCAGCGGATCCTGCAGATAACGCTGGATCACCCGCTTCAGCGGCCGCGCGCCATACGCCGGATCCCAGCCCTTGGCGGCCAGCCAGTCGCGTGCCGCCGCATCGAGCGTCAGCGTGATCTTGCGGTCTTCCAGCAGCTTTTGCAGCCGGCCGAACTGGATCTCGACGATTCTCCCCATCTCGCTCTTCTGCAAGCGGTGGAACAGGATGATCTCGTCGACCCGGTTGAGGAATTCCGGACGGAAGTGCGCGCGCACCATGCCCATCACCTGCTCGCGCACCGCACCGGTGTCCTCGCCTTCCGGCTGGTTGACCAGGAATTCCGAACCGAGGTTCGAGGTCATGATGATCAGGGTGTTGCGGAAATCGACGGTGCGCCCCTGACCGTCGGTCAGGCGGCCGTCGTCGAGCACCTGCAGCAACACGTTGAACACATCGGGATGCGCCTTCTCGATTTCGTCGAACAGCACCACCTGATAGGGCCGCCGCCGCACCGCCTCGGTAAGCGCGCCGCCCTCGTCATAGCCGAC
>DASSGM010000227.1:0-2778 GCA_035693465.1 Bradyrhizobium sp. | reverse complement strand
TGTATGTGGCGCTGATCGGCAGCGCAGGCTGGCTGATCGTCACGACGCCGCAAGGTTTCATTCCCGCGCAGGACCGCGGCTACGTCATCATATCGGCGCAGTTGCCGGGCGCGGCGTCGCTGGCGCGCACCACCGATATCGTCCGTCAGATCGAGAAAACGGCGCTGGATACACCGGGCATCATTCGCGTCGCAGCATTCGCCGGCTTCTCGGGCGCGACCCGAACCCAGGCGGGCAATGCTGCGGCTCTCTTCCCGGTGTTCGAGGAGCCGGAAGTGCGCCTGAAGAAGGGGCTCAACGCGGCGACGATCACAGCCGATTTGCGCAAGCGCCTGTCCGCGATTCAGGGGGCATTCATCATCGTCATTCCGCCGCCACCGGTGCCGGGTATCGGCACCGGCGGCGGTTTCACGATGCGCGTCCAGGATCGCCAGGGCCGCGGCCCCGAACTGTTGGCCGCCGCCAACGACGAACTAATCGCAGCCGCGCGCAAGGCGCCCGGACTGACGCAGGTGTTCTCGCCCTTCACCGCCAACACGCCGCAGCTGTTCGTCGATATCGATCGGGTCAAGGCGCAGAAACTCGGCGTGCCGATCGCGAACGTCAACGAAACCATCCAGACCTATTTCGGCTCGACCTACGTCAACGACTTCAACCTGTTCGGCCGCACCTACCACGTCACCGCACAGGCCGACCTGCCGTTTCGGAAGGAGAGGTCCGATCTGGCGCGGCTGCGCACCCGCAATGCCGCAGGCGACATGGTGATGCTCGGCAGCGTGGTGGATTTCCGCGACATTTCCGGCCCCGACCGCGTCGCGCGCTACAACCTCTATCCGGCGGCGGAGTTGCAGGGCGAAGCGCTACCGGGCACGAGTTCGACCACCGCGATCGATACCATGAAGAAGCTTGCCGAGGAAACGCTGCCGAGCGGTTTCTCCTATGAATGGACCGACCTCTCGTACCAGCAGGTCACCGGCGGCAATGCCGGCCTCTATGTGTTCCCGATCTGCGTGCTGTTCGTGTTCCTGGTACTGGCCGCGCAATATGGCAGCTGGAGTCTGCCGTTTGCCGTCATCCTGATCGTGCCGATGTGCTTGTTGGCTGCGACCATCGGCGTGCGGATCATGGGACAGGATGTCAATATTCTGACCCAGATCGGATTTGTGGTGCTGGTCGGCCTTGCCGCGAAGAACGCGATTTTGATTGTCGAGTTCGCCCGCGACATCGAGCTCGAGGGCCGCAAGCGTCTCGATGCGGTAATCGAGGCCTGCCGCCTGAGGCTGCGCCCGATCCTGATGACCTCGTTCGCATTCATTCTCGGCGTGCTGCCGCTGGTGGTCTCATCCGGCTCCGGCTCGGAAATGCGTCAGGCGGTCGGGGTCGCCGTGTTCTTCGGCATGCTGGGGGTGACGCTGTTCGGGCTGATCTTCACGCCGATCTTCTACATCATCGTCCGCAATCTGGCGGATCGGTGGCGCAGTGAAAAACCGGCCGCAGCTGGATGATCCGCTACATCGCCCGTTCCCGTCCGCAAGCTCGATACTATCGGCGTACTTGAAATAGATGGGCAGCCTCGGGGTTCTTGAATATCATACCCCCAAGCTAGAAATATCATGCGCGAAATGAAAACTTCCGGGAGGCCTATATGAAGTTGCGTTGGTTGTCCGCTGCCCTGGCGGCATGCATTGTCCTGCTTGCAGCTCCGGCATCGGCACAGGGTGTCAAGATCGGCATTCTGAACGATCAATCCGGCGTCTATGCCGACTACGGCGGCAAATGGTCGTTCGAGGCGGCCAAGATGGCGGCGGAAGATTTTGGCGGCAGCGTGCTTGGCCAGAAGATTGAGGTGATCTCCGCCGATCACCAGAACAAGCCCGATCTGGCCACCGCCATCGCGCGGCGCTGGTATGAGGTCGAAGGCGTCGACATGATCACCGAACTGACGACCTCCTCCGTGGCGCTGGCCATTCATGAGCTGTCGAGGCAAATGAAGAAGATTGACATCGTGGTGGGCGCGGCGACCTCCCGCCTCACCGGCGATGCCTGCCAGCCTTACGGCTTTCACTGGGCCTACGATACCCACGCGCTCGCGGTCGGCACCGGCGGCGCGCTGGTCGAAGCGGGCGGCGACACCTGGTTTTTCATGACCGCCGATTACGCTTTCGGTTATGCGCTTGAAAAAGACACCAGCGATTTCGTCAAGGCAAAGGGCGGCAAGGTCTTGGGTTCGGTCCGCATTCCCCTGAACTCTTCGGACTTCTCGTCGTTCCTGCTGCAGGCGCAAAGCTCGAAAGCTAAAATCATCGGGCTCGCCAATGCCGGTCTCGATACCACCAACTCGATCAAGCAGGCGGCGGAATTCGGCATCGTCAAGGGTGGCCAAAAGCTCGCCGGGCTGTTGCTGACGCTGGCCGAAGTCCACGGGCTTGGTCTTGAAGCGGCCCAAGGCCTGGTGCTGACCGAGGGCTACTACTGGGATCGCGATGACAAGAGCCGCGAGTTCGCAAACCGCTTCTTCGCGCGGACCGGCCGGATGCCGAACATGATCCAGGCCGGCACTTATTCGGCGACGCTGCAATATCTGAAGGCCGTCAAGGCAGCGGGTACCAAGGACACCGAAGCCGTCGCCAGGAAGCTGAAGGAGCTTCCGGTGGACGATCAGTTCGCGCAGGGCGGCAAGGTGCTCGAAAACGGCCGCATGGTGCACGACCTCTATCTGTTCGAGGTGAAGAAGCCGTCGGAGTCGAAGAAGCCCTGGGATTATTACAAGCAACTCGC
>DASSGM010000226.1:0-9295 GCA_035693465.1 Bradyrhizobium sp. | reverse complement strand
CGTCATCACCGCGCTGGCGCCGCTGCCGCATCCGCGCTTCTCGAAATTCTTCGCCCAGATCAAGCAGGACCTCGGCTTCGGCGTCTACGTGCCGGATTGCGACACCACCGCCTGTTCGTTCTCGGCCGCGACCCAGGCCGGCTCGACCGACCCGATCCTGAACCAGCCGCTGATCGATTTCTATGCCGGCTACCAGGTCGGCGGCGGCGCCAACGAGTCAAGGGTGACGGTGCCGATCAACGACAACATCGACTACGAGGGCGGCGTCGTCACCTGGATCGACAACGTCGGCGGCGAACGTCCCTTCGGCAACGATCTCGATCCGACGCTCAATCTCGACATCCTCGAGGTCTCTTTCCGCAACTTAAGCCGCTGGAAGATCATCGAGACGCCGCAACGGCTCGCCACCGTGCAGGCGATCATCGGCTTCCAGAAGCGGCTTGCCGCCAGCGGCGCATTTACCAATCCGCGCTCGCATATCTATTATCTGCCGGAGCTTTACTGCACCTATTTTGGCCGCTGCTATTCAGCCTTCATCGCGCTGCCGATCGCCGCGCAAGAGGCGATCGACCCCGGCGGCGCGTTCGCCTTCATCCGCGCACGCGTGCTGGCCTATGTGCAGACCGAGCTGATCGCGGCCGAGATGAACGTGTTCGATGCGGCGCTGGCGCTGATCGCGCTCGGCCATCTCGGCGCGGAGCCTGAAACCTTTGCGCCGGCGCTAGCTTGCATCGTCAGCCATGTCGGCGAAGGCGGCCGGCGCGGCCCGTTCAAGGCCTATGAGTGGAACAAGATGAAGACGCCGACGCGCATCCTGGTCGGCGGCCCCGAGGTCACTTCCGCCTTCGTGCTGATGGCGCTGGCGCTGGCGCGGCGGGCCATGATGCGGGGGGCGGGTGGCTAGCAGCGCGTGTCATACCCCGCCACCGGGTCTCGCCTTCGGCGAGCCCGATGACAGGCTCCAGCGGGGGATCCAGTACGCCGCGGCTTCGCCGACTTATCAAACGTCTTCTGGAATACTGGATCACCCGCTTTCGCGGGTGATGACGGCCGTGAGCTTTGGTCTGTTCTCGCGGTAAGTTGAAAGCGGGGTGCCGTGCCGGGCGCTGGCGCGGCCGCCAAAACCGCACCACAATCGCCGCGTTAGGTGATGCGATTCGACATTGAATAGGGCTTCCAAACTGAAGACGGCCTGTTTCCGATGTTCATGAGATTTTTGCTTGCTGTGGCGCTGATGCTGCTGCCGGCGATGGCGCAAGCCGCCGAGATCACCGGCGTGCCGAAGATCCGCGAGGGCGACCACATCCAGATCGGCAACACCCGGATCCGCCTTGGCGGAATCGACGCGCCGTCGGTGGATCAGCTGTGCCTCAACACCCAAGGCGAGCGCTGGACCTGCGGGGTCGCCGCGCGCGACGAGCTCATCAAGCACGCCGACAACAAGAGCTGGAGCTGTCACACCCGCCAGACCACCGACCGCCGCGGCCGCACCGTGGCGAGATGCGAAGTCAATGGCGAGGACATCCAGAAATGGCTGGTGCGAAACGGCTGGGCCTTGGCCTATGCGCGGTTTTCCCATGACTACGACGCCGACGAGAAGGAGGCGCGCGAGGCCAAGGCCGGGATGTGGCAGGGCGCCTTCATCGCGCCATGGGACTGGCGCGTCCGCAACAAGAAGACCACGATTCTCGGGGCCACCAAGCCGCCGCCCAGCGCCAATGCGATCCTTTTGGCCTCGGCTTCGGGACCGGTCGCACCCTCGCCCGACTGCACCATCAAGGGCAACGTCAACCGATCCGGCGAATGCATCTATCACAAGCCGACCAGCCGCTGGTACGCGCAGATCAAGATGCACGTTTCCAAGGGGACGCGCTGGTTCTGCTCGGTCGATGACGCCGAGGCCGCCGGCTGCCGCGAGACCAGGCGGTAGCGGCTTTTTCACTCCTCCAAGCCGTCATTGCGAGCGCAAGCGAAGCAATCCATGGCGCCGCATGACGGGATATGGATTGCTTCGTCGCGGAGTTTATCATCGGGCCCGCCGAAGGCGGGACCCGTTGGCTCCTCGCAATGACGGCCTCGATCGAATATCATTCTGTTCCAGCTTGAATTTCCCCTCATTCCCCTGCATCCCTTTCCCTCGAGCTTATCCATAAGGAACCACAAAAATGGTCGTTCGCGCGGGCCGGGAATTTCTGGCGATCCCCGGGCCCACCACCATGCCCGACGAAGTGCTGCGGGCGATGCATCGCCCGGCGCTTGACATCTATTCCGACCAGATGGTCGAGATGACCGACAGCCTGTTACGCGATCTGTCGCGGTTGTTCGCCACCAAGGGCCGCTCCTACATCTACATCGCCAACGGCCACGGCGCCTGGGAAGCGGCTCTCACCAACGTGCTGTCGCGCGGCGACAAGGTGCTGGTGCTGGAAAGCGGCCGGTTTGCGATCGGCTGGGGCAACGCCGCGGCCGCCATGGGCGCCGACGTCGAAGTGCTGAAGGGCGATTGGCGCCGCGCGGTGCGGCCGGCCGAAGTCGAGGCCCGCCTGCGGCAGGACAAGGAGCACAGGATCAAGGCGATCCTTGCGGTGCAGGTCGATACAGCCTCGGGCGCGTATAACGACATCGAGGCGATCGGCAAGGCAATCAAGGCTGCGGGTCACCCGGCGCTGTTCATGGTCGATGCCGTCGCTTCGCTTGGCTGCATGCCGTTCGAGATGGACGCATGGGGCGTCGACGTCGCGATGTCCGGGTCGCAGAAGGGGCTGATGGCACCGCCCGGCCTCGGCTTCGTCGCCGCCAACGACCGCGCCCGCGAAGTGCACAAGACCGCCGGATTGCGCACGCCCTATTGGGACTGGACCGAACGCGAGGGAAGCGAGCACTACCGGAAATATGCCGGCACGGCGCCGGTGCATCTATTGTTCGCGCTGCGCCAATCGATCGACATGCTGTTTGAGGAAAAGCTCGACAACGTGTTCCTGCGCCATCGCCTGCTGGCCGAGGCGGCGCGCCGCGCGGTCGCGGTCTGGGCCGAGGGCCAGGTGCTCGGCTTCAACATCGCCGAAGCCAGCGAGCGCTCCGACACCGTCACGACCGTGATGATGTCCAACGGTCACGATCCGCTGGCGCTGCAACGCTATTGCAAGGAGAAATGCGGCGTGGTGCTCGGGGTCGGGATCGGCGAACTGTCGGGCCAGGCGTTCCGCATCGCCCACATGGGACACGTCAACGCGCCGATGATTCTGGGCACCCTCGGCGTCATCGAAGTCGGCCTCAACGCGCTCGAAATCCCGCACGGCAGGGGCGGCCTCGAGGCCGCGACCGACTGGCTCGGCGAACATGTGAGTGCTTGATGAAACCGTCATTGCGAGCGAACGGGTTGCACGAATGCGCGCCCGATGACAGGCTCAGCGAAGCAATCCAGAATCAGTCATTCCGGGGCGATGCGAAGCATCGAACCCGGAATCTCCAGATTCCCCGATGCGCAATTGCGCATCTGAGGTCTGGCGCTGATGCGCCATCCGGAATGACGTAGGATAGATTGCTTCGGCGCTTCGCTCCTCGCAATGACGGCAACGAAAAACAAGGGAGAGACTGGTTGGCGTCCGTTGATTTGCGCGGCTTGACAAAACGCTTTGGAGCGATCGCGGTCGTCGATCAAGTCTCGCTGCGGATCGACCACGGGCAGCTGGTCTGCCTGCTGGGGCCCTCGGGCTGCGGCAAAACCACGACGCTGCGGCTGATCGCCGGATTCCTCGAGCCCTCCGACGGCGAGATCCATGTCGGCGACCGGCTGGTGTCTTCGAAGGCCCGCACCTTGCCGCCCGAGCAGCGCAAGATGTCGATGATCTTCCAGAGCTACGCGCTGTGGCCGCATATGACGGTCGCGGAGAATATCGTCTACGGCCTGCGATTGCGGAAATTCGATCGCGACACCATCGCGAAAAAACTTAAGGCCATCCTGGCAACGACAAAACTCGAAATTCTGGCGCAGCGCTATCCGGGCGAATTATCCGGCGGCCAGCAGCAGCGCGTGGCGTTGGCGCGCGCGCTGATCGTCGAGCCGGAGACGCTTCTGCTCGACGAGCCGCTGTCCAACCTCGATGCCAATCTGCGCGAAGAAATGCGCTTTGAAATCCGCCGGCTGCACGACGAATATCGCTATACGACGGTGTATGTTACCCACGACCAGTCGGAAGCGATGACGACCGCCGATCTGATCGCGGTGATGAATGCCGGAAAGATCGACCAGCTCGGCGCACCCGAGGATATCTATGACCGGCCGCAATCGGAATTCGTCGCGCGCTTCATCGGCGCCAGCAATGTGATCAAAGGCACCGCCCGCGACAACAATCACATCTCCTTTGCCGGCGCGACCCTGCAGGTGGTGGGCGTGAAGCTTACTCCCGGCCAAAGCGCGGCGGTGGCGATCCGCCAGCACGACATCCAGCTTTCAACGCAAGCGCCGCAAAGGCAAGAGAATGTGGTCAAGGCCACCGTGACACGGCAGGTGTTTCTCGGCGCGAGCCGCGACTACATGGTCGAGACTTCAGACGGCACCGCCTTGCGCATTGTCACGGGCGCGGCGGCCGCCGTTCCCAGGGGCACCGAGGTCTGGCTCACTCTGCCGCCCGAGCGCTGCCGCGCGCTAAGCCGGTAAAGAAGCGAGCAGGAGGATGCGATGAAAAAGCAAAAATTTTCCAGACGCGACGTTTTGAAGGGCTCGCTCGCGCTCGGAACCGTGTTCGCCTCTCCCGTCCGTGCCGAGGCGCCGCCGGCAGAGGCCATCACGCCGCAATTGATCGAAGCAGCCAGGAAGGAAGCCAAGGTGGTGCTGTATTCCGCCATGGACCTGCCGGTCGGCGAGAAGCTCGGCAAGGCTTTCGAGGCGCAATATCCCGGCATCGCCGTGCAGATAGAACGCTCCGGCTCGGAGCGGCTGTTTCAGCGGATCGACCAGGAATTTGCCTCAGGAATCCGTGCCTGCGACGTCGTCAACAGCGCCGACGCCTCGCATTTTATTCCCTGGAAGAAGAACGGCTGGCTGGCTCCGTTCGTGTCCGAGGACGTCGCCAAGCATTTTCCGCCGCAATATCGCGATCCCGACGGGATGTTCGCCACCACGCGGATATGGCTGTCGTCGATCGCCTACAACACCAACCTTGTGAAGGCTGACGACGCGCCGAAAAGCTTTGCCGACCTGCTGGATCCGAAATGGGCGGGCAAGATGGTAAAGGGACATCCGGCCTATAGCGGCACCATCATGACCACGACCTTCCAGCTGGTGCGTGAGTTGGGCTGGGACTATTTTGAAAAACTGTCGAAGCAGCGCGTCATGCAGGTGCAGTCGTCGACCGATCCGCCGAAGAAGCTGGCGCTCGGCGAGCGCGCGGTGATGGCTGATGGCAACGAATACAATGTCGTGCTGCTGAAGGAAGCCGGCCAGCCGGTCGAGCCGGTATATCCAGCCGAGGGCACGCCGACGGTCTCCGGCCCGACCGGGATATTTTTGAGCGCGCCGCACCCCAATGCGGCGCGGCTGTTCCAGGCCTGGCTGCACACAAGGCAAACCCAGCAATTCCTCATCGACTTCTCGGCGCAATATTCGGTTCACGCGCACGTGCAATCGAAGCCGGGCCGCCGCAAGATCTCCGACATCAAGCTGATGAAGGAGGACCCCGCCGGGGTGGAGAAAATGACGGAAGAAATCAAGACCCGCTACGCGCGGCTGTTCCGGGTGTAGATTTGCCTCAGCATAACATCACTCTCCACCGTCATTCCGGGATGCGCCTTTTGGCGCAGGCCCAGAATCCATATTCACGATCGTGGTTATGGATTCCGGGCTCGCTCGCTTTGCTCGCGCGCCGGAATGACGATGAACTTTTGCATTGGCCTGGATCGGCGGAAGCATGACCATCACCGCAAGCATCGACGCAACGCGCGGCAAACTCGACTGGACCAGGCCGGTGCTGTGGCTGTTCGCGGCGTGCCTGGTGGTGTTGATCGTGCTGCCGTTGTCGTGGCTTGCGGTCTTTAGCGTCACCGACAAGGCCCGCCACCTCACGCTGCAGAATTTCGTCACGCTGTTCACCGATCCCGATTTCCTCGATCCGCTGATGACCACGGCCATCATAGCCACCACATCGGCGGCAATCTGCTGTGTTGTCGCGGCGCCGATGGGATGGCTGGTGTCGCGCACTGATATGCCCGGGCGGCAATTCATCCGCGCGCTGGTCACGGCCTCGTTCGTGACGCCGCCGTTTCTCGGCGCCGTGGCCTGGGAATTGCTGGCGGCGCCCAACAGTGGATTGCTCAACCAGTTCTATCGCTTTGCCACCGGCGCGGATGCCGGGGAGCATCTGTTCAACATCTATTCGCTAACCGGGATCATTTTCGTCATTTCCTGCTACACCTTCCCGTTTGTGTTCGTGCTGGTTGCGAACGCGCTCGACAACATGCCCGGCGAACTCGAGGATGCTTCCGCGATCCTCGGCGGCAAGGCCTGGACCACCGCGCGGCGGGTGACGATCCCCCTGGCGCTCCCTGCCCTGGTCGCCGGCGCGCTGATCGCGTTTCTGCAGGCCATGACCCTGTTCGGCTCGCCGGCGATCCTGGCGCTGCCGGCCGGCTTCCATACCATGACCACGAAAATCTGGAGCCTGTTCCAGTATCCGCCAAAGCTCGAACTCGCCGCCGCCGCCGCAGTGCCGCTATTGCTGCTGACGATCGTGCTGCTGCAGGCGCAAAAGTTCATCCTTGGCCGCCGCGGCTATTCGGTGGTCGGCGGCAAATATGGCGCGCCGCGCCAGGTCGAGATGAAGAGATGGCGCTGGGCGGCGCTGGCGTTCTGCCTGGTGGTATTGCTCAATCCGGTTTTCCTGCCGTATTTCGCGCTGTTCAATGCGGCATTCTCGCCGAACGCGACGACGCTGGTGACGCCCTCGAGCTTTACCCTGCACAACATCGTATTCGTGTTCACCGAATTGTCGTCAACCCAGCTCGCGCTGAAGAACACAGTGATTCTCGGCGCCGCGACCGCGACCATCGGCACCATGCTGGCGCTCGTCATCGCCTATGTCACGACCCGCCGCGTGATCGCGGGCTGGCGCGTGCTTGGCTTTCTCGCCACCGCGCCGGTCGCCGTTCCCGGGATTGTGCTCGGCGTCGGCTTGTTCCTCAGCTACACACGGCCGCCCTTCGTGTTGTACGGCACGCTGTGGATCCTACTGATCGCATTCCTGACCATCAACCTGCCGTCGGCCTATCAGCAATTGCAGGCAGCGTTTGCCACCATCCATCCCGAGCTCGAGGACGCCAGCCGCATTCTCGGCGCCACGCGGCTGCAGTCGCTGCGCCAGATCACTGCGCCGCTGTTGCGAACCGGCGTGATCGCGACCTGGTGTTTCATCTTTATCGGCGTGATGCGCGAGCTTTCGGCGGCGATCATTCTGTTTACGTCGCAGACCAAGGTGCTCAGCGTGCTGATCTACGACCTCAACGAGAGCGGCGATCTCGCGGCGATCTCGGTTCTGGGCATCGCCATGCTGGTCATCACCTTCGCGGTGGTGCTTGCCGTCAACCAGATCCCGGTGTTCGGCGCCAACGCCGGCGCGCGCTTGCGGAACAGTTAGTCCTGCCGCGATGCTTCATCGCAACAAGTGTGCCCCCTCTCCCTTTGGGAGAGGGTTGGGGTGAGGGGTTGTGGTCTATCGTTAGATCGTGACCCCTCACCCGGATCGCACCGGACGATGCTGCGCATCTCTCGTAGCGATCCGACCTCTCCCCATGGGAGAGGTAAGACGGAACTCGCGGAAGATTGTCGCGACTACCGTTCCGCCTCACCGATCCGATACGCCTCGACCTGGGCCTTGAGGGCTTCGAGCGAGGCTGTCGGCGCGGCGCGGTCGACAGCATATTTTCCTTCGGCCAGCAGCGAAAGCACCTTCAGGTCGATCGCGGGCGAATGATGGATAACGTCGCCGTAATTGCCGAGATCGTGGGTTATCTCCCTGGCCACGCGAAAATCGTGAAGCCTGACATTCGGAAACTGCATCAATCGCGGAAGCGCATGGGCGGAAAAATCGTAAACGGTCTTCAGCGTCGCCGGTGAAGCATCCCGCATCGCCACGAATTGCAGAATCGAATAGGGCGGAAAATACAGGTCGAACCTCACGTCCGGATGTTTCTCGATCAGGCCGATCGCGTCCTGTTCGAAGACGCGGACCATGGCGTCGTAATCGTAGCCCTCCGCCAGGTAGCCGCTGCGCACCGGGTCCGTGATCCGCGCGAACGCGGCGCGAATCTTTTTGGCGTTATAGAATCCGGCCACGTCGAAGTCGGGCCGAAGCGTATTGATGTCATCGACGCGGGAAATCGGAAACTTGAACAGCAGGCCCGTGGTCAGCCGCGCCACCAGCGGCTCAAGCGGTGGAATCGACCGCGCCGCTATCCACAGCGACTCGCGGGCCATGGCGCCGCTTAAAAGATATTCCGCGACCCCCTTTGCATTGCGCCGGTAGAGATCCGCCGGAAGATAGATATCCCGGTCGATGCCGGGCGCATCGCGGAAGATCCAGTCGTCCACCTGCCAGACCACCCGCCTGGGACGGCGCTCCAGCGCCGCGGCAAGCACAAAGCTCTGTTCACGGGAATTCGAGCCGGTCATCGCCAGCTTCACCGAGCGCACGCCGAGCAGCCTGTCGATGTCGCTCTGCCGGAAGTGGACCGCCAGCGAGGTGCCCATGAATACCGTATCAAAATCCTGGCTCCGGATCAGACCGGCGTCCTGCATGCGACTGTCCGGCGAATACATCGCGGCAAACAAGCGTGCCGGCCTGAAAAGCTGCAGCGGATCGACGACGAAATTGAGCGCGGCCGTCATCACAATGATGAGACCGCTTGCGCAGATAAACCGGATCAGATTGTTGCGCGCCGTGTTCATGAGATGATGTTTTCGGGAAAACCCGTTCCTGCCCTAGAATCTGAAATAGATGAATTCGCTGTGTTGCTGGATTCCGAGAATCCCGAAAGCCAGCACCGCCGCGGTTGCATAGAGGAACACCGGGCGCTTCTGCCACGCGCCGAATCCTTCGCCTACGGTTCGGTTCTTGTGATCATAACCCATGACGGTTTGCGTGTTTGGGGCAAACCACGCGATCGCGGCGTAGACCATGACAAACAGCGCGTGGACCATTTCAGCCCGGCCGAATGCGATCTGCGTGGGATCGGCCATCTTCGACAGCACATAGAGCGCTGAAGGCAGGCTGTCGGCGCGAAAAAACACCCATGCGACGAC
>DASSGM010000225.1:0-2521 GCA_035693465.1 Bradyrhizobium sp. | reverse complement strand
TGACGCCGCAAGAGATCGCGCGAATGCGCCGCTTCGGCGAAGTGCGAAGCTACAAGGGCGGCGAAAGACTGTTCGAAACCGGCAAGCCTGGCCCGGGAATGTTCGTCATCCTGTCCGGCCATGTCGCGATCAGCCAGCGCGACGGCTTCGGTCACGTCACGCCGGTGATTGATCAGGGACCGGGTCAGTTTCTCGCCGAAATCGGCCAGCTCTCCGGCCGCCCCGCATTGGTCGATGGCCATGCCGAGGGCGACGTCGAAACGCTGTTGATTCCGCCTGAGCGGCTGCGGGCGCTGTTGGTTGCCGAAGCCGATCTCGGCGAGCGCATCATGCGCGCGCTGATCCTTCGCCGCGTGAGCCTGATCCAGGCCGGCGTCGGCGGTCCGGTGTTGATCGGACCGTCTGATTCGGCCGGCTTCATCCGCCTGCAGGGCTTTCTGACCCGCAACGGCATTCCGCATCATCTGCTCGATCCGGAGAGGGATCACGACGCCGCCGAAGTGATCGCGCGTTATTCGCCCTCGCCTTCGGATTGGCCGCTGGTGGTCGCTACCGACGGCACCGTGCTTCGCAATCCGGGCGAAACCGAACTGGCCCGGGCGCTTCGCATGATCGGCCCCGCCGGCAACAAGATCTACGATGTCGCGATCGTGGGCTGCGGTCCGGGCGGGCTTGCCACCGCCGTGTACGCGGCGTCGGAAGGTCTCTCGGTGGTCCTCCTGGACGCCCGCTCTTTCGGCGGGCAGGCCGGCGCCAGCGCCCGAATCGAAAATTATCTCGGCTTCCCCACGGGAATCTCGGGCCAGGCGCTGGCCGGCCGCGCCTTCACCCAGGCGCAGAAGTTCGGCGCCGACGTCATGATCCCAATGCGGGTGAAGGCGCTCGATTGCGCGCGCACCGACGGCGCCTTTGCGCTGACGCTCGATGGCGGCGACACGCTGCGCTCGCGCGCCGTAGTGGTCGCGAGCGGCGCGCGTTACCGGCGGCCCGATATCGAAAATCTGGAAAAGTTCGAGGGCCGCGGCGTCTGGTACTGGGCCTCGCCGATCGAAGCGCGGCTCTGCGCCGAGCAGGAGATCGTGCTGGTCGGCGGCGGCAATTCCGCCGGACAAGCCGCGGTGTTTCTGTCGGGCCACGCCCGCAAGGTTTACATGGTGATCCGCGGCGGCGGTCTTGGCGCCAGCATGTCGCGCTATTTGATCGAGCGCATCGAGGCCACGCCAAATATCGAACTGGTATTCAACACCGAGGTGGTCGCGCTTGAAGGCAGCGAAGACGGATCGCTCGAGCGCGTGCGCTGGCGCAGCCGTTTGTCCGGCGAAGACAGCGCCATCACCATTCGCAATCTGTTCCTGTTCGCAGGCGCCGAGCCGGCCACCGGCTGGCTCGACGGCTGCGGCGTCACGCTCGATCGCGGCGGGTTCGTGGTAACCGGCGCGCAGTCCGAACAAAATCAGGGACGCCCGGTGCCGCCGCTGGAAACTTCGGTCCCGGGCGTGTTTGCCGTCGGCGATGTGCGCTCGGGATCGGTTAAACGCGTGGGCGGCGCAATCGGGGAGGGCGCACAGGTGGTGGCGGCCCTGCACGGCTTTCTTGGCGATGCGGCGAAACCGGCGCTTTAGGACTTCATCAGAATGGCAAAGGGCTGCACACATATCGCCGGCATCCGCAACGTTACGCCGAGCGCGCTCGGTTGCGAGGAATGTCTAGAGAGCGGCAGCGTATGGCTGCATTTGCGGATCTGTCGGACCTGCGGTCACGTCGGCTGCTGTGACGATTCTCCCAACAAGCACGCGACAAAACATTTCCATGCCACCCAACATCCGGTCATTGAAGGCTACGATCCGCCGGAAGGATGGGGTTGGTGCTATGTCGATGAAGTGCTATTCGATCTGTCGAATCGAAAGACGCCGCATAACGGTCCGATACCGCGCTATTACTGACGGCGTTTTTTCTAAGGAAATCTCGGGTCGAATTTATCAATCGCTAGAATGCGGCAACAGTGCCGGCGCGATTTGTGACAGCCATGCAAAAAACTTGGACATCGCTGTCGCGTTTTTGATCATCGCCCCATGAATTGCCGCCGCGCGTTGCGCGCGGGTGGAAATTTTCATTCCGGAGTCGTAGCATTGCTCCGGATCAAAAAGGGGAGCGTGTCATGATCCTGGGTATGAGCCTGTCTACGTTTGTCACCGTGCACGTGATCATCAGCCTGATCGCGATCGCCTCCGGCGTTGTCGTCATGTTCGGGCTTCTCACCTCCAAGTCGATGCCGGGCCTGACCGCGATATTCCTGCTGTTCACCATTTTGACCAGCGCCACCGGCTTTATGATTCCGCCTCTGCTGTCGGAGAAGTTGCTGCCGTCGCACATGGTCGGTGCTCTCTCGCTGGTGCTGCTGGCGATCGCGTGTATCGCGCTTTACGGCATGAAGCTTTCCGGAGCGTGGCGCTGGATCTATGCGGTGACGGCGCTGCTGTCGCTTTACCTCAACGTATTCGTTCTGGTGATCCAGGGCTTC
>DASSGM010000224.1:0-2104 GCA_035693465.1 Bradyrhizobium sp. | reverse complement strand
GGCAAGTTTCCGGTCGAAGCGGTCTCGACAATGAACCGGATCGGCGAGGAGGTGGAGCGCGATCCGACCTATCGCGGCGTGCTCAATGCGCAGCGCGCCGAACCGGAGCCGACCGTCGGCGACGCCATTGCCGATGCCGCGCGGCAGATTGCCGAGACACTCGACCTGTCGGCGATCATTTGCTGGACCAGTTCAGGATCGACCGCGCTGCGGGTCGCGCGCGAGCGGCCAAAGCCGCCGGTGGTGGCGATTACGCCCAACCTCTCCACCGGACGCAAATTGTCCGCGGTCTGGGGCGTGCATTGCGTGGTCGCCGAAGACGCCAAGGATTTGGACGACATGGTCAGCCGCGCCGGCTCAATCGCCTTTCGCGACGGTTTTGCGAAATCCGGACAGCGTGTCATCATCGTCGCCGGCGTGCCGCTCCGCGCTCCCGGGACCACCAACATGCTGCGCATCGCCTCAGTCGGCCCGGACGGCGACGCGGAGATGTGAGGGCGACGCTCTTTTGTCATTCCGGGACGCGTTAAAGACGAGAACCCGGAATCCGGAAGTTGCGGCGCGAGATTCCGGGTTCGCGCTGGCGCGCGCCCCGGAATGACAACGATCAACTCTGCAGCGTCGCGTCCAGGGTGATCTTGGTATTGAACAGCTTCGATACCGGGCATCCGGCCTTTGCCTTGCCGGCCAGCTCTTCGAATTTCGCCTTGTCCGCGCCGGGGATCTTTGCGTTCAAGGCCAGATGCACGGATGTGATGGCAAAGCCGTCGCCCTGCTTCTCGAGCGTGACGTCGGCCCTGGTCTCCATCTGCTCGGCGGTGAGCTTGGCTTCGCCAAGGATCAGCGACAGCGCCATGGTGAAACAAGCCGCATGCGCGGCCCCGATCAATTCTTCAGGGTTCGAGCCCGG
This sequence comes from Bradyrhizobium sp., assembly GCA_035693465.1. GTDB lineage: Bacteria > Pseudomonadota > Alphaproteobacteria > Rhizobiales > Xanthobacteraceae > Bradyrhizobium. Next base: position 1,194 of record DASSGM010000224.1, on the reverse strand, counting down.
TTTGCCCTCGAAGCGGCTGGCGAAGCCGTAAGGGTAATCTTTTAGCGCGCCGCTCTTGGTCGAAATCGCGCCCTTGCCGTCCTTGATGCCGCCCTGCCATTTGGCCGATCCTGATGTCGTTGTCATGGGATGCTCCGTGGGATGGTTGAACAGGTAGGCTTCTTAAGCGACCAATGCGGCGGAATATGTCGTAGCGCGCATCCCGGAACGAAAAGTACTGCAAGGCGGGCTCGCGCCCTACCCTCCACCTTCGACGACAGCTGGATGATTGCCTTGTGAATTCCCTTGGTGGACGCTTCGCGGCTGCCACCCCACGGCCGTGACGGCACCCCAGGGGCTACGCCCCCACCAGCGTTTTGGCCGGCAGCACCGCCTGCACCACGAGACCGCGGGCGCGGGCGTCCATCACGCCGACCGCGCGCAGCGCCAATAGCGTCACGGTTTGAACGGCGTCGCGCATTTTGGCGGGATCGTCCAGATTGTCAGGCGCCAGCGGCCCGACCAGCGATTCATGCAACGCCCCGAGCAGCGCTGTTGCAGCCAGAGCAGTATCCTGCGCGGGCAGATGGCCGGCACGAACCGCAGCGTCGATCCTCGCGACGATCTCGCCTGATATCTCGCGGCGGCTTGCGAGCCGCGAGGCGGTGACATCAACATCGACCGGTTCGGCCAGGATACCCCATGCGAGCTTGCGCTGCGACAGCACATGCACGGCAACCGTGGTGACGGCCGCCGCCAGCGCCGAAGAGGGCCCGGGTGCGGCGTCGGCCGCGCGGCGGATCGCCGCCAATTCATCGCGCGAGACGTCGGCGATCAATTCGGAAATCAGGTCCGCCTTGGAGGGGAAATAGCGGTAGACGGTGCCGGCGGCGACATTGGCGCGGACCGCGACCGGCGCAATCTGCACCGCGGCCATGCCGCCGTCCGCGGCAGCTTCGCGCGCAGCCGCCAGAATCGCGCTGCGGCGCGCCGCAAGGCGCTTCACCACCTGGTGGGTTCGCCGATAAACCATGGCGTTTCTCGTCCCGGCACGCGTTCCGCCCGAATTGGTTGCGTCGGCAAGCGCGCATCTTCAATGTTTTGAGCGGGTTGCAGACAAACCGCTTTGAAGAACTGAACAACTATTCAGGCCTGCTGACAAGACACAAATGTGACGACCATGAAGGCGATCGCATAGGAAAAATGGGCGAGCAG
>DASSGM010000223.1:0-2401 GCA_035693465.1 Bradyrhizobium sp. | reverse complement strand
TCTCGTCGACGGTGATCTGCACATGATCGATGTGATCGCGATTCCAGATCGGCTCGAACATGCCGTTGGCGAAGCGCAGCACCAGAATGTTCTGAACCGTCTCCTTGCCGAGGTAGTGATCGATCCGATAGAGCTGGTGTTCGTCGACGATTTTGAGCAACTCGTCGTTCAGGGCCTTGGCCGAAGCAAGGTCGGTGCCGAACGGCTTTTCGATCACCAGCCGCCGCCACGCGCGGTTATCTTTATCTTGTTTTAGCAAACCGGTGCGGCCGAGTTCGCGGCTGATCGGCGCGAATGCGGCTGGCGGGGTCGCCAGATAGAACAGGCGGTTGCCGCCGGTCTCCCGGTTCGCTTCCAGCCTCTCGAGCCGCTCCCGCAGCGCATCGAACGAAGCCGGGTCCTTCGGATCGGCTTCGATCGAGGTAACGCATTCGAGCAGGCGCCGGGCGACCGCGTCATGCACCGGACGGGTGGCGAATTGGCGCAGGCCTTTCATCAGGCTGTCGCGAAGTGCATCGTTCGACGTGCCTTTGCGGGCGACGCCGACCACGCAGAATTTGTCAGGCAGCAGGTTGGTCGCCGCAAGGTTATAAAGCGAGGGAATGACCAGCCGGTGGGTAAGGTCGCCGGTGACGCCGAAGATGACGAAAGAACAGGAATCGGGCTTCCTCCGATTTGAGAGCCGGTCCGGTTGGGGAGCAACATCTGTCACGAGCTGCCTGCCTTTGGCTTGACGATTTCGGGCGCACTCTGTCGCGCCGGGTCCGGATGCTGCTGCGGCTCCTTATGGCCGCCGAAGCCTTCGCGCATCGCGGATAGAATCTTTTCGGCGAAGGTGTGCTGCTTGCGCGAGCGAAAGCGCGCGAACAAGGCCGCGGTCAGGACCTCGGCCGGAACGGCCTCGTCGATTGCTGCATTGACGGTCCAGCGGCCTTCGCCGGAATCCTCCACAAATCCCGAATAGCTTTCGAGCGTCGGGTTCTTGGCGAGGGCGGAAGCGGTGAGATCGAGCAGCCATGACGGGATCACGCTGCCGCGCCGCCAGACTTCGGCGATATCGGCAAGATCAAAATCGAAGCGATGCTGCGGTGGCAGGGCATCGATGCTGGCATTCTTCAAGATGTCAAAACCCTCGGCATAGGCCTGCATCAGGCCGTATTCGATGCCGTTGTGAACCATCTTGACGAAGTGTCCGGCGCCGGCCGGACCGGCGTGAATGTAGCCCAGTTCGATTCGTGAATCGCGCCCCTCGCGGCCGCCGGTGCGCGGGATGTCGCCAATACCCGGCGCCAGGCTTAAGAAGATCGGATCGAGGCGATCGACCACCGCCTTGTCGCCGCCAATCATCATGCAATAGCCGCGGTCGATGCCCCAGACGCCGCCTGAAGTGCCGACGTCGACATAGTGGATGCCGCGTTCCTTCAGCGCCTTGCCGCGGCGTACGTCGTCCTGCCAGAAGGTGTTGCCGCCATCGATGATGACGTCGCCGGCTTGCATCAGCTTCGACAACACCTCGATCGTCGCCTCGGTGATCTTGCCGGCCGGCAGCATCACCCAGGCGGTCCGCGGCCTCTCGAGCCTGTCGATAAAATCCTCCAGGGTGCCGGCGCCGACGGCGCCATCGGCCGCGAGCGCTGCGACTGCCTTCGGATCCTTGTCGTAAACCACGGTGGAGTGTCCGTGCTTCATCAGCCGGCGGACGATGTTGCCGCCCATCCGGCCCAAGCCGATCATGCCGAGCTGCATTGGTGTCCTCTAACTCAACGAATTGCGGATCGCGGTATCGAGCTCCTTCAGTCCAGCTTCGAGATCGCCTTTGAGATGCACGCGGAGCGCGCGGCGGCCGCGCTCGGTCAGCACGTCGAAATCGCCGCGCGCCTGGGCGGCCCTGACCACCCCGAAGCTGGCCTTTTGACCGGGAATTGCGAGATCCTCGGCATCCTCGGCGGTGATCTGCAGAAAAACGCCGCTGTTCGGGCCGCCCTTATAGGCCTGGCCGGTGGAATGCAGGAAACGAGGACCGAATTCGGCGCAGGTTGCGACATGGCGCTTGTCGCGCACCTCCAGCCGCATCTGCTGTAGCTCGTCGATATGCGCGCGATTGCGTTCGATGTAGGCGAGCAGCGCCACATAGTCGCCCGCACTGACGCGCGAAAGATGGGCCTTCACCCAGGAGCCGAGATCGCCATCGGCGCCCGCCCTGCGCAATGCCGCGGCATTTTTGTCGTCGGTGTAGATGTCGGCCCGCGCCGAGGCCATCACCGGCTGCTCCGGGGGCAGCGAACCGGTCTTTTCGAATGTCGCAATCAACTCGCGGGTCTTGATCTTGGCGTCCTCGACGTCGGGCTGGTTGAACGGATTGATGCCGAGCACCGCGCCGGCGACCGCGGTCGCGATCTCG
>DASSGM010000222.1:0-8491 GCA_035693465.1 Bradyrhizobium sp. | reverse complement strand
CCCCGGACTTGTCGAAGGTGACCGTGACGTCCTCACCGTTCTTGCCTACGAAGGGCGCAGCATCGGCCGGGAGCATACCCTTGATCGATTCCGCATTGTGACCCTTGTCGGTCGCCGCGAACTTGACAGTGTCGCCCGGCTCGATCTTCACCAACGCCGGCTCGAATACCATCATGCCCTCAGCGCCCTTGTTCAGCATCTTGACCTCGACTTCGGCGGCCATCGCCGCGCCGGCAACGCCCATCAGAACCGCGATGGTTGCCAGCGTCATTACCTTGCGCATTGTCGTTCTCTTGATCATCCATACCCTGTGAGAGCCGGCTCGGCTGTCATTTAGGAGGAACGCGGCGCGTCGATGTTGCGCCAGCGCAAACTTCCTGCTTGATCGCAAGGCACAATTGCAGTCTAGATTCAACCGAAGTTATCGAACCCGCCGGGAAAATATGGCCACAGTCGACCCTTCGCTGGTTGCCCATCTGCCGCTGTTTGCAGGGTTCAGCCCCGACGAGATCGGTGAAATCCTGCGCGAAGCCCGCTCGGCGCGATTTGCGAAGAACAGCGCGGTATTCGAACAGGGCGAAGAGGCCCATTCATTTTACGTGCTGCTGCACGGCCATGTGCGCGCCAGCAAGACCACGCCGGCCGGAGAACAGATCGTGGTGCGCTATATCGCACCCGGCGAAACGTTCGGTGTCGCGATGGCGATCGGGCTGCGGGTCTATCCCGCCACTGCCACCGCCGTCGACGACAGTGTCGTGCTGGCGTGGCCGTCGCTGGCGTGGCCGCGCCTGGTAGCGAAGTTCCCGGCGCTGGCTACCAATACGCTGCAGACCGTCGGTAGCCGGCTGCAGGAAACCCACACCCGCGTGGTAGAGATGTCGACACAGCAGGTGGAGCAACGCATCGCGCACGCGTTGCTGCGGCTCGCCAAGCAATCCGGGCGCAAGGTCGAGCACGGCCTCGAGATCGATTTTCCGATCAGCCGCCAGGACATCGCGCAGATGACCGGCACCACGCTGCACACGGTCAGCCGCATCCTGTCGGGCTGGGAACAACGCGGGCTGATCGAAGGCGGGCGGCAGCGCATCGTGCTGCGTGAGCCCCACAAACTGTTCGTGCTGGCCGACATCGTCCCCGGCGAAAACGAGCCGCCAGTCAAGCCATAGCCTCGGCGACGACGGGCCGCAGCGCGCTCAGGAATTCGTCGCGATCAACGCTGTGCTCGCGGCAGGCATCGTCTACGGTGTGAAAGCACGCGATCGGGCAGCCGACGCATCCCATCCTGAATTGCAGGAACACGCGGATCGTCTCCGGCGCGCCGCGCATCACGTCGTCAACCAGATCATCAAATCCTATGGGCATTTAGGTCTCCGTTCTGCAGAGAACGGTAACGCGTCCCGGCTCCGGGACTCTTTGTCCCGGCGCAACCTTCAGCACAATAGCCGGTTGAAAATGCTAGACCGCGCGGCTGTGGAGCCGCTTCGACCCGTCCAGATGCGCATCGAAGGCCGCGGCCACGCTGCGAACCAGAAAGCGCGAGTCATCCGTTACGGCCAAGGAAGTTTCGTCGAGTTCGACGACGCCGTCGGAAATCAAGTCCCGCAGACGGGGCGACGATGTCCAGCATGGCTTCGGGCGCTGACCCGTGCCGCGCGCAGATTTGACCGAGATCTGCGCCGAAGTCGCACATGATGCGCTCGATGATTTCAACACGCAACCGGTCGTCGTCCGTTAACACATAGCCCCTGACCGTCGCCAGCCTGCCGCCGGCGATGCATTGCGAATACGCACGCGTGCCAACCTCGTTCTGTACATAGCCTTGCAGCAGGCGGCCGATGGCGCTGGCGCCGAAGCCGCAGCGTGGCGTCGCGCAGCGCCGCCGCCATGCCGTCGCCGGGAAGCGCGCAGTGATCGAGACCGATCCGCAGATAGCCGGCTTTCGTCAAGACGTCGGCGATCGCTTTGGACTGGCGATGCCGTTCGAGACTGTCGGGCAGCAACGCCTCTTCTATCTTACGCATGTTTCTTGAACGCCGGGACGTGCGCGTAGCCAAAAACCGAAAAACGGTCCGGCCGCAGTTCTACGCATCGGGTAACAGTGTCGAGGCACGATGCGACGGTCTGGTGTGGCAATCCATAGATCAGGTCGAAGTTGATGCCGGTGATGCCGGCGCGCCGGAGACCTGCGGTTGCGGCGGCGGTGACGTCGAAACTCTGCACCCGGCCAAGGGGCGGACAAAGAAAGAATGCCGGATCGACCCGATCAGGTCGGCGAAGGCTTCTGGTGCCATGATGGTCGGCGTTCCGCCGCCGAAATGGATGTGGTCAACCCGAAGGCGACGATCGATCTGCCGCGATACCAAATCGATTTCGTAGCGAAGCGCCGAGGCATAGATGGCAATCGGCTCGTCACGGCGAGCGATCGAGGTGTGGCAGCCGCAATACCAGCACATCGCCCGGCAGAACGGAACATGCAGGTACAACGACACGCGGGCGTTACGCGGAATGGCCTTCAGCCATTCAGCATAGGTATCGGGACCGACGGCCGCGGAAAAATGCGGCGCGGTCGGATAGCTTGTCTCTCTCGGCAGGTGCTCCTGTCCGTAGCAGGCCGCAAGATTTGCCTCATGTCGCGCTCATCCCTCGCATGGGTTGATGGCTGTCTGGGGCATCTTGCGCCCCTCGTCTTACAATTCTAGCCGGGCCAACGGAGGGCGACCTTGCGCTCGCTCAAAGACAGTTCCGACACTGGGCATGCGCGGCGAGTCGGCAAAATTACCGATACAAGCTTGCGCCCGCGCAAAGAACAGGGCCGCATTTCTGCGCGATGGTGAAACCTGAAAAAAGGTCGAAAGGCAGATCATGCGCTCCATCACCCACGGATTCATCTGTGTCGCCCTCGCCTCTTGCCTGCTGGCGCCGCCATTGCGCGCCGAAAACGCCGCTTCCGGAAATCTCGTCATCACGCAAGCCTGGAGCCGTGCGACGCCGGGCGGCGCCAAGATCGCCGGCGGCTATTTGACCATCGAGAACAAGGGTAAATCGCCCGACCGGTTATTGTCAGGGTCAACCGCCGTGGCGAAGAACATTGAAGTCCACCAGATGGCGCTCGATAACGGTGTGATGACGATGCGCGCGGTCGAAGACGGCTTGGTTATCGAGCCCGGCGAGACCGTGACATTTGCGCCAGGTGGTCGCCACCTCATGTTCCTCGAGCTCAGGGCGCCGCTCAAGCAAGGCGAGCAGGTGCCGGTTACGCTGAAATTCGAGCATGCCGGCGCGGTCAAGGTCGCGTTTGAGGTTCAGAGCATGGGCGCACAGGCACTCGCCGCTCCCGACAAGTCCGAGGCGGTGAAAACAGCGGCACCAGTCGCCTCCGACCCCGACGAAAGCTTCTTCACTCACCTTCATGCCGAGAAAGCGATGGCCAATGTGACGGTTTCGCCCGGACGCGCCGGCCCGGTGCAGATCGCGATCCAGCTCGAGAACGCCGACGAACTGCCGCTGACGGCAAAGGCGGTCACGGTCACTCTGGGCAATTCGGAAAACGGCATCGCACCGGTGACGACGGAAGCCGAGCAGATCAGTAACGATCAGTGGCGGGTCAAGATGTCGGCGCCGGTGGCCGGCCGCTGGTCGCTTGGGCTCGGCATCACGATCTCCGCTTCCGACACGATCAACGTCGTGTCTCCAATTTTGATCAGGTGAGGTTTACGTACAATTACGGATCGCCTCGCAAAACCGCCGGAAGCTTGCTCCAGCGCAAACAGTATTGCCAGAAACGGCGCAAAGTGACCGCGTTTAAAAGACATCCAGATGAAGGAACGATCCATGTTGACCCGCCGAGCCGCCATGTTTAGCGCCGCCACCGCAGTCCTCATGCTGGCGACACCCGCCCTCGCCGACGAACTCAAGTTGCCACGTCAGAAGGTTGAACTCATCGCGCCGCCGTTCGTGCACGCGCACGAGCAGGCTACCAAACAGGGCCCCAAGATCATGGAGTTCAAGCTTGTGATCGAGGAAAAGAAGGTGGTGATCGACGAGCAGGGTACGACCTTCCAGGCCATGACGTTCAACGGCTCGATGCCAGGTCCGCTTATGGTCGTGCATGAGGGCGACTACGTCGAAGTCACGCTGGTCAATCCCGAGACCAATTCAATGCCGCACAATATCGACTTCCATTCGGCGACGGGCGCGCTTGGCGGCGCCGAACTTACGCTCATCAATCCGGGCGAGCAGGTCGTGTTGCGTTGGAAGGCTACGCGTACCGGCACCTTCGTTTATCACTGCGCGCCGGGCGGCCCGATGATCCCCTGGCATGTCGTCTCCGGCATGAATGGCGCCGTGATGGTGCTGCCGCGCGACGGGCTCAATGACGGCAACGGCCATCCACTGAAATACGATCGCGTCTACTACATCGGCGAGCAAGACATGTATGTTCCGCGCGACGAGAAAGGCAAATTCAAGTCTTACGATTCTCCCGGCGAAGCCTACACCGACACCGTCGAGGTGATGCGCAAGCTCACGCCGACCCATGTTGTGTTCAACGGCAAGGCCGGCGCGCTCACCGGCAAGAATGCGCTGACCGCCAACGTCGGCGAGAACGTCCTTATCGTACACTCGCAGGCCAACCGCGATAGCCGCCCGCACCTGATCGGTGGACATGGCGATTACGTCTGGGAGACCGGCAAGTTCACCAACGCGCCGGAAACCGGCCTTGAGACCTGGTTTATCCGCGGCGGCTCAGCAGGGGCTGCGATGTACAAGTTCCTGCAGCCCGGTGTCTACGCCTACGTCACGCACAACCTGATCGAGGCCGCCGAGCTCGGCGCCACCGCTCACTTCAAGGTCGAAGGCAAATGGAACGACGACCTGATGACCCAGGTGAAGGCACCGGCCGAAATCCCGGCGGCCAACATCAACTGACAAAGCGGAGGTGTGCCGGCGCAGGCCGGCACCTTCTCTCGAACGATACCGAGACGGCCATGCTGATTGCTTTCAAACTCAAGATAGCTCTGGTCTGCGCGGCGGGTTTTGCCGGTCCATTGGCGGTCAGTCCACTGCTGACGGAACACGGCTCACCCGATGCAGGATTGCGCGATCAACAAGCATTGGTCGAATTGCAGCCCGGCACGGTGTCCTATCGCCTTGCCGGCGACTTCACCCGCGGCGGCAAGCAGGCGGAAGCCCCGTTGCTACCGGTGCGCTTCGCCAAGCCACTGTCGATCATGAAGCATCAGGTCAGCGCCGCCGACTATCAACGGTGTGTCGATGAAGGCGCCTGCCGCGCGCTCGAGCGCGGCGTCATCGTTGCGGCCGACCGTCCGGCGGTCCAGGTCAGCTGGCACGACGCGGATGCCTATGCAGGCTGGCTGTCGCGCAAGACCGGCGAACAGTACCGACTGCCAACCGACGAGGAATGGGCGTTCGCGGCGGGCAGCAAATTTAAGGACGACGGCATGCCAGTTGACGATGCGGATCCGTCAAAACGCTGGATCGCTCGATATGAGCGCGAATCTAACCGCGAATTTGCGGCCGATAACGCGCCGCAACTGTTCGGCAGCTACGGCCCCAACGAGAACGGCCTGCTCGATACGTCAGGCAACGTCTGGGAGTGGACCAGCACCTGCTTCGTGCGCACCGCGCTTGACGATGCAGGTGGCGCAATCTCGAAAAATTCGAATTGCGGCGTCCGCATCGCCGAGGGTCAGCACCGGTCCTATGTCACCGACTTCGTCCGCGACGCTCGCGCCGGCGGCTGCGCGGCCGGCCTGCCACCGAGCAACCTCGGGTTTCGGCTGGTCCGTGAGTCAAAGCGGGCAAGGTTCGGCGGGCCCGCCATATAGCGTATTGAGACTGCGTGCAATGCAGTAGCCCTTAGCAATGCTGATGGCCACACGGGCGCTTGCGGCTTGATCCAGATCAAAAGCACCGATAGGCTTGCTTGTAGCTTGGACGTGGGCGGCGGCCCCGATGCCGCCAATCAGAAAATTTGCATGAGATGGAGCATGTCCGCCGCAAGCGACGACAGGAGCGGAAGGCCGCGCCGTAGGCGCATGGAAATCTTTGCGTTTTTGTTTCTTACCGCGGTCCTGATGCCCGCTTTGGCAGTTGCAGTGGTTGGCAGCTACGGGCTAGCCGTATGGGTCTATCAGATGGCGGCCGGGCCTCCCGGTCCTCCGGCCCGGTGAACGCCAACTTTTCAAGGACAACCATGGTGGCCAGATCTCATACTGAAATCGATCGCCGGGCCCTCATCACAGGCCGCCTGCTGACGGCGGACCGCGTGGCCGCGCCACCTGGTGGAGAAGTCGCGAGTATTCTCGTTCAGGCACGGCCCGAACGTCTCGACGAAGTGCAGGCTACAATTGCGGCATTGGCCGGATGCGAGATTTTCGGTCGCGATCCCAAGGGCAAGCTCGTCGTCGTGGTCGATGCGCTTGATGCGGGCGCACTCGGAACAACCCTCAACACGATCGCCTTACTGCCCCACGTCTACTCTGCTTCACTGGTCTTCCACGCCACTGACGCCGGCTAACCCCTTACGCCGAGAGAATTTATTATGACCGCATCAAAGCTCGACCGCCGTCAGATATTGAAACTGGAGGCTGCGGCGATGGCAGCACTGGCGGGAGGAATGCCTGCGTCGTCGCTTGGAGCGAACCTGGTCACTGCGCGAAGCGAAAGTGAGTTGAAATGGGACAAGGCGCCGTGCCGGTTCTGCGGCACCGGGTGTAGCGTAATGGTGGCGACCAAGGACAATCGTGTGGTCGCGACCCACGGCGACATCAAGTCCGAGGTTAACCGCGGGTTGAACTGCGTGAAGGGATATTTCCTTTCCAAGATCATGTACGGCCACGACCGGCTCACGAAGCCAATGCTGCGTAAGACCGGTGGCAAATACGACAAGAACGGTGAGTTCACGCCGGTGTCATGGGAAGAAGCCTTTGACATCATGGCGGAGAAATTCAAGGCCGCGTTGAACAAGCGGGGGCCCAGCGGCGTCGGCATGTTCGGCTCGGGCCAGTGGACGATTTGGGAGGGCTACGCCGCACTAAAGCTCTTCAAGGCGGGTTTCCGCTCCAACAACATCGATCCGAATGCACGCCACTGTATGGCCTCCGCCGCCGCGGGTTTCATGCGCACCTTCGGTATCGACGAGCCGATGGGCTGTTACGACGATATCGAAGCCGCCGATGCGTTCGTGCTGTGGGGCTCGAACATGGCCGAGATGCATCCAATCCTGTGGACGCGGGTGACCGACCGCCGTCTATCGGCGCCGCACGTTCGCGTCGCCGTGCTTTCGATCTTCGAGCATCGCTCGTTCGATCTTGCCGACATGGGCCTGGTATTCAAGCCGCATACCGACCTCTACATCCTCAACGCCATTGCTAACCACATCGTCAGGACTGGTCGGGTCAACAAAGACTTTGTCGACAAACATACCTTGTTCAAGCGCGGCCAGATTGACATTGGTTACGGTTTGCGTCCCGAACATCCGTTGGAGCAAAAGGCCGCCGGACGCAGCAAGGCTGGCGATGCTACCGACATCAGCTACGACGAGTACGTCAAGTTCCTTGGCGATTACACGCTGGAGAAGGCCGCGGAGATGTCGGGCGTGCCGATGAACCGAATCGAGGCGCTCGCTGAACTCTATGCGGATCCCAAGGTCAAGGTCACCAGCTTCTGGACTATGGGTTTCAACCAGCATACCCGGGGGGTCTGGTGCAACAACCTCATCTACAACATTCATCTTCTGACCGGCAAAATCTCCGAGCCCGGCAACAGCCCGTTCTCGCTGACCGGTCAGCCGTCGGCCTGCGGCACCGCGCGCGAAGTCGGCACGTTCTCGCACCGCCTGCCCGCCGACATGGTGGTGACCAACAAAGCGCATCGCGATATCGCCGAGAAGATCTGGAAACTTCCCGAAGGCACGATCCCGGACAAACCCGGCTACCACGCGGTGCTTCAGAACCGGATGCTGAAGGACGGGCTGCTCAACGCCTATTGGGTGCAGGTCAACAACAATCTTCAGGCCGGCGCCAATGGCAACGAGGAAACCTGGCCCGGTTATCGCAATCCGGAGAATTTCATCGTCGTCTCCGAAGCCTACCCGTCGGTGACCGCGCTCGCCGCCGATCTCATCCTACCGACCGCAATGTGGGTCGAAAAGGAAGGGGCCTACGGCAACGCCGAACGCCGCACACATGTGTGGCACCAATTGGTGTCGGCGCCGGGCGAATCACGGTCCGATCTCTGGCAGCTCATGGAACTTTCCAAACGTTTCAAGATCGAAGAAGTGTGGCCAGAAGAACTGCTCGCGAAAAAGCCCGAATATCGAGGCAAGACGCTGTTCGACGTGCTCTACAAAAACGGCCAGATCGACAAGTTTCCGATATCCGATATCGAAGCCGGGGTATGCCAACGACGAGTCCAAGGCGTTCGGCTTCTACGTCCACAAAGGCCTGTTCGAAGAATACGCCACCTTCGG
>DASSGM010000221.1:0-8257 GCA_035693465.1 Bradyrhizobium sp. | reverse complement strand
ATTGCTATAGGCGGTGACGGCGTCGAGCAGCACGCCTTGACCGACATTGCGCAATGCCTCGCGACCCGACTGCACCTGCAGTTCCGCCACGCGCACGCTGTTTGCGGTCTTGAAGCCGTTGAACAGCGTCTGCGTCACCGTCACCCCGATAGTCCAGGGTTTCAGGGTCGCGGATTGAATCGTGTTGTCCGGCAGCAGATTTCGCACCGCCTGCAGTCCGCCGCTCAGGCTGGCGACGATCTGCGGCCGGTAGCCCGCCAGGGCCTGCGGGACGTGCTCGTCGGTGGCGCGCTGCCGCGCCCGTTCGGCATTGAGCTGCGGATTGGATTGATAGGCTTTGGCCAGGGCCTCCGGCAGAGATTCCCCGGGCGCCGCAGTCGCGGCAAAACCGACGCAAGTTGCAACGCCAAGGCAAATGCCCGATTGAAGCACGCGCCTCCCCACGTGGCCAACTTTAGCGGCACGCCCGATCATATGATCCCGCAGCAACCCCCCGGGCCGACCGCCCCTGCGGACGGCTTTGGACACATTTACCCGTTTAGAGGCCACTACCGCCACAGGCAAACCGTTGGCTGCGAAAACCCCGTGAATTCGGTGCTTCCCTGTTGCCGGTTCGTCACAGACGAATATCGGGCGCAAATAAGCTATAGCTTGGGGCGGCTGCGTCCGATTCCAGGGCTGCAGGCTATCCCAACCGCGCCCGGGCCTGCACCCGATGCCGAAACTATTCACGGACCCCGAGGCAATCGCCGAGCATATCATCCGCGACGTCGGGACCGACCTGGTGGTCGGCTTGCCGCTCGGGCTCGGCAAGGCGAACCACATCGTCAACGCGCTCTACGCGCGCGCCGCCGCCGACCGCGCGATCAAGTTGACCATCTTTTCCGCGCTGACCCTGGAAAAACCGAGGCCAAAGAACCTGCTTGAGCAGCGCTTCATCGCGCCGGTGATTGAGCGGCTGTTCGGCGGCTATCCCGATCTCGCTTATGCCGAGGCGCTGCGTGCCGATGCGCTGCCGCCCAATGTCAAGGTGATCGAGTTTTTCTTTCTGGCCGGAAAGTGGCTGCACGTACCGTTTGCGCAGCAGCACTATATTTCCGCCAACTATACCCATGCCACGCCATACCTGCTGGCGCGTGGGCTCAATGTCGTCACGCAGCTGGTGGCTAAGCGCGCTGTTGATGGTGTTACCCGCTACAGCTTGAGCTGCAACACCGACACCACGCTCGATATATTGCGCGCCCGTGCGCAAGGCGCCGCATCATTCAAACTGATCGGCCAGGTCAATTCCGAATTGCCGTTCATGCCAGGTGCTGGCGACCTGCCGGCGGAGGAATTCAGCGCGGTGCTTGACAGTCCCGCGACCGAGTTTCCGCTGTTCGCTCCGCCGTCGGAGCCGATCACCGATACCAAATATGCCATCGGTCTTCACGCCGCAGGCCTCGTGCGTGATGGCGGTACGCTGCAGATCGGCATCGGGCAGGTGGGCGATGCTCTGGCGCAGGGCTTGATCGTCCGCCACCGCGACAATGTGCAATTTCATGCCATCATGAAGCGGCTAACGAACGGAACCGAGCCAACCCCGGCGCTGGAAACCGGATCGTTCGAGCAAGGTCTTTATGGCGCCAGCGAAATGCTGTTCGAAGCGTTTCTGGGCCTGATCGACGCCGGCATTCTCAAGCGCGAAATCGATGGCGTATTGCTACACGGCGCGTTTTTTCTTGGACCGAAATCATTTTATCGCGCGCTGCGCGAGATGACACCGAGCCAGATCGCGCGGATCCAGATGATGCCGGTCTCCTTTACCAACGAGATCTATGACGACGGGGATGCCAAGCGGCGCGCCCGCGTCGACGCCCGCTTCGTCAACAACGCGATGATGGCGACCTTGATGGGGGCGGTGATTTCAGACGGCCTTGAAAACGGGCAGGTCGTGAGTGGTGTCGGCGGCCAGTACAATTTTGTGGCGCAGGCGTTCGCGCTGCGGGGCGCGCGCTCAATTCTCACTGTCGAGGCGACGCGGCAGGCCGGCGCCAAGCCTCAGTCCAATATCCGCTGGAGTTATGGCCATGAGACGATTCCCCGGCATCTGCGCGATATCATCGTCACCGAATATGGCGTTGCCGATATCAGAGGAAAATCCGACGCCGATGTGATCGCGGCGATGCTGCAGATCGCGGACTCGCGCTTTCAGGCCGAACTTGCGCGGCACGCCAAGGATGCCGGCAAGCTGCCGAAAACTTTTGAAATTCCGGCTGCGCACCGCGAGAATTTTCCGGAGCGGATTGCGCGCGCGCTAAAACCTGCGCGCGAGGCCGGGATGCTGCCATCATTTCCGTTCGGCAGCGATTTTACCGAGGTCGAGCAGCGGTTGATTCCAGCCTTGCAAATTCTGCAGGATGCGCAACGTTCGCCGCAGCTTCTGGCTGGATTGTTGTGGCATGGATTGACCGGCCGGCCGGATGCTGCCGACCGGGAATGCCTGGCACGGCTCGGTCTCGACCGGCCGGCGACACTGTTTGAACGCGCCTACCGCGCGCTGGTCAGCGCAGCCTTGGTGAGGAGCCGCGAGACCTGAGGTCGCCCCGTCGCCATTGCGAACGACTCCTACCTGTTCTTGTTCACCGGCTTGCGCTTCTCAATAAACGCCGCCATTCCTTCGGAGCGATCCTCCAGCGCGAAGGTCGAATGAAACAGGTCACGTTCGACTTTCAGTCCTTCGGACAGCGGCGTTTCGAAGGCGCGATTGATCGCACCCTTCGCCATCTCGGCCGCGGGTCGCGACATCGAGGCGATTTTTTCCGCGATCCCGAAGGCTTCGTCCATCAATTTATCCGCCGGCACGACGCGGCTGACGAGGCCCGAGCGCTCCGCCTCGCTGGCATCCATCATTCGTCCGGTGAGACACAGGTCCATCGCCTTGGATTTGCCGACCGCGCGGGTCAGCCGCTGCGTTCCGCCGATGCCGGGAATGGTACCGAGCGTAATTTCCGGCTGGCCGAATTTCGCGGTGTCGGCGGCGATAATCATGTCGCACATCATTGCGAGTTCACAGCCGCCGCCCAGGGCATAGCCGCTGACGGCGGCAACCGTCGGCTTGCGGCAGTTGGCAACGCGGTCGCCGCCGATGGTGGTGAAATCGCTGGAGAACATGTCGATGAAGGTTTTGGGCTGCATTTCCTTGATGTCGGCGCCCGCAGCGAAGGCCCTTTCGCCGCCCGTCAGCAGGATGCAACCGATCTTTTCATCGGCTTCGAGATCATCGACGGCGGCGGCAATTTCCCTGAATACGCCGAAAGACAACGCATTGAGCATTTTCGGGCGGTTCAGCGTGATGACGCCGACGGCGCCCTTGCTCTCGACGATGATGTGTTCGAACGTACTCATGGTCCACCCCGCGCGTGATTTCACGCTGCAATGTGCCCGCTGGGGGGATCGGCTTCAAGTGGGAATGGCGACGACCGTCCCGTCATTGCGAGGAGTGTCAGCGACGAATCCAATCCAGCTTGCACCTGCGGCTTCTGGATTGCTTCGCGCAGCCTGTGATCGCGCGTGCATTCGTGCGACCTGTCGCCTCACAATGAAGCTACCCAACGAACATGCGTGCGGCGGAGGCCATTGTCAGCAGCGCACCAAAGCCGATGAAGATTTTGCCGATCAGGGAGGTCTGGTCCCAGGCGGAGCTTTCGTTGCTACTTGCTGCTGTCACGGGCGCAGCAGGCGCCGCCGGTGTCGCCGGTGCCTCGGCCGCGGCCATCAACAAAACCGGCGCCGGTGGCGTGGCTTCGTGCAGCGCGCGATCGACATCGTTGAGCTGATCGGCGGAGAGGACCTCGCTTTCAGCAGCCGGTTGCGTCCCTGCGGCCTTGTCCGGCGCGTCTTGCAGAATTTCGTTGGCCCGCGCTGCCATGGCCTTGACGTCGCCGGTTTGCGTATCGGCGGACGCCAGCCGCGCGTTGGCGTTGGCTACCCAAGACGGGATCGTATCTGAATTGTCGCTGTTCTTATCAGCAAGCTCAGTTGCAGCGCTCTTGTCCGCACCCGATTTCATCGCCACCGTGCCGGGTCTGCGATCCGCGTGGCTTTTCCAGTGGTGCGAGCCGTGTTTGGCGGATTTTTTCGACGCAACGGGTGTCGCCGCAGTATCTTCCGATTTGGCACTCGCAGCCGCATTGTCTGCGGTCGCCGCTGCCTGAGAAGGAACTGCGAAGCACACGAAGAGCCCTGTTGCTACTATCAACGCCGAGCGCCCGCTGGCTTTGACCTTCATGGCAATCTCCCCATTTGCCAGCCCCCAAAGGCGCAATGAGACCCTGGGGCATGTCCGCAGCGGGGCAGAAAAAGGGAATCTTCGGGCGGCACCGGGCGAAAGCAGGGCAACGGCAGGTGCCGGATGAGTTGCGGAGTTTTCGTTCGCGAAATTCTTTTGCGTGTCCTGGCCGCGGCTGTCAGCGGGATCGATCGATGTTATGAGCCTGCCGGTTGCGGTATTTGTGGTGACGATTCTCTGCCGGGCATGTGACCCGAGAGGTAGCGATCACGACTTCGTGATTGGTACCCTGCGCCGTAACAAATTGAAAGATCGGCCGAATTGTAATGTGGGAGCGCACGTGCGCGAACGTGAAGACGAGTGGACCGGCCTGATGCAGTCGGCCATTTCGGGCGACGGTGCGGCGTATCATCGTCTGCTCAAGGCCGTCACGCCGGTGCTCCGGGCCGCGGCCCGCCGCGGTCTGGCGCGGGCTGGGCAACCGGTCGATCAATCCGAGGACATCGTGCAGGACATTTTGTTGGCGGTGCATCTGAAACGGCATACCTGGGACGCCAAGGCGCCGTTCGCGCCATGGCTGTTTGCGATCGCCCGCAACAAGCTGATCGATGCGCTGCGCCGGCGCGGCCGGCGGGTCTTCGTCAACGTCGACGATTTCGCCGAGACGCTCTCGAGCGAGCCCGCCGCGGCGACCGTTCCGGCGAGGGAAGTTACGGCCCAGCTCCAGGCCCTTCCGGCGCGGCAGCGCGAGGTTCTGCAGTCGATCGCGGTTGATAGCGCGTCGATCCAGGATACGGCCGCGAAATTCGCGATGAGCGAGGGAGCGGTGCGCGTGGCGCTGCATCGCGGGCTTGCCAGTCTCACCGCCAAACTGCGGGAGAAATGAGAATGGAAACCGATCAACTCATTCGAACGCTGGCTGCCGACAACACGCACCGCGCGCGACCGGTCGGGTTCGTGCTGGCTCTATGTCTGCTCGCCGCGGCGCCCATTTCGGCGGCTATATTCTTCGTGGGATTGGGCGTTCGGCCGGATGTCATGACGGCGATGCACAATCCGTTCTTCGACCTGAAGTTTGTGGTGACGCTGGCGCTTGCCATCCCGGCCATCGCCATCAGCCTGCATTTGTCGCGGCCGGAAGCTGCGCTGCGTGGCTGGGGGTGGCTGCTGCTCATTCCGGCCGGACTTCTCGTCGCCGGGATTGCAAGTGAGATGATGCTGCCGCAGCGACTGCCGATGATGACGCGCCTGGTCGGCAGCAATTCGCGGCTTTGCATGACCGCTGTTCCGCTGATGTCGCTGCCGCTCTTGGCGGCGGCGCTGATCGGCTTGCGTCACGGCGCGCCCACGCGACCGGCGGTCACCGGCGCGATCGCCGGACTGTTATCGGCGGGCCTGGCGGCGACGATCTACGCATCGCACTGCACCGACGATTCACCGCTGTTCGTGGCGACCTGGTACACGATCGCCACTGCGCTCGTTGCCGCCATCGGCGCGCTGGCGGGATCGAGGGTGCTGCGGTTTTAGCTCCTGCGATTACCAGGCACGGCCTTTCGTCGGAACGAGACCGGGTTGGGCTCGTACCGTTCAGGCAGCCGATGGCGCGGTCTGCTGCATGCGGTGAAAGCGCAGCACCTGCTGTGCGGTCGAAGGCCGCAGCCGTTCGTAGGTATCCTTGCAGAACTGAAGATCAGTCGGCTCGGTGCCTGAAAGATGGTCGCGCATCTTGATGATCGCGTTGACGGTCGACCACGAGATTCCCGAGACCTTCGCCATGATCATAATGGCCTCGGAGCGACTTTCCACCATCATATTCTCTACAATCGACACCGGGACGTTGGCGAGCGCCGCCATTGCCGCATTAGCTTCGTCGAACTTCCCGGCCTCGGCAAATGCAGCCAGCTGATGCTCGTCGAGCCGTCCGTCCTCGTACAACGATTTGACCAGCGCGTGCGCGATTGCCGTTTCCCTTGTGATGGCAGAAGGCGAAGAGCGTGCCCGTCGGGCTGCCTCCTGCACGGCGCTTGGCACCTCGCCTGCCTGCTGCGGGTGGGCGGCTTCAAGCCGCGCCCGTACCGTCGCGGAAGCTTTCGCGATCAGTCTCAGGAACAGATGGCGCGGGATCGTTGGACGCAGCCCAATGCAGGTCGCAAGGTTGTCGTCCCCTTCGGCGCGATCGATTAGCCGGGTGAAGCCGCTCTCGGAAAATTCCGCGCCGGGATTGTTGACGGTGCTGTGGATCACCTCGTCGTTGCCGCGCAGCACCAGCACGTCGGTCACCGCGTCACTCAGCACTCTTCGCGTTGAAATCGCCATCAAATGCGCCTGGCTCTTATTGCGCGCGGCCTCGATCAGCGCGTCATCGTCGAGCCGTTCTGACCGCGACAGCACCGGGGCTGCAACCTCGATGACATCGTCGAACGCCAGCGCGCGGATGGTGAGCGGCGGCGCGGTATCGACAGAAGCCAGACGATTGGAAAGCAACGCCTTGGTGCAGATTTCGATGTGCTTCATCAAGCACTGGAAGACATCGTCGAACAGCGCGATCTGTTCATGCGAATAATCCACCGCGCCGCTGAGGAAAAGATCGATCACGCGGCGCAAGGTTTCGACCCGGCGCGCGACCGTCCCGTGCGCAAGCGCAGTCTGCAGCTCGTCAAGCAGACTTTCGGGAGTGGAGGCGGACTTCGAACTCATAACTCTATCCTGGAGCATTCGGACATTTAGATTGGCGGCGGTTCTCGGTCGCCGAAAACAGAAATGATCGGATCAGGCGCCGGCGATACGGTTGCGTCCTTGCGCCTTGGCTGCGTAGAGCGCGTTGTCCGCGCGGGCGAGCAATGAATCCTCGGTCTCATCTGGCGTCAGCGTCGCGACGCCTGCGGAAATGGTCACCTGCATGTTCGGCGAAAATGCGCTCCAGTCGAGAGCGGCGATGATGACGCGCAGCCTGTCGAGGATGTTTGCGGCGTCATCACCAGGCGTGTCGGGAAGCACCAGCAGGAATTCCTCGCCCCCGTAGCGGCCGAACCTGTCGAAGTTGCGGATGTTCGCAAACACGGTGATGGCGAAGGTCCTGAGCACTTCATCGCCGGTCGGGTGGCCGTGGGCGTCGTTGATGCGCTTGAACCAGTCGAGATCGATCAGGGCGATCGAGCATGGTGTGTGGCTGCGATGGGCCCGTGCGATCTCGTCGCCCAGCATCCGCATGATGCAGCGGCGATTGAACGAGCCGGTTAACTCGTCGAGTTCGGCAAGCTCTTCGATCCGCTTGTAGGCTTGCTTGAGCTCAAGACCACTCTGGTAAAGCGACTGACGCATCGCACTTGAGAATATCCCGAGAAACATGCAGCGCCCGATGGTCAGGATGAACACCGACATCGTTGCAAAGCGTTCGAGATAGGTACCGTGCGGCATTGAGATTGGTTTGTCGGTGAGCAGAAACAGCCCGGCCAGGCCGAGCGCCATCGCGGTCCAGAAAATTGCTGTTTGCCACGGCGTGGAGCGGAGCGAGCCGAAGTTAAACACCACGAACAGCGTGCAGAGAAACATCATGCCGACTTCGGGTGCGATGTAGGCGAAAGCGAGCAGGATCGCGGTGCTGACGATCAACTGCGGCGCCACAAAATAATGATCCTTGAAGCGCTCCGTGAATCCCGTTTCCGACAGCACCAGGTAGCAAGCCACCGAGAGAAGGCCGCAGAGGGCGAATGCCGAGCTGACCGTCGACGGAATCGCTCCCGCCTGGGCGTAAATCAGCAGCACCAGCGCATCGACGAGGTAGCTGGCAGCGATCATTCCCTGAATCTGACGGCGGCGCCTGGCGCGGAGCGACAGCGCCTGGGCCGTCCGCTTCGGGCTCACGCTTTCCTGCTCAGCGGCAATTGGATTCAGAAACGGGGACGCAGCGGTGCCCATGGTCTCGCCATCGATGGAACGCACCTGCCAAAACTAAGTGGGAAAGCCTTTAGGTTTGGTATCTTTCAA
>DASSGM010000220.1:0-4288 GCA_035693465.1 Bradyrhizobium sp. | reverse complement strand
ACGCCGTCGAGCGTACGCACCTTGAAATCCGAGGGATGCAGGCGCGGGAAATGCGCGGTGTACATGATGGTGCTGCCGCCGACGCCGTTGAAGTTCACGACCTTGATCGGCGAATTGGCGTCGTTGATCGGATAGTCGGTCAGCCGCGCGCGACGATTGGGGCTGACGGCAAAATCGCCGAACAGGCGCGCCTCCCAATCGCGTCCGTTGCTCGGATAGTCGGTCGGCTTGACCCAGTCGCCCTGCTCGAGGCAGAGGATCCGCATCCTCGTATCGGCAAGGCTCCACGCCACCGCTGCGCCCGATGCGCCAGAGCCGATAATCAGCACATCGACCTTGTCATGCATCGAATTTTTTCTCTCGCGCGGCCAAGCTAAAGTGTTCGCGGTCAGGAATCGAATATGTATGATCCTGCCCTACATCCGCGTGGGGTCAAGGACCGGCGAGAAGTCATGGCCGCACAGCCCGCTCAGCGCCCGTCAACGAAGTGGGGCGGACATTGGGGTATATTGCCGGAAATTACCGCTCTAGCGTAAATCCAACGCGCAACGTGACCTGGTAATGGGCGACAGATCCATTCTCGATATGGCCTCTGGTCTGCACGACCTCGAACCATTTCATGTCGCGAATGGTTTTTGAGGCGCGGGTGACGGCATTCTGAATCGCATCGTCGATGCTTTTTTCGGACGATCCGACGAGTTCCAGGATCTTGTAGACATGATCCTTCATTTCAGCGCTGGCTGGCATGGCGAACCTCCGTTGTGGTGTCAGTCGGGCAATTCAGGCTTATTCCTCTGCCCAGCGGTTTGGTCCTATCGTGGACCAAGTCCATTGTGAACGCGCTCTCAAGCCGGCGGGTTCCCCTGCTTCTGCGCGGCTACCAAGCAGCGTGATCGCGCGTCAAGCGCTACGGCTCGCCGTCGCGCAGCCGCCGCCACACCGCGCCGAGCACGTTGGAATAATCGTCGGTCCAGACCCGCTGGTTCTCGTCGGCTTCCTCCAGCGCCCAATCCTCAGATGACGCCAGCTTGCCGACGTCGGCCTCCTCGCGCGCGCAGACCACCACCGAGGTCGCGAAGATATATTCGTCGTCGCGGTCGGAATCCTCGTTGTAGATCCAGCTCTTGAGATTGTTGGCCCCGGCGATGCCGACGATGACGCTGGACAATTCCAGATGCCGGTTCGAGACGTGCACGACCACGGCGCCCTGCGGCGCGAGCTTGCTCTTGTAGATGGCCATTGCCTGTTGGGTGGCGAGATGGACCGGGATCGCGTCGGAGGAATAGGCATCGACGATGATCAGATCGTAGATGCCGTCCGGCTCCCTGGCGAAGGTCAGCCGCGCGTCGCCGATCACCGGCTTCAGATCCGGCTCGCAGCTTTGAATGTAAGCAAAATATTTTGGATCGCGCGCGGTATCGACCATGGTTTGATCGATCTCGAAGAATTTCCAGTTCTCGCCGGGCTTTGAGGCGCAGGCCAGCGTGCCGGCGCCGAGGCCGATCACCGCGACCCGTAACGGTGCGGCCTTGCGCTCGCGCACCGCCTCAATCGCCTGACCGATGCCGCCGTCCTCGTGATAATAGGTGATCGGCTCGGGCCGCCCGGTGACCGGCGTGCCGTCATTGTTCTGAAATTTCTCGGCGCCGTGGATCGTGGTGCCGTGCATCAAGACGTGATACTGCCCGCGCGGCGTCACCAGGATCTTGTGGACGCCAAAGAAGCTGCGCACGGTATCGACGCGGCCCTTGTCCGCCGGATAGGCGCGGATCAGCACCAGCGCCACCACCACGGTTGCGAAGATTTTCCAGCGACTGGCGTTCAATCCGAGCGCCAGCAATGCCGAGAGCACGCCGACGGCGCCGGCCACCCAGACCCGGTATTCGCCAAGCCATGTCGCGACCTTGCCACCCGACCAGGACGGCGCGATCAAGGCGATCGCGAGCACGGCGAGAAACGGCCAGTACCAGCTGCTCCAGCGGGGAAAACGCCCGTTGCCGCCGCTCGGGCGGCACAACGCCGCCAGCGCCAGCAGGATCGGGTATTCCGCGATCCACGAAAACGTATAGGGCGCGATCAGCCCCGCGAACAATCCGCCGATCATGCCGCCGAATGACAGCGCGACGTAGAAGCCGGTGAGATATTTCGCGGCCGGGCGGGTACGCGCCAGCTCGCCATGGCAGGCCATCGCAATGATAAAGAAACAAAGCTGGTGGCCGCCGAGCGTTAACAGCAGATTCTGTTCGCCGCCGACCGCGAGCAGCACGACCACGCCTGCGACCGCCAGCGGCTGCAGCCTCAACATCGACTGGTGCGGCAGCAGCGGGCGCGACTGGAACACCAGCACCCAGGTCAGGAGATAGAGCGATAGCGGCAGCACCCACAACAGCGGCGCCGCGGCGATATCGGTGGAGATATGCGCGGTCACCGCGATCAACAGGCCCGACGGCACCGCGGCAAGAAAGATCCACCGCGCGCGCAAGCGCCACGGCGGCGCCGGCGCCTCGGTCTCGTCGGTCTGCGCAACGATATAAGCCGTCGCGGGCGAGCGCAGCAGCAGCACCCCGCAGGCCCCGATCAGCACGATCAGCAGCGCGTAGCCGCCGGTCCACATCAGGTTTTGGGTGCGCAGCGTGAACATCGGCTCCAGCAGCACCGGATAGGACAACAGCGCCAGAAAGCTGCCGATATTCGACGAGGCATAGAGGAAATAAGGGTCGGGACCGTCGGGATGACCGGTGCGGACGAACCAGGCCTGCAGCAGCGGATTGTTGGCGGCGAGCGCGAAGAACGGCAGCCCGATCGAGACCGCGAACAAGCCTAATAGCCAGAACGCGTAGCCTGACGTCGGCGGTTCGCCCCAGCCGTTCGCGATCGACAGCGGTAGCGTCAGGAATGCGGCCACCAGCAGGGCGAGATGCACCGCCACCGGAATCCGACGCTTTCGGATTTGCATCAGATAATGCGCATAGGCGTAGCCGCCGAGCAGCAGCGACTGGAAAAACACCATCGCCACCGACCATACCGCCGGCGAACCGCCGAGCCGCGGCAGCACCATCTTGGTGAACAGGGGTTGCACCGAGAACAACAATAGCGCGCTGACAAAGATCGCCGAGGTGTAGAGGATCAGCACCAGCCGGTTTCGGCTGACGGATGGCTGATCCGTGACAACGGGCGGCGTGGGTGAATGCATGAAGACTCCGGCTTGAACCCGGCGGGCGCAACGACCCGGCAGAGCGCGCGCCGGAAGCGGGCAATGGAGCATAGCGCGATGCGGCGAGCAATGCGGCGGGCGAAAACCCAAATCCGCACTTGACGCGGCGCTGCTGCCAGCGTCGAAAGTCATTCCGGGGCGACGCGCGAGCGTCGAACCCGGAATCCAGGGATTCCCCGATGCGCAATTGCGCATCTGAGGTCTGGTGCTAACGCACCATCCCGGAATGACTGGATCATTACATCGATCAACACTTCTTGAAGCGGCCATGGCAGAAACTGACGTTGTCATTATCGGCGCGGGCCATAACGGCCTCACTTGCGCGGCCTATCTGGCGATGGCCGGGCTGCGCGTGAAAGTGGTCGAGCGCCGCAAGGTGGTGGGCGGCGCCGCGGTGACGGAAGAATTCCATCCGGGTTTTCGCAATTCGGTCGCGGCCTACACCGTCAGCCTGCTCAACCCGAAGATCATCTCCGAGCTGAAACTCAGCGACCACGGCCTGCGGATTGTCGAACGCCGCGCGCAGAATTTCCTGCCGGCTCCCGATGGCAGCCATCTCTTGACCGGCGAAGGCCGCACCCTTCAATCGGTGGCGAAGCTGAGCGAACGCGACGCCGAAGAAATCGACGCGTTCGCGCGCGAACTCGAAGCCATCGCCGACGTGCTGCGCCAGCTCGTCTTGCGCGCGCCGCCGAACATCGTCGAGGGTTTTGGCGCCAGCGCGATCCGCGAGGCCCTGAACGCGCTCGGCACCGCCAACATCCTGCGCCGGCTTTCGCTGGCGCAGCAGCGCTCGCTGCTCGACCTGTTCGCGCGCTCGGCCGGCGAGATG
This sequence comes from Bradyrhizobium sp., assembly GCA_035693465.1. Lineage (GTDB taxonomy): Bacteria > Pseudomonadota > Alphaproteobacteria > Rhizobiales > Xanthobacteraceae > Bradyrhizobium. The sequence goes on along the minus strand of DASSGM010000220.1, from coordinate 242 downwards.
CTGGACGAGCGGTTCGAGAGCGACCTGGTCAAGGCGCTGTACGGCTTCGACGCCATCGTCGGCAATTACGCCAGCCCCTACGCCGCCGGCTCGGCCTATGTGATGCTGCATCATGCGTTCGGCGAGGTGAACGGCAAGAAGGGCGTCTGGGGCCACGCCGTCGGCGGCATGGGCGCGATCACGCAAGCCATGGCGCGCGCCGCGCGCGGACATGGCGCCGAGATCGAAATCGACGCCGGCGT
>DASSGM010000219.1:0-3835 GCA_035693465.1 Bradyrhizobium sp. | reverse complement strand
CAGATTGAGCACGTTGACGACGTCGCCTTCGGTGCCGCTGTCCAGCGCCTTGCCGCGCATGGTCAGATAGAGCCCGGCCGTCTCGTAGATCAGCGTGACGCTCTGGTCGCGCTGCACCAGGTCGGGTTTTGCCAGATCGGCAGTCCTCAACGCCTGACCGGCGCGAAGCTGCCGGCGTGCCTGCATCCCGACCGCGCGATCGCGCACGACGGCGTCGGCGCCGACTTCGGTCTTCGGGCGCCGCTCGGTCATGACGTCGGCGGATTTGATCACCTCATTGCGCTCGATGCCGCGCGCCAGCACCAAGGCCTCCACCATCTCAATCGCCGTGCCGGTGAAGCGCAGCCGCGCCGGCGCGGCGGCGTTGTCGCCTGCGATATCGAGGGTGACGTCGAAGCGGTTGCCGCGCGGCTCGTAGCGGACCGACGCCGGCTGCAAGGCGCCGGAGTTCGAGGCCTCAAGCCTGATATCGGCAAGCTCGCGGTCGAAGGTGAGCGAGAGATTGGCGGCGTCGCCAAGACCGTTCCTGTGTTCCAGCGCGGCGGCGACGGCGAGTTCGATCTCCCTTGGCAGAAGCGTGCGCGCCAGCCGCGTCACCGAAATCTCGCGGAGATCCCTGGTATCGACGCCGATCACCTGATGCGCCCGCAACGCCGAGAGCACCTGCGCGGTCGAAACCGTGCCGGTGGTGCCGAGCTCGGGCGCGCGATAGATCGCGATCCTTGCAAAGGAGCCGGCGTTGTCGATGACGTCGCCGATCCGCACCAGCTCGCCGGCGACGGCGACATTGGCGCGCAGCACCGGAGCAGCGATGACATCGTCGCGCGTTTGCGCATGTGCCGTCGCTGACGTTGCCGCGAGCAGGGCGGTGGCGAGAAGGAGGGAGCGCAAAATCATCATCAGCCCCTAGCGGAACAGCGCGGTGGTGGATTGCAGCATCTGGTCGGCGGCGCTGATCACCTTGGCGTTCATCTCGTAGGCGCGCTGCGCCGCGATCAGGTCGGAAATCTCGGACACCACCTCGACATTGGCCTGCTCGAGATTGCTCTGCTGCATGTCGCCAAACCCGTCGGTGTTGGCGGTGCCGTCCTGCGGCGGGCCCGAGGCCGGCGTCTCCGTGAACAAATTGTCGCCGACCGGCTGCAGGCCGGCCTTGTTGATGAACCGCGTCAGCCCGATCTGCCCGACATTGGTCGGCGTCGTCGATCCCGGCAGCGTCACGGTGACCTGGCCCTGCGCGTTGATGGTGAGGCCGGAAGAATTTTGCGGGATCGTGATCGTCGGCTGCACCGGGTTTCCTTGCGCGTTGACGACGCGGCCTTGCGCGTCCATCTGGAACGAGCCGTCGCGGGTGTAGCTGTAGGTGCCGTCGGGCATCTGGATCTTGAAAAAACCTTCGCCGCGGATGGCGATGTCGAGGTCGTTGCCGGTTTGCGACAGCGTTCCCTGCGTCATCAGCCGCGGCGTGCCGACGGTTTTTACGCCGCCACCGAGATCGACGCCGACCGGGAGGATCGTGCCCTGGTCGGAGGCCTGCGCGCCGACCCGGCGGACGTGGTCGTAGATCAGGTCCTGGAACGCGGCGCGCTGCTTCTTGAAGCCGGTGGTGCGCAGGTTCGCGATGTTGTTGGAGATCACCTGGACGTTGAGTTCCTGGGCCGCCATCCCGGTCGCCGCGGTGTGAAGAGCGCGCATGGATCAGTCTCCTTGAAGCATGATCCCGAAAAGTGGTCGCCGGTTTTCGGAACAGATCATGCTTAGTTAGAAATTGCGTAGAGGCTCATTCGACAGAATGAGTCTCTACGCCGGAACGTCGGCGAGCTTGTCGATCGCCGTCTTGTGCAGATCGCTCTGCTGCTGCAAGAGATTGGAGATTTGCGTGTAGGTCCGTGTCACCTCGATCATGCGGCTCATCTCGAGCACCGCGTTGACGTTGGATTTTTCAACAAACCCCTGGCGCAGTTTTGCGGTGGTGTCGGGCTGCGCGGCGTTGCCGCCGCCGGCCGAATAAAGGTTAAAGCCTTCCTTCACGAGGTTTTGCGCCTCCGCGAATCTGACCACGCGCAGCTTGCCGCGGACCGAGTCGATCCGGCTGGTGCCTTCGAGCACGGTGACGTTGCCATCGGAGGCAATGCTGACCTGCTTGTCGGTCGGCTGGAATACGATCGGGCCGGCGTTGCCGAGCACCGGCTGGCCGCCGGCCGTCACCAATTGCCCCTGATTGTTGATCTGCAAGGCGCCATCGCGGGTGTAGCGCTCGCCGGCCGGCGTCTGCACCACCAGAAAGCCGCTGCCCTCGATCGCGACATCGAGCGGGTTCCTGGTCTCCTCGACCGCGCCTTGCGAAAAATCGTGGAAGGTGGCGCGGTCCTGGACGTAGCTGACGCGGCGGTCCGTGCCGATAAAATTGTCTTCGTGCGCGCCGGAGGCGAGATACTCCTGGAACATCGACCGGTCGGCCTTGTAGCCCGACGTATTGACGTTCGCGACATTGTTGGCGACGACGTCCATCTGCCGCTCCAGCACCATCTGCCGCGAAAGTCCGACGAGAAGCGCATTCTCCATCGGTGGTTCTCCCCTTTAAGATGAGCCGCGACGCCAAAGCCCTCCCAGGCTCGCCTTCGCGGATCCCTCGAACCGTCAGGGCTCTCCCAAGCCGCGGTTCGCCCAACCCTCACAGCGAAAGCCGTGCCAAGTCGGAAAATTCTGGTTTCGGAAGGGCTTAGTGTTTCGCGCAGGCGCGGCCGGGGCGGCAATAAGGTCTTGTTGACCATGTTTGCCCGGCAACTTTTTCCTAGTTGAAGGATAAAAGAAAGATTCCATTAACCATTGTCACCTTAGCGTCGCGATCACGAGGAGCGCGTATGCGCCGGCGGCCCGTATCGCGTCACTTGCCCGCCTGGCGGCTTCGATTTTGATTTTTTAGAGAACCGGGCGCGGGGCGATGGCAGACAACGAACAGGCGGACGGCGGCGTGGCGGAAGCTGCGGAAGTCCCGGCGCCAAAACGCAAGCTCAAGCTGATGATCGCGGCCGCGGCCGTGCTGGTGATGGTGGCCGTCGTTGCGGCGAGCTGGTTTCTGTTCTTCCGCCACCCGGCCGACGAGATGCACGCCGAGGCCGCGCCGGCAAAACCGCCGGTATTCCTCGAAGTGCCGGACATGCTGGTCAACCTGAGCGGTCCACCCGGCGAGCGCGTGCAATATCTCAAGGTCAAGGTCGTGCTCGAGCTCAAGGAGGAGAGGCAGGTCGAGGCGATCAAGCCGACCATGCCGCGCCTCACCGATATTTTTCAGACTTATTTGCGCGAGCTGCGGGCGAGCGATCTCAACGGTTCCGCGGGCCTGTTTCGGCTCAAGGAAGAACTGACCCGGCGGGTCAATACCGTGATCTCGCCGAGCCAGGTCAACGCGGTGCTGTTCAAGGAAATCGTCATCCAGTGACCGGGCGGATCTGAAACCATGGCGGAAAACGACTCAGTCGACCAGGATGCCATCGCGGCGCAATGGGAAGCCTCGCTGGATTCCGAGGATCCGGCGCAGGCTGCGCAAGCGGCTGCCGCCAACGAACTCTCCGGCACCATGGCGTTGCAATGGGCGGCCATGGTCGAAGACGGCGGCCGCGACTTCGGAACCAGCAAGAATGGCGGCGGCGAGCGGGTGCTGTCGCAGGAGGAAATCGACAACCTGCTTGGGTTTTCCGCCGGCGACGTCAATCTCGACGAACATTCCGGCATTCGCGCGATCATCGATTCGGCGATGGTGTCCTACGAGCGCCTGCCGATGCTCGAAATCGTGTTCGACCGCCTGGTGCGGCTGATGACCACCTCGTTGCGC
>DASSGM010000218.1:0-6379 GCA_035693465.1 Bradyrhizobium sp. | reverse complement strand
CCTCGCCGACGATCCGCCGGATACGGTCGCGCGCAAGGCGCTCCGGGTGAACCTGTCCGATCTTGCCGCCAAGGGCGCAACACCGGCCGGCTTCGTGCTGACGCTGGCACTGCGCGGCCCTGACGATGCCTGGCTGACGCCGTTCGCGCGCGGGCTTGGTTCGGACGCCGGCCTGTTCGGCTGCCCGCTGCTGGGTGGCGATACGGTTTCAACGCCGGGTCCGCTGACGATCTCGATCACGGCGTTCGGGCGGGTGCCGGCGGGCAGGATGGTGCGTCGGGGCGGCGCCAAACCGGGCGACCGCGTTGTGGTGACGGGGACGATCGGCGACGCCGCGCTCGGCCTTGATATCCTCAGGGGCGGCGCCGCCGCTGCACTTGCTGATGCCGGGGCAAAGGCGATGCTGATCGGACGCTATCGCGTGCCGCAGCCGCGCAACGCGCTCGCAACGGCGGTTCGCGATCACGCTCACGCGGCGATAGATGTCTCCGATGGTCTCGCAGGCGATCTCGCAAAACTGTGTAGCGTGTCGGGCGTGTCGGCGGTCATCGACGCGCCGAGCATTCCATTATCCGCGGTTGCTGCAGAATTGCTGGCGGGCGGTAGCGTCGGGATCGACGCGATCGTTTCCGGCGGCGACGATTACGAGGTTTTGTGCGCGATCCCGGAAGATAGCTTCGAGGCGTTCGCCCAAGCAGCGGGTCAAGCCAGGGTGGCTGTGACTTCAATAGGGATGGTTGTCGCGGGGTCGTCAGTTCCGAGGTTTTTGGACCGCGAGGGCAGGCCGATCGCGCTGCCGCACCTCTCCTACAGCCATTTCTAGGATTTTCCAACAACGGCGATTAGCTTATCGCAAGTGGCATTTAGCGCTATTTTCGCAACACTATCCCAAAATAGTTCGCTTCCAGATGATCCCCGCGTGAAGGAGCTTCGCCAATGGATTAGCATTGCTGTGTGAAAGCGCAATTCCGCCCGCGGACGAATGTTGATCGGATTCACTATGGGCAATTTAAAGTCAGTTTTTGCAGCGACTGTAGCAGTGGGCGCTATTCTCGGTATCAGCGCAGCGCCTGCGGCAGACATGGCTGTGAAGGCGGCACCGGTGATGGCCCCGGTCTTCAGCTGGTCGGGATGCTATGTCGGTGGCAACGCAGGCTGGATCGGCGGCGACAATGACTATTACCTTGCGCCATCGGGTAGCTATCTCACCCCGCCAGGGGGCTCTCCTCCGCCAAATGCCGCGGGCAGCGGTGACTTTTCAGCCAACGTCGCGGCGCTGACTCACACTTACAGCAGTCATCCGTCGGGAGGATTGATCGGCGCGCAGATTGGCTGCAATCAACAAGCCGGCCGGTTTGTTTTCGGTGTTGAGGCGGACTGGCAATGGACGAGCCAAAGAAATTCGGTCGATGCCAGCTATGCTTCGTTCGCAGATCTTGGCAATGCAGTCTTCACCAATGCGGCCCACACGGAGCATGTGTCGAGCAATTTAAATTCATTTGGCACCTTTCGGGGGCGCGCGGGCTTTGACTTCAACCGCCTATTTTTATATGGCACCGGAGGCTTGGCCGTGGCTGATGTCCGGTCCGACACCAACGTCTCGTTCGCTACCTTTCCCGTCAACCCGGTCTATAACGGCGCGGTTCACATCGGCTCCAATTCTGAAATCAGGGTCGGATGGGTAGCCGGCGCTGGCGCAGAATACGCTTTCGCTTCCAACTGGTCGGTGAAGGCCGAATACCTTTATGTCGATCTAGGAACACAGACCTACAGGTCGCCGCTTGTTGCGGCTGTCGCACCTAGCGCCGTGGGCCCTGGCTACAACTGGACGACTTCTGTTCGTAACCGAGACAATATTGTGCGGGTTGGCCTCAACTATAAGTTCAATTGGGCGTTCCCGGCCGTCGCGCAGTACTGATTTCCCCGAACTCCAAGGCCCGCCATTGCCTTTTTGCGCAATGAAAAAGGTCTTGTGGGTTGCGCATGGTACCCGCAAATACCTGCCGAAATCGACGGTTTTGGCTCTCCGCGGCGTTGCGCCGGGGATGTGATTTTGGCATGGTCCCGCCGATTTAAGGCCGCCCTTCTGGGCAGGGCAGGCCTTCTTTTTATGCGCCCGCCGCGCCCGCGGCGACAGGCGTGGGGTACACCAAGATCTTGAGGCAAATTCAATGACAGCATTATGGGTGATTGTGCTCTGCGGAGCGCTTTCCATCGTTTACGCCATCTGGGCGACCGCATCGGTTTTGAAATCCGACGCCGGCAATCCGCGGATGCAGGAAATCGCGGCTGCGGTGCGCGAGGGCGCGCAGGCCTATCTCAGGCGCCAATACATGACGATCGGTCTGGTCGGCATCGTGATCTTCGCGCTGTTGGCCTACTTCCTCGGGATGCTGGTCGGAGTGGGCTTCCTGATCGGCGCGGTGCTGTCGGGCGCTGCCGGCTTCATCGGCATGAACGTTTCGGTTCGCGCCAATGTGCGCACCGCGCAGGCCGCGACCACCTCGCTGGCCGGCGGACTTGAACTCGCCTTCAAGGCCGGCGCCATAACCGGCATGCTGGTCGCCGGCCTCGCACTGCTCGGCGTCACCATCTATTTCGCCTTTCTCACCCAGTACATGGGCCTTGCCGCCAACAGCCGAACCGTGGTCGATGCATTGGTGGCGCTCGGCTTCGGCGCCTCGCTGATTTCGATCTTCGCGCGTCTCGGCGGCGGCATCTTCACCAAGGGCGCTGACGTCGGCGGCGATCTCGTCGGCAAGGTCGAGGCCGGCATTCCCGAAGACGATCCACGCAACCCCGCCACCATCGCCGACAATGTCGGCGACAATGTCGGCGATTGCGCCGGCATGGCCGCCGACCTGTTCGAGACCTACGCGGTGACCACGGTCGCCACCATGGTGCTGGCCGCGATCTTCTTTGCGAGCTCGCCGCTGCTGGTGAACATGATGACGCTGCCGCTCGCGATCGGCGCCGCCTGCATCATCACCTCGATCGTCGGCACCTTCTTCGTCAAGCTCGGCGCCAACCAGTCGATCATGGGCGCGCTGTACAAGGGCCTGATCGCCACCGGCATCCTGTCGCTGATCGGCGTCGCCGGCGTGATCTACTGGCTGGTTGGCTTCGGTCCACTTTCAGGCGTGAAGTTCACCGGCGTGGCGCTGTTCGAATGCGGCGTCGTCGGTCTCGCCGTCACCGGGCTCATTATCTGGATCACCGAATACTACACCGGCACCGAAAACCGTCCGGTGAAGTCGATCGCGGCAGCGTCGGTCACCGGCCACGGCACCAATGTGATCCAGGGTCTGGCGATCTCGATGGAGGCGACCGCAGCGCCCGCGCTGGTGATCATCGCCGGCATCCTCATCACCTACAGCCTTGCCGGCCTGTTCGGCATCGCGATCGCCACCACCACCATGCTGGCGCTGGCCGGCATGATCGTGGCGCTCGACGCGTTCGGCCCGGTCACCGACAATGCCGGCGGCATCGCCGAAATGGCCGGCCTGCCCAAGGAAGTCCGCAAGGCCACCGACGCGCTCGACGCCGTCGGCAACACCACCAAGGCCGTCACCAAGGGTTACGCGATCGGCTCCGCTGGTCTCGGCGCGCTGGTGCTGTTTGCGGCCTACAATGAAGACCTCAAATTCTTCATCGCCAACGCCACGAAGTTTCCGTATTTCCAGGGCGTGCAGCCCGACTTCTCGCTGAACAATCCTTACGTCGTGGTCGGCCTGCTGTTCGGCGGCCTGCTGCCCTATCTGTTCGGCGCGCTGGGCATGACGGCGGTCGGTCGCGCGGCCGGCGCCATCGTCGAGGAAGTGCGGCGTCAGTTCCGCGAAAAGCCCGGCATCATGCAGGGCACCGCCAAGCCGGATTACGGCAAGGCGGTCGACCTTCTGACCAAGGCGGCGATCAAGGAGATGATCATCCCCTCGCTATTGCCGGTGCTGTCGCCGATCGTCGTCTACTTCGCGATGTATTTTATCGCTGGCGGCGGCCCAGCCGGCAAGTCGGCGGCGTTCTCGGCCGTCGGCGCGATGCTGCTGGGCGTGATCGTGACCGGCCTGTTCGTCGCGATCTCCATGACCTCGGGCGGCGGCGCCTGGGACAACGCCAAGAAATACATCGAGGACGGCCACTATGGCGGCAAGGGCTCCGAGGCCCACAAGGCCGCGGTGACCGGCGACACCGTCGGCGATCCCTACAAGGATACGGCGGGGCCGGCTGTCAACCCGATGATCAAGATCACCAACATCGTGGCGCTCTTGCTGCTGGCGATTTTGGCGCACTGAGCGGCGGTATAGGGCCTGAGACAAGACCCCGCGGCGCGAGCCGCGGGGTTTTTCATGCGCGGGCCCGATCAAGCATCTGCGATATCCGTTGGTCCCACTCCGGATGCAATTGCTTCAGCGGTGCGAGGAAATGACTCTCGGGCCCCGCCAGCTCGTTCATGCGGCTTGCGCAGCGATGCGCATCGTCCAGCTTGCCGAGCGCGACATGGCAGCACACCAGCGTTTCAAGCGTCGGACGGAAGGTCGGACGAATGGCGAGCACTTTGTTGGCAGTCGCAAGTGCGCGCTCGGCCTCTCCGGCGAAAAGCTGTGCATAGGCAAGCACATTGTACCAAACGACATTCTGCGGATCGTTGGGATTTAGTGCCAGCCCATGTTCAAGCGGTTCGATGGCCTCGCGCGCCAGGCCCGCAAACAAGCGGGCCATGCCGAGAACCAGATGCCCAAGCGCGAAGCTTGAACTTAATGCGATCGCCTTCTCGGCTGCCGATGCCGCTACGAGCGGTGCGTAGGTGTAAGCGTTCGCGATAGCGAAGGCATAGTGCGCGTAGGGGTCTCTCGAATCGAGAGTTATCGCACGTGCCGCCGCATCCACACCCTCCTTGCTGTCCGCGCCGGGCGCGTCGCTCCAGCCGTAAGCGATGATCCCGGCACTGACGCGCCCTAGCCAGATGTGAGATTCCGGTAGGTCCGGATCGATCGCGCATGCGCGGCGAAACAGCGTCCGGGCCGCCAGGTGGCCCTCACGGGTGAGCTTGTGGAAATGCCACATTCCCTGGCGCACCAGGTCCCAAGCGGTCATGTTGCCTGTATGCCGCATGGCCGCAAGATGGGATTCGGTTTTGAGAAGCTCGGGCTCGATCGCACCGGCGACCCGCTCGGCAATCTCGTCCTGGATCGCAAAGACATCCGCCATCTCAAGATCGTACCGCTCCGCCCAGACATTGCTGCCGTCACTCGCGTCGATGAACTGCGCCGTAATGCGCAGCCGAAGTGCGGATTGGCGAACGCTTCCGTGCAGCACGTAACGCGCGCCAAGCTCGCGAGCCGCTTGCAGGACGTCCGTCTGTTTGCCCTTGAAAGTAAAGGCGGAGCTGCGCCCGATGACCCGAAACCAGCGAAACCGAGACAGCGCCGTGATGATATCTTCGGTCAAGCCATCGGCGAGATATTCCTTGTCGGCTTCGCCAATGATCGCGAACGGCAGAACCGCGATGGATGGGCGTGGCTGTGCGTTGCCTGCGGTGCGCTCGGCTACGGCGGTCTGCGGGGCGACCGGTCCGGCAAACCGGTAGCCGACACGCGGAACGGTCGTGATCCATTCAGAGCCGTCATGCGCAGTGCCAAGCAGCTTGCGCAGCGCCGCGATCTGGACTGACAGGTTGCTTTCCTCCACGGCTAAGTCAGGCCAGGCAACGTCCATCAGGCTCGCTTTGTCGAGTATCTTGCCGGGCGACCGCAGGAAAGCCTGCAGCAGCAGGAGGCCCTTTTGGCCGACCGCCACGGGCCGACCCTCCCGCGAGAGCATTCCGCGATCCATATCGAGCATGAACGGGCCAAACGTGAAGTGCTCATGGGGCATGTGGGAAGCTTATCGAGCTTTGGAAGAATTTGGAATTTTTCGGACGAGTCTTTGAGACTTTGGCCTGAGGACAGGTGATCTTGCGCGCGTCGAGTGAGCCAAACCGAACCAGGGAGACCATAATGAGCAACATGATTGCACGGGAATGGCACGGTGTGGAATCGGGCGGGAAGGGGTTCGTCGTAAAGGGGAGCTCCGGCTACCGCGCCGAGCAGGGTTCCGACTATCAGCCGGGAATCAGCGCAGAGACCGTCGGCTCGAAGACGATCTGGCTCGGCATTATTACTTTGCCGGCCGGCCGGCGAACCAAGGCCCATGTCCACGAGCATCACGAGACGGCGCTTTACATGATGAGCGGGGACGAGTTGGAGATGTGGACTGGCGATCAGCTCCAGCATTGCGAAAAGGTGCGCCCCGGCGACTACATCTACATTCCGGCGGGTGTCCTGCACGTTGCGGTTAATCGCGGCACCACGCCGGCGGTCTTCATGGGATCGCGCAACGA
>DASSGM010000217.1:0-2264 GCA_035693465.1 Bradyrhizobium sp. | reverse complement strand
TCGTGTCGTTCTGACGCCCCAGGGTTGGCGTCAAGTCTGCGTGAAGAAGCGCAGGCGACGGTGGCAACAAAGCCTGGTCACCGGGGAGAGCGCGAAGTAAGCCGTAAAACCATTGCGCAGGGAAAGCTGGCTGTTCCGGTGTACCTGTGGTGACTAACTCGTGTGTCTATCTCGTTACACACGAGGCTGCGGGTGCGTTGGGCACCCGGCTTTCCCTGCGCCCTCTGTTCTCAGAGCGGCAAACGAACTTGCAAAACTCGGGCGATCAGCGCCGCGGGAATGAGAGTTCATGTCCGGGAATATTTTCGGCACGTCTCCTTGTGAGCTACAGCGGCCGCGTTCGCGAAGCGATGGGAGAGTGAGGCGACTGCGAGAATCCGGGATGCGCCGCGGCCTGGTGAATTGCACTTTGGTCAGCGTTCCGGCCGGCTAACTTGTTGGCAGGAGCCGCATTTTGGGGCCGGAATCCGCCTTTGGTAACCCTACTTTAACCACGATGAGGGTCTGGTAAGGGCCGTGAAGTCGCGCGAATAGCCCTCGTTTTGACATGTTGGCAGGGGATGCAGGACCAGGCTTCGGCGGGCCTCCCATGCGACCAAACAGGTTCATTCGCGCAGGCGCTTACCGCCGCGCCCGGCGCGCGGCTGTGGAACCGGCAGCCATTGCTCCCGGAGGATTGGGACGCTTGCGTTGAGAGGATTTCGCCTATGAACCCGGCCGACGTGGCTCAGGCAGCCTTGCCGCTACCATCCGCCGACGTATCGCTGATCGCGCTGTTCCTGCAGGCCCACTGGGTCGTGAAAGCGGTCATGCTGGGGCTGCTCGCCTGTTCGATCTGGGTCTGGGCGATCGCCATCGACAAGATGTTCCTGTATTCGCGCACCAGGCGCGCCATGGATCGCTTCGAGCAGGCGTTCTGGTCCGGGCAGTCGATCGAGGAACTTTATCGCGCACTTTCGGCCAAGCCGACGCAATCGATGGCGGCGTGTTTTGTCGCGGCGATGCGCGAATGGAAGCGGTCGTTCGAAAGCCAAGCGCGATCCTTCGCCGGGCTCCAGATGCGGATCGAGAAGGTGATGAACGTCTCGATCGCCCGAGAACTCGAGCGGCTGGAACGCCGGCTTCTGGTGCTGGCGACGGTCGGCTCGGCGGGCCCGTTCGTGGGCCTGTTCGGCACCGTCTGGGGCATCATGTCGAGCTTCCAGTCGATCGCCGCCTCCAAGAACACCTCACTGGCGGTGGTGGCCCCGGGCATCGCGGAAGCGCTGTTTGCAACCGCAATCGGCCTTATCGCCGCCATTCCGGCGACTATTTTCTATAATAAGTTCACTTCCGAGGTAAACCGGCAGGCCCAGCGGCTGGAAGGGTTCGCGGACGAATTTTCAGCGATTCTGTCGCGTCAGATCGACGAGCGGGCGTGAGGGGCGGTATACTGTGAGCGCATCGTGAGCACCAAATCATGGCGATGAACGTGGCAGGTTCGTCGGGAGGCGGGGGGCGCCGCGGCCGGCGTCGCGCCGTGATGGCGGAGATCAACGTCACGCCGATGGTCGACGTAATGCTGGTGCTGCTGATCATCTTCATGGTGTCGGCGCCGTTATTGACCGTGGGCGTGCCGCTCGACCTGCCGCAGACCCAGGCCAAAAGCCTCGATCAGGACAAAAATCCGCTGACGCTTTCGGTCAACCTCAAGGGTCAAGTCTTCCTCAATGACAATGAAATCGCCCTCAACGATCTGGTGCCGAAGCTGAAGGCGATCACCGACGCCCGCGGCGGGCTGGATGAGCGCATTTTTGTTCGGGGCGACAGGAAGGTCGACTACGGTACCGTGATGAAGGTGATGGGACGGCTGTCAGCCGCGGGCTTTCGGCGCGTCGCGCTGGTGACCGAAGTGGATCAGGGATAAGCGGAAAGTGAAAGTCGACAAGACACTCGTTGCGTCGGTCGCACTCCACGTCCTCGTGATCGGGTGGGGGCTGATATCCTTTTCGGCGCGTTCGCTCCAAGCGACGCCGCCGGAATCGATGCCGGTCGATATCATCTCGGCCGATCAGCTCTCCAAGATCACCGCCGGCATCAAGACCGGTGAAAAGGACAAGCCGAAGCCGCTGGTCGAGAAAATTGCCGATGCCAGACCGGCCGACGACGCCGTCGGTAAAATTACCGAAAAAAAGGAAATCGTGACTGCCTCGGCGCCTGAACCGCCGCCGAGGCCGGTGGAAAAGCCGGTCGAGAAAAAGCCCGATCCGCCGAAACCGGTCGCC
>DASSGM010000216.1:0-4287 GCA_035693465.1 Bradyrhizobium sp. | reverse complement strand
GCGTAATCAAGTCCGTCATGCCGGGCCGCTGTCGCGAACTCCTGGCTCTTCGCTATTTCGGGATTGGGATTGGCTTCAATGAAATACGGAGTGCCGTCGACAGCGAGGCGAAAGTCGATACGTGCGTATCCGTCGAGCCCCAATGTCCGGTAGATGCGTTTCGCTGTTCGCTGAATGCGGGCGTGTACCTCCGGCGCGAGGTCCTTGGCTGGCCCGTCTACGATTCCGACGCGTTCCTGATAATCGGGATCGTGTTTGGCCTTTTTGGTGGCTATCTGCCGCGCGCCCTGACCGCCCAGGCTGCCGAACTTCAATTCCCACACCGGCAGAACACGCAGCCGATTGTTGCCGATCACGCCGACATAGAGCTCACGTCCTTCGATGTACTGCTCGGCGATGGCGGCAGTTCCGAGCCGCTCGTGAACGAAGGCGACGCGCTCTGCGAGCTGCTCGTCCGTATCGACGATCGATGCCTGCGAGATCCCGTAGGATCCATCCTCGCTCAGGCTCTTGACGATCAGCGGCAGCGCAAGGCGCGGCGGCCGCCTGACCTTGCGGCGCATCGGAAACACGGCGAAGGCCGGCACCGCGATCCGGCGGTGGTGCACCAGCGTTTTGGACAGATCCTTGCCGCGCGCCAGGACCAGGCCGCGCGGGTTACAGCCCGTGTAGGGGGTTTTCATCAGCTCGAGAAAGCTCGCGATATTCTGGTCATACGCGGTCGCGTAGTGGAATTCCTCGAGCAGTTGGAACACGACATGGGGCTTGAAATTTTCGATCTCGTCGCGCACTGGCTTGATTTCCTCCTGCACCCCGAGCGGGCGAACGTCATGGCCGGCCGCACGCAAGGTGCTCACGACGTCGAATTCCGTTTTCCAATCGTTGATTTGCTTTGCCGTGTACCCGTCGGTCGAGTCCGGCGGCACGCAGTCCGGATGCATCAGCACCAGAATGCGCTGGCGTCTCATAGCGCGATCCATTTGCGCCGCGACGGACCAAACAGCGCGTGCATGGTCTTGGCGGTCAACAGCACGGTGAAGTCGAGCACAAGCTTCCGTTCAGAGCCAGGGGCACGGAGATCGAGTTCGCGGCAGCGGGATATCATGTTATCAAGAACGGCATCGAGCGTAAGCTGGTTCTCGCCCGTCCACCGCGCCACCAGCTGCCTGATTTGCGCGCGGTGCCGCCTGATGAAGCGCGAAGCCGGCTGCGCCCGTCGATGCCGTGGATCGTTGGAGAAGAGACGGACGAGGTCGCGGTCGTATGTCTTCGGTGGGTTGAAAGCATAGAACGCCTGCTTTTTCCGGTAGTGCTCGCCGAGCGTTTGGCTGAGCCTGGACAGCGGATCGGTACGCTCGCGCGTCGCGACCAGGGGCCGTTTTCCTGCGATCTCGCCCATCAGCTCGTCGACATATTCGAGCTTCTTCAGCGCCGGCCAGCCGGCATAGCGTGTCCGCCAGTTCGACCGCGGCCGCAACCACACCGCAAAGGTCTCGGCAAAATCCTCGTCCGGATGGCTCTGCGCGTACCAGCGCCGAAGATGCTGGACATAATTCCGGCTGGCCGGATTGGGCCGATAATAGAGCGGATAGTGTTTCGAAGACGGACCGAACAATTGCTGCCAGCGCCGGCGGCGCTGCAGCTGATAGCCGTGCTGCATGGCATGGCCTGCCTCGTGACGGAGGATCGCCATGCACTCGGACCAGGTACCGCCCTCGACCTCGAGCATCATCTTCTTCTCGAGTTTCATCAGGCGGGGATGGGTGAGATAGAAGGGAATCGCAATGCCCGGCACATCTGCCGGACTGAACCATTCGCCCGATATCCAGGTGTGCGGCCGCAGCCGGATGCCCCGCGCCTGCAACTCTTCATTCAGAGCGCCGACACAATCCTCGAGCCAGGTGCCTTCGACCTTAACCCTCAGGCTGCTGAGGCGTTGCTTGAGCAATTGCTCATCCGACAGCTTCTCCCAAGTATATTTCCGACGTGGCATAGGTTCCCGCAGTGATAAAAAACGGTACCTGGATGGTGTCACAGGATGCTGTCGGCAACAACCGCCAAGTCTTCGCGGCGTGCCCTTGTTCAGTGACCCGCGTCGGCTTTGCGTCAAAACCGGAAAAGCTCAATGCCAGCACATGTTTTCCGCTTTCCCCAGAAAGCGGACTTTAGGCAATGCGGTCGGCATGTCGGTTTCGTGCCAAAGCCAACAACGGAGTAGTGCTCAGTCGATTACTTCATCGGCGCGTGCCACTAGCGCGGCGGGCAGCATGAGGCCGAGCTTCGCTACTCCGCCGCCTCGCTATGGCCGAGCCGCGCATTGAGCTTGTGGATCAGCTCTTCGGCGGCATCGGCAATCACGGTGCCGGGCGGGAAGATCGCCTCGGCGCCGGCCTTGTACAGCGCGTCGTAATCCTGCGGCGGCACCACGCCGCCGACGATGATCATGATGTCGTCGCGGCCCAGCTTGTTCAGCGCGGCTTTCAGCTCCGGCACCGCGGTCAGATGGGCGGCCGCCAGCGATGACACGCCGAGGATATGCACGTCGTTCTCGACCGCCTGCCGCGCCGCCTCCTCGGCGGTCGCGAACAACGGTCCGATATCGACGTCGAAGCCGACATCCGCAAAAGCCGACGCGATCACCTTCTGGCCGCGGTCATGGCCGTCCTGGCCGATCTTGGCAACGAGGATGCGCGGCCGGCGGCCCTCGGCATCCTCGAACGCGTCGATCAGCGCCTGCACTTTTTCGACCCGGCTGGACATGGTGGACGCCTCCCGCTTGTA
The DNA here is from genome assembly GCA_035693465.1 of Bradyrhizobium sp. Lineage (GTDB taxonomy): Bacteria > Pseudomonadota > Alphaproteobacteria > Rhizobiales > Xanthobacteraceae > Bradyrhizobium. Next base: position 1,506 of record DASSGM010000216.1, on the reverse strand, counting down.
GACGCCGGTGATGGATTTGATTTCGGCGCGGTGCCGCCCGAATACCTTTTCCATCGCGTCCGATATTTCGCCGACGGTGGCTTTGGCGCGTGCGGCATCGATTGCAAGCGCCAACAGATTGCCGTTGCCCTCGCCGGCGCTGCGCGTCAGCGCCGCCAGCGCGTCGTCGACGTCCTTCTGGTTGCGCTCTTTCCGCAAGCGCGCGAGCTTGTCGATCTGCAACCGGCGCACCGTGGAATTTTCCACCTTGAGCACATCTACCGGCGCTTCGTCGATCGGCTTGTATTTGTTGACACCGATCACCGCCTGCTTGCCGGCGTCGATCCTGGCCTGGGTTTTTGCGGAGGCTTCCTCGATCCGCAGTTTGGGGACGCCGGCCTCGATCGCCTTCGCCATGCCGCCGAGCGCCTCGACTTCCTGGATGTGGCCCCAGGCTTTCGCGGCGAGATCGCGGGTGAGCCGCTCGACATAATACGAGCCGCCCCAGGGATCGATGATGCGGGTGGTGCCGCTTTCCTGCTGCAGGAACAGTTGCGTGTTGCGTGCGATCCTGGCGGAAAAATCGGTTGGCAGCGCCAGGGCCTCGTCGAGCGCATTGGTGTGCAGGGATTGCGTATGGCCCTGGGTTGCCGCCATCGCCTCGATGGTGGTGCGCATCACGTTGTTGTAGACATCCTGCGCGGTGAGCGACCAGCCCGAAGTCTGGCAATGCGTGCGCAACGACAGCGAGCGGGCGTCCTTCGGATTGAACTGAGTCAACAGCTTGGCCCACAACAGCCGCGCCGCGCGCATCTTCGCGACTTCCATGAAGAAATTCATGCCGATCGCCCAGAAGAACGACAGCCGCGGCGCGAAGCGGTCGACATCGAGCCCGGCCGCAAGCCCGGCGCGGACATATTCGACGCCGTCAGCCAGCGTATAGGCGAGCTCGAGGTCCTGGGTCGCGCCGGCCTCCTGCATGTGGTAGCCGGAGATGGATATGGAGTTGTATTTCGGCATCCTTTGCGAGGTGTACGCAAAGATGTCCGAGATGATCCGCATCGAGGGTGCCGGCGGATAGATGTAGGTGTTGCGCACCATGAACTCTTTCAGAATGTCGTTCTGAATGGTGCCGGAGAGTTTTTCCGGCGGCACGCCCTGTTCCTCGGCGGCAGCTACGAACAGCGCCAGGATCGGCAGCACCGCGCCGTTCATGGTCATCGACACGCTCATCCGGTCAAGCGGTATGCCTGCGAACAGCGTGCGCATGTCGTAGATCGAATCGATCGCCACGCCCGCCATGCCGACGTCGCCGGATACCCGAGGGTGATCTGAATCGTAGCCACGATGGGTGGCGAGATCGAACGCGACCGAGAGGCCCTTTTGTCCGGCGGCCAGATTGCGTCGGTAAAACGCGTTGGAATCTTCCGCAGTGGAGAACCCGGCGTATTGCCGGATCGTCCAGGGCTGGTTGACATACATGGTGGGGTAGGGGCCGCGCAGATAAGGCGCGATGCCCGGCCAGGT
>DASSGM010000215.1:0-8665 GCA_035693465.1 Bradyrhizobium sp. | reverse complement strand
CGCATCGCCTTGAGACCGAATGAGGCCTTGCCGCGCGCCAGATCGATGGCCGCGTCGAGCGTGGCGCGGGCGACGCCAAGCGAGACCGCAGCAAAACCCAGTCCGAACATGGTGTAGGTGGTGATCCGATAGAGCGGCCCGGTTTCGCGCAGAGCCGTGGGATCGTCCCGCAGCACCGCAAATTTTTCCGGGATGAACAGATTATCGACCGAGTAAGAATCGGTGCCGGTGCCGTTGAGGCCGATCACGTCCCAGACGTCGTGGAGCGTGGCGCTCCCGACCGGAAACAGGATCGTCCGCACCTCCGGCGCGCCATCGGGCTTGCGCCGCCTGGTGCCATCGGCCTCCACGATCTGGACGTGGGCGCCGAGCCAGCTCGCCTGACGACAGCCGCTGGCGAAGTCCCAGCGCGCGGTGGCACGATAACCGCCGGGAACGGCCTGCACCTCGTGGGCAATCGAGCCCCAGGCAAGGATGCCGGTTGGGGCAGCAAAAATCTCGCGCGCCGCGTCGGCATCGAGATAGGCCGCCGTCATGGCGCAGACGGTGCATTGGCCGAGGCACCACGCCGTGGAGGCGTCAGCCTTCGCCACCTCCTCCAGCATCTGCATGAAGATTTCGGGCAGCGCCTCGGCGCCGCCGACGCTTTGCGGCAAAAGCACCCGATACAGCCCGTTCTCGATCAGGGCGGACACGACCGGCTGCGTCAGACGCCGCGTCCGCTCGATCTCATCGGCCTCCCGCCCGATCAGCGGCGCCAGCGCGCGCGCGCGCTCGATCAGTCCGAAACCGGAAGGCTTGTTCATTGCGTTTCCTCGCCCTTTGGTTCTTTGGCCGCGAAGTTGCAATGGTGATCTATCCGCGGCGGCGGATCAAGATGGGGCAGAGATGGGAGGGGTACGGATGCGAACGAACTCAGCGCGCCAAGCCGAGGATCATGAGCAACGCACGATCGAGGTGTTCGGATGTTTCGGTATCGATATGACCAATGACGCGCCGAACCCGGTCACGGCGGAGAGCGATCATCTTGTCCGTCAACCCGGAATCTCGGGATTCCGGGGCTGTGCTTCGCGCCTCCCGGAATGATGGCGCCAATAATCTCAGCTATCCACCTTGAGCGCGGCGATAAAGGCTTCCTGCGGGATGTCGACCTTGCCGAACTGCCGCATCTTCTTCTTGCCTTCCTTCTGCTTCTCCAGAAGTTTTCTTTTACGCGTGATGTCGCCGCCGTAGCATTTCGCAGTGACGTCCTTGCGCAGCGCGCGCACGGTTTCGCGTGCGATCACCTTGCCGCCGATCGCCGCCTGGATCGGGATCTGGAACATGTGCGGCGGGATCAGTTCCTTCATCTTTTCAACCATGGCGCGGCCGCGCCCTTCGGCGCGCTGGCGGTGCACCAGCATCGACAGCGCATCCACCGGTTCATTGTTGACGAGGATCTGCATCTTGACGAGATCGGCCGGCTTGTAGTCGGTGAGATGATAGTCGAACGAGGCATAACCCTTGGAGACGGATTTCAGGCGGTCGTAGAAATCGAACACAACCTCGTTGAGCGGCAGCTCGTATTTCACCATGGCGCGATTGCCGACATAGGTGAGCTCTTTCTGCGCGCCGCGGCGGTCCTGGCACAATTTCAGGACACTGCCGAGATATTCGTCGGGGGTGAGGATGGTGGCCTCGATCCACGGCTCCTCGATCTCGGCGATCTTCACCACGTCGGGCATGTCGATCGGATTGTGAATCTCGATCACCTGCCCGTCGGTCAAGTGCATCTTGTAGATCACGCTCGGCGCAGTCGCGATCAAATTGAGATCAAATTCGCGCTGCAGCCGCTCCTGTATGATCTCAAGATGCAACAGTCCGAGGAAGCCGCAGCGAAAGCCGAAGCCCAACGCCGCCGAGGTTTCCATCTCGAATGAAAAGCTGGCGTCGTTCAGCCGCAGCTTGCCCATCGCCGCACGCAGGCTTTCGAAGTCATTGGCATCGACCGGGAACAGGCCGCAGAACACCACCGGAATCGCCGGCTTGAACCCCGGCAGCATGTCGGTCACCGGCTTGCGGTCATCGGTGATGGTATCGCCCACTCTCGTGTCCGCCACTTCCTTGATCGCGGCAGTGATAAAGCCGATCTCTCCCGGGCCGAGTTCGTCGATCTGCTGCATTTTGGGGGTGAAGAAGCCGACGCGCTCGACGTCATAGGCGGCGTTGGTGCCCATCATCCGGATGCGCTGACCCTTTTTCATCACCCCATCGACAATGCGCACCAGCACCACGACGCCGAGATAGACGTCGTACCAGCTGTCGACCAGCAGCGCCTTCAGCGAGGCGTCGGGGTCGCCCTTTGGCGGCGGCAGCCGGTGGACGATGGCTTCCAGCACGTCATCGATGCCGAGACCGGTTTTTGCGGAGATCATCAACGCGTCGGAGGCATCGAGGCCGATCACGTCTTCGATCTGCCGCTTGACCTGGTCGGGTTCCGCAGCCGGCAGGTCGATCTTGTTCAGCACCGGCACGATCTCGTGGCCCGCATCCAGCGCGTGATAGACGTTCGCCAACGTCTGGGCCTCGACGCCCTGGCTGGCGTCGACGACCAGCAGCGAACCTTCGCAAGCCGCCAGCGACCGCGACACCTCGTAGGCGAAGTCGACATGGCCGGGGGTATCGATCAGATTGAGGATGTAGGTCTGGCCGTTCTTCGCCGGATAGGTCAGCCGCACGGTCTGCGCCTTGATGGTGATGCCGCGCTCGCGCTCGATATCCATGGAATCGAGCACCTGTTCCTTCATCTCGCGCGCCGCCAATCCGCCGGTGGTCTGGATCAGACGGTCGGCCAGCGTCGATTTGCCATGGTCGATATGTGCAACAATGGCGAAGTTGCGGATGTTGGAGATAGGGATGGACGTCATGGGCGCGAGATAGCACTCGCATCCCGATGCGGCAACCTTAATGCAGTATTTTAAAGGGGCTTCTTCACGCCAAGCTGATTCCACTCATGTCAAAAACGCGCTACGCAGGGCGTCATGTCAACTGCATCATTCCTGCCTGCGGCGTCGCGTGCGCGCCGCAGGCCGTCGATCCGGCGACTGGCGGCGTGGCTCGCGGCATGCGCCAGCGATCCGAAAGCGAGCTTGTGGCTGGTGATCGGCCTTGCCGTCGCGCATGCGGTGCTGTGGACCTTCATCCTGATCAATCTCAAGGCGGCGCAAGACGTCCATATGGATGTCGCGGAAGCTTTCGCCTGGGGTCAGAAGTTCCAGCTTGGCTATGGCAAGCATCCGCCGCTGGCGGGCTGGGTCGCCGGCCTCTGGTTCAAGGTTTTTCCGGTCGCCGACTGGGCAACTTACGCGCTGGCGATGGCAACGCTCGGCTGTGGCCTCGTGATCTCCTGGCTGATCAGCCTACGCGTCGTCGATCGGCGCCGCGCGTTCTTTGTCGTGGTGATGCTCGCGCTCTATCCGATCTTCAATTTCAAGGGGTTCAAGTACAATCCGGATCTGTTGCAGCTCGTGACGCTGCCGCTCGTGGTGCTGGCCTATTTGAACGCGTTTGAAAAGCGCAGCGTGAAATCGGGCCTGTGGCTCGGCCTCGCGGGCGCACTGGCGCTGATGACAAAATACTGGGTGCTGACCATGATCGGCGCCATCGGTCTCGCCGCATTGATTCATCCTGACCGGCTGAAATTCCTGCGCTCGCCGGCGCCGTGGGTCGCGATTGCGACGCTTGTCATTGCCATGATCCCACATCTGGTCTGGCTTAAAGAAGTGGACTTCGTGCCGCTGACTTACGCCGGCGATGTCTACGGCCTGTCGAGCCGGGCGCAAAGCGCCCAACTTGTGCTCGGCTACATCGGCCACAATCTCGCGCTGCTCGCAGCACCAGTGGTGCTGGCGGCGATTGCGCTGGCATGGCCTTCAGCAGCAGCGACGTGGGCGCGGCGACCGTCAGCCTTGTTCGCGCATGCATGGTCGCGCGGTGAAAATCCGGGCGTGAACGCATCGCAGGCGCTCAATATCTGGATCATCCAGGCCGTGGTCGCGATCGGTCCGCCGCTCGGCGGCTTGATTTTCACGGTCTATATGAAGACCGATTGGGGAATTTCGCTGTTCTTTCTGACGCCGCTGGCGCTGGTGGCGATCCCCTCCCTGCGCATTCAGAGGATGGCGCTGTTTCGTATTGTCGCGGTCTGGCTCTTCATTACGCTCGCGGCGCTGGCCGCCTCGTCTTACATCGCCGTGCAAGAGATGGCGTTTAATCCAAACGGAGCTGCGACCTATGGCGCGCGCTCCCAGCTCGCGCGCGAGCTGACCCAGGCCTGGCACACGCGTTTCAACACACGATGGGCCGTCGTCGCAGGCACCACGGAGGTCGGCGAGCCGATGACGTTCTACAGTCCGGATCATCCGGCGCCGTTCACGCCGGGCGAGCTCTGGTCATCGGGGCTGACCTCGCTCGAGGAGGCCAGGCGGCTGGGGTTCATCGGCATCTGTGATACCACGGACGGGCGGCTGCCGGTCTGCGAGGCCTGGCTGAGGGAAAACGGCAAGGATGCCGAGCAGCTCACGATCACCACGCAGCGCTTCTTCCACGGGCGTCCCGGACCAGCGATCAATTGGAAGATTTATATCGTGACGCCGGCGAAATAGGGTCTGCCCCGTCATTCCGGGGCGCACGAAAAGCGCTTACCCGGAATCCAGAGGGTTCCCCGATGTGCCATTGCACATCTCATGTCTGGTCCTTCGGACCATCCCGGAACGACGTCGCGAGAGCGGGGCGAGGGCGCACACTTGCGTTGCGGCGAGAACAGCGCGCCGATCTTAACCGGATCACATCGATTCTTCGTTGAACTTGCTGGCGACGAGCTCGGTGATTGCGTCAATGGCGGCTTGCGCCTCCGGGCCGGTTGCCGAGACCACGATGGATGTGCCGGGCGCTGCGGACAGCATCATCAGTCCCATGATGGAAGTGCCGCCGACGGTCTCGCCGCCGCGCGTCACCCAGACTTCGGCATTGAAGCGCTCGACCATCTGAACGAATTTCGCGGAAGCGCGCGCATGCAGACCGCGTTTGTTGATGATGGGAAGTTCGCGGGACACCGCGCCCGGCGGGATATTGGGGCCGGCATCATGTTCGGGCGACGTAGCGTCGTCGCTCATTTGCCGGCGAGAACCCGGCTGGCGATGGTGACGTATTTGCGGCCTGCCTCCTGGGCCATCGCAATGGCGTCGGGGAGCGACCGCTCTTCGCGAACCTTGGCGAGCTTGACCAGCATGGGAAGGTTGATTCCGGCAAGCACTTCCACCTTCGGGCGACTCATGCAGGAGATCGCGAGATTGGAAGGGGTGCCGCCGAACATGTCGGTGAGGATCGCGACGCCGTCGCCGGAGTCGACACGGTTGACCGCTTCGATGATGTCGCTTCGACACAGGTCGGAGTCGTCCTCGGCTCCGATCGTGACCGCTTCGATTTGTTTTTGCGGACCCATGACATGTTCGAGCGCCGCCTTGAACTCGTCGGCAAGGCGCCCATGGGTCACAAGTACTAGGCCAATCATCGGAAACTCCTCGCGGGTGCTTTTTGGTGCACCGCACGAACGCGCCACTTTGACCATCCAGAGCCCCCGCGCAAGAGGGGATCTTCGCGATTCTCCCGGGAAATTAGTGGTAGGGAGGGGAGTCTGCGCCGGTCTATTCGGTCGCGATAGTGGAACTTATATGGTTACCAATTCCCTTCGAGCAATCAGCCGCAGGCTGAGGAAAAGCTGAACTTTCGGCCATGGTCAGTGCGGCCAGCACCAGCGGGAGCGCCGCAAAGCCGGCCCCGACGGGAATTCGCGGTATTTCCACACCGCAAATATGCGTGTGGAGCGATTCAGGCTGGGGCAGGCGTGCGGCATCGGCGGCGGACAGATCGACAACGAGGCCCACAACAGCCTCTCCGGTGAAGTCACAGCGTCGGATGCCGAGGCCGCGAATTTCGATCAGCCCGGCGAGTTCGCGGGCCGGCCGGACCATGAGTTGCCCGTTCTTGGCTTCGAGATGGACACGATCATCGCCGACCAGCACCGCCGGCGGTAGTTGGCCCGAGCGCCCGGCCAATATGAGATCGAACGCGAGATGCGATTTGCCGGCACCCGAGGGGCCTCGGATCAGCACGGCGCGATTTTCAACCAGCACTGCGGAAGCGTGGACGCTGGCGCTTGCGGTTGTCATGGCGCGGGCAGCCTGACCACGAAGCGCGCTCCTGCAACGGTTGCTTCGCCATCGGCATTGAGCGGACCTGGGCGATTCTCCGCCCAGATGCGCCCGCCATGGGCCTCGATGATCTGTTTCGAGATCGACAGCCCCAGTCCGGAGTTCTGCCCGAACCCCTGATGCGGCCGGTCGGTGTAGAAGCGCTCGAAGATTCGCTCCAGCGCGTCCGCGCGAATCCCCGGCCCGTTGTCGTCGATGACGATTTCGATTTCGGATCTCAGGCGGCGGCACACAATCCGCACCTTGCCGCCGGGTTGCGAGAACGACTGGGCGTTGACCAACAGGTTGGAGATCACCTGCCCAAGCCGCGAATCGTGGCCCGGCACCGAGAACGTGTCCGTCGAACCTCGGCCTTCGAACCGGACCTCGACGGCGACGTCGTGGCCAAGCCGGGTTTCGTTGGCCACCGAAGTCAGCGTCGTGAGCAGGCGGCGGAGATCGACCGGCGCCAGGTCCTGCCGCTGCAGTTCAGCATCGAGCCGGCTGGCATCGGAAATGTCGGAGATCAGCCGATCGAGCCGCTTGACGTCGTGCTCAATCACCGTCAACAGCCGCGAGCGGCTGTTTTCGCTCCGCGCCAACGGGAGGGTTTCGACCGCGGATCGCAGCGACGTCAGCGGATTCTTCAATTCATGGGCAACGTCGGCGGCGAACATCTCGATCGCCTCAATCCGGTTATAGAGCGCGTCCGTCATGTCGCGCAGCGCGCCGGAGAGATGGCCGATCTCATCACGGCGGCGGGTGAAATCGGGAATCTCGATGCGGGTTCGGATGCGGCGACGGACCCGCTCGGCGCTGTCGGCAAGCCGGCGTACCGGCCCGGCGATGGTGCTCGCCAGCAATAGCGACAGCACGATCATCACAGCGGAAGCGACGCCGCCGACCTTCAGGATCGCGAGGCGTTCGGCAGTGACCATCTGGTCGATGTCGTCGCCCTGGGTCGACAGCATCAGCGCGCCATGCACCGCGCGGAAGCGCTGCACCGGCACCGCGACCGAGACGATCACCTCGCCCCGGTCGTTGACGCGCACCATGCTGCGCTTCTGGCCCTTCAGCGCGTCCGTGACCTCCCTGTAGCCGTTACCGTTCTCGGGCCCGAGTTCGCGATAAAGCGGAAGGTCACCGCGGTTGAGCCAGGTGCGGATCCCGATCATCGCGCGCTCCGCAATGCCCGGTTTCTCGACCGACGGCGGCGGCAGTTCAAAACGCAGCACGTCGCCGCGGCCGTATAGATTGCGGCTGTCGAGAATCAACCCCCCATCACGGTCGAAAATGCGAGCGCGGGTCTTGGTCGGCGAAATCAGCCGCCGCAACACCGGCGCGACGCGCTCCGGATTGATCGGAAAATCCAGCCCGGAATATTCGTCCGGAGCCCCATAGGTCTCACCGGGCTTCAGATCGAGCAGCCGGTCGGGATCGATAGTGATGGTGTTGGTCTCGACGGTGGCCGACGCTGCGATCGCGCCGGCGATGATCTCGGCCTGCACCAGCAAGCTTTGCGCCCGCGCGTCGATCAGGCCGGCGCGGAATTGCGAGAGATAGAGGATGCTCGCGACCAGCGCGACCAGGCCGGCGAGATTGAGCGAAACGATGCGGCGGGTGAGACTGGAGAAGCTGAGCGCGAAAAAGAACTGGCCGGCCCGGCGCAGCCAGCCGAGCGGCCGCTGCCAGCCCTGTGCCGGAGGTGCGTCGACGGCAGCGTTGTCCAGAACCAGGGTCGGCGAGGCGCCCTCGGGGTTCAGGCTTGGATCAGGCTGCGTTCGATCAAGCAATGGCCAAAACTGCCGGTTGTTTCGATTGCATCTTTAAGATCCGCATAGCCTTCGCATCTTACCCGAGATGCGCTGCGGCGTCAGTTAACAAGCCGCGCGGCTCGCAAATCAGGTTTCCTTGAAGCGGTAGCCCACACCGTACAGGGTTTCGATCATCTCGAAGTCGTCGTCTACGACCTTGAACTTCTTGCGCAACCGCTTGATGTGGCTGTCGATGGTGCGATCGTCGACATAGACCTGATCGTCATAGGCGGCGTCCATCAGTGCATTGCGGCTTTTCACGACGCCGGGGCGCGTCGCCAACGCCTGCAGGATCAGAAACTCCGTCACCGTCAATGTCACCGGCTCGTTCTTCCAGGTGCAGGTGTGACGCTCAGGGTCCATGCGCAACAGCCCGCGATCCAGCGCCTTGGCGTCGGTTTCCTTCGGCACCGCGGTTGGATCCTTCGGCGCGGCGCGGCGCAGCACGGCCTTCACGCGCTCGACCAAAAGGCGCTGCGAGAACGGCTTGCGGATGAAATCGTCGGCGCCCATTTTGAGGCCGAACAATTCGTCGATTTCCTCGTCCTTGGAGGTGAGAAAGATCACCGGCAGGTCGGATTTCTGGCGCAGCCGCCGCAGTGTCTCCATGCCGTCCATGCG
>DASSGM010000214.1:0-2379 GCA_035693465.1 Bradyrhizobium sp. | reverse complement strand
ACCAAGGGCAATCCCAAGGAGCTGGAGCAGTGGTGCAACGTCTTCATCTACGATATCTACACGATCGGGGCGGAGCTACAGCAGGACGATCCGAAGAACCTTTACGAGCGGCTCACCCAGATCAAGGCGCCGATCTTCCTCGCGTTCGGCGACAAGGAGCCGTTTATCCCGACGCCCGCCTTCAACGGGCTGACGGATCTTGGGCGCGACGTCATCACGCCGTTCATGACGCGCATGACCAACGCCGGCAACCGGCCGATGCTCAAGATCTATCTGGAGACCGGACACTTTATCCACACGGATAATCCGGTTGAATATTCCGCTGATGTGGTGGACTTCGTCACCAAGGGAACGGTCGACACATCATCGCCGCTCGGCACCGATCGCATGATCAAGGGCGCGGTCGTGTCGGCCCTGCCGGTGGCTCCGACACCCCCGGGTGCGGCGCCGACGGCCGGCCTGAACAAATAGGGCCGCGTCGTGTCAAGGGTGCAGGCGGGCGAGGTTCAGCTAGGCTGGCGGGAATGGGGCAGGGGCGACGTCACCGTCGTCTTCATCCATGGCAATCTCGCCAGCAAGGACTGGATAGAACTCGCCGCGCCGCTGTTTCCCTCTGGCCTCAGGGTCATCGCGATCGACTGGCGCGGTTGTGGCGAAAGCGATCGCCCGGAGGCCGCGCCAGACTATTCAAATTACTCGATAAAGCAGCATGCGCGCGACATGCTGGCGGCACTGGATTCGCTTGAGATATCGTTCTGCCACCTCGCGACCCACTCCACCGGCGGCATCATCGCCGCGCGAATGCTGCTCGCGCAGCCGCAGCGTTTCGGAAGGGTATTTGCCCTCGATCCGGTCACGCCGCTCGGCATGTCCTTCAATGCCGACCAGATCGGCGTTTTTCGTGCGATGATGGCGAGCAGGGAGGTGACGCGGACGGTGATGGCAACCGCCGCGTCCTCGCTGTTCGTGCCGGAAAGCATGGCGCCGAACGCGATCCCTCGTTTCCGCGAGGGGCTCGGCGAAATCCAGGCGCTGTTCGACCGGATCATCGAACAGACCTTTGGGGTCTCCGAAGGCATCTGGATCGGGACGCCGATCAATCTCACCCGTGAGCGGGAGAACAGGGAATTGGAGCGCCGCATGCCGGAAATCCGCCATCCGCATCTGGTGTTATGGGGCGAGTGGGACGGCTGGATTCCGCCCGCCGACCTACAAATGATGGCGGCGGCGATGCCGGACTGCCGTCTCGTTGTTGTACCCGGTATTGGGCATTCGATGAATCTTGAACTGCCGGCGCTCTACGCCGGATATTTCGGCGCCTGGTTCGGAGGGCTAGCGAACTAGAAAGCGGAAGGCGGATTTGCGACTGCGCAGCAGCGGGGGTAAGCGATGGCGTTTCAATTCCTGGTCGGCGCCATCGTCAGCGTGATCAACATCATGATCCATGCGTTGGTGACGGTCGCTGCAATCGGTATTGCCCGCGTCGCGGCGCTACGATACACCGCATGGCCGAAATTGCATCTGATGGGTGTCATGGTTACCACCGCGAGCGTGCTGATGGTGGCGCACACCCTTGAAGTCTTCGTTTGGGCACTGGTCTATGCGATCGTCGGTGCGGCACCCGCCGGCAGCGATATTCTGTATTTCGCCTTTGTGAACTACACAACGCTCGGCTACGGCGACATTACTCCCGTGGAATCGTGGCGGTTGAACGGACCGGTGACCGCGATGAATGGTATTCTGATGCTCGGCTGGTCCACAGCGGTATTGTTCGAGGTGCTGCGCAAGACGTTTGATCACCTCGTACAATTGCCGCTTCCGGTGAGCCGTTCAGTGCTGCAGATCGAGGCTAGCGAGCTGCTGCCGGTCAAGCAGCACGATCTGACGCTGATTGTTGCCGATAAAGCCGAGGATGCCCAGCTCATGCAACCGCGACAGCGCGCGCGACACGGTTTCGAGGGTCAGGCCGAGATAGTCAGCAATATCGCGACGGCACATCGGCAGCGCCAGGACGCCGGCCGCCGTCAGTCGCCGGTCCATCTCGATCAGAAAGGCAGCGACACGCTCCAGCGAGGTCTTGCGACCGAGCAGAAGCATGTGATCTTCCGCGTGCTGCAAGTTGTTCGTAGTCATGCTGAGCAGATTGCGAGCGACCATGGCATCACTCTCGGCCACCAATTCGAGGCTGCGCCTCTTTATCAGGCGCACCGTGGTGTCGACGATCGCCTCGGCCGTGAATCGATGCTCGCTGCTGTTTTCGAGCCCGAAGATATCGCCGACCAGATGAAACGCGCCGATCTGGCGGCGGCCATCCGAAAGCAGCTTGTAGCTTCGCGCCGCACCTGTCTTGACCTGATAAACGTAATCCGCAGGTTCTTT
>DASSGM010000213.1:0-32442 GCA_035693465.1 Bradyrhizobium sp. | reverse complement strand
GGGAACCGGCAGGCTCCGCACCGGTTAGTCCGATCATCGCTCCCTTGGAGGCGCCATGAGCAAAACCAAATCGATTGGGGAAAAAATCGCCGACACGATGAAGGATATCGCCAGCATCGCCGCGGACGCCGCCGATCATGCCTTGAAGACGGATAAGGCGCCGCCAAAGGTGAATGAGCGGTCCGCGGCCTACATTCCGCTTGCGGCCGATGGCCTTGTTTCCGATCCCATGATGGTCCCGCCGATCGCGGCTGCTCACGCTCCGCCACGAAAGCGTGCCGCCGCCTCGAGGCGGACTGCAAGGCCACGCAGGAAGACTCGAGCAAGGAAGGCGGTCAGGAAATCTGCTGCGAAGCCCGCGAGGAAAACCGCAGCCGGGAGGTCGAGGAGCGCCGCCAAAACCACCGCGAGGAAAACCAGCAGGAAAACGGCCAAGAAAGCGCGGAAGGGAAATCGCCGAAAGAGCTGAAGCGTCGCATCGCGGCGCGATTTCGGTGTAGCGCGATGGTTGACGTCGGCACCGCGGGCGGCCGCGGAGGTAGCGGAACCGATCGGGCTTGGCCGGCTGCGAAACCGGGCCAAAACCCCGTGACCGAAGGTCGTTTGGCACCCAAAGCCTTTCACGAAATCATGATCGCTGACGAATGTTGACAATCGTCAGTAAATAATCGACACTTCCCACGTAGCTTAATCGAGGGAAGCTTTCATGTTCGTCCGTTCAATTTTCGCGAGCTATAACAGGCTTTTAGCGGGTATCGTGCTGGCGGTCCTGGCAATCGCCCTCGCCGGCTGCAACGAGCTGGCCGCCGAAAAGGTGGCGCCATCGCGCCCCGTCCTGGTAGCGACCGTGCATTACGAGGCCGAATCCCCGGAGCGCAGCTTTGTAGGCACCATCAAGCCACGGATTGAGACCGACATGGGCTTCCGCGTCCCGGGCAAGGTGGCAAAGCGCCTGGTCGAAGTCGGCCAGACCGTCGATGTCGGCCAGCCGCTGGCAACGCTCGATGAAGTCGATCTGAAGCTGCAGGCCGAGCAGGCCGATGCCGAATTGCATGCCGCCACCGGCGTGTTGGCGCAGGCCGCCGCCGCCGAGCAGCGCGCCAAGGATTTGCGCGCCAAAGGCTGGACGACGGATGCGCAAATGGACCAGGCCAAGGCCGCCGCCGACGAGGCGCGGGCGCGGCTCAACCGCGCGCAACGCTCGGTCGAACTCACCAACAACTCATTGTCTTACGCAACGCTCGTTGCCGACACCCGCGGCGTCGTCACCGCCACCCTGATCGATGCCGGACAAGTCGTCGCGTCGGGCCAGACCGCAATCCGCGTCGCGCGGTTTGCGGAAAAGGAAGCCGTGGTCGCGATACCGGAGACGTTGTTGGGCCGCGCCAAGGACGGCGTCGCAACCGTGACCCTCTGGTCGGAGCCGGACAAGAAGTATGCCGCAAAATTGCGCGAGATTGCGCCGGCGGCCGATCCCGCGACCCGCACCTATCTGGCAAAGTTTTCGCTGCCTAATGCGGGCGAGAACGTCTCGCTCGGCATGACCGCGACGCTGACCCTTTCCGATCTCGCAACCGAACGCGTCGCGCGGCTGCCATTGTCGGCCCTGTACAGCCAGGGCGGCAGTCCTTCGCTCTACATCGTCGATGCCTCCGGCGACGTGACGCTGAAACCGGTCTCGGTCAAGTCCTACGAGAGCAATGACGTCGTGATATCCGGCGGCGTCGAGGAAGGCGCCAAGGTTGTTGCGCTTGGCGTGCAGAAGCTCGATCCGACCCAGAAGGTCAGGGTCGTCTCGTCATTGTCGTTCTGAGCGGGAGGACAGTATGAAACATTTCAACCTTTCAGGCTGGGCCGTCAGCCACCCCGCGCTGATCCTGTTCCTCGTGGTTGCGCTTGGCGCCGCCGGCTTCTTCTCCTACCAGCGGCTCGGCCGCGCCGAAGATCCCTTCTTCACCGTCAAGGTTGTCAACGTTTCGGCGATCTGGCCCGGCGCGACCGCTGCCGAAATGCAGACCCAGGTCGCGGACCCCATCGAAAAGAAGCTGCAGGAACTGCCTTACTTCGAAAAGGTGCAGACCTATTCAAAACCGTCGTTTACGGCGATGCAGGTCACCTTCAGGGATTCGACGCCGCCAAAGGACGTGCCGTACCTGTTCTATCTGCTGCGCAAGAAGATCGCCGACGCCCAAGGCCAGCTTCCGGCCAATTTGCTCGGCCCTGTCGTCAACGACGAATTCAGCGACGTAGATTCGATCCTCTATATGATGACCGGCGATGGCGCCGACTACGCGCAGTTGAAAAAGGCCGCCGAAGGCATGCGCCAGCGGCTGTTGAAGGTTCCCGGCGTCACCAAGGTCGATCTCTACGGCACCCAGGACGAGAGGATCTTCGTCGAGTTCTCGCATGCCAAGCTGGCGACTTTGGGGATTACGCCGCAGGCGCTGTTCGATTCGCTCGCCAAGCAGAACAGCGTCGTGCCGGCCGGCATGGTCGAGACTTCCTCGCAGCGCGTGCCGCTGCGCGTCACCGGCGCGCTCGACGGCGTCAAGGCGGTGGCCGAGACGCCGGTCGAAAGCAATGGCCGGGTGTTTCGTCTGGGCGATATCGCGACCGTCACCCACGGCTTCGTCGATCCGCCGAGCTTTGTGGTGCGTCAGCAAGGCAAGCCCGCGCTCGGTATTGGCGTGGTTACGACCAAGGGCGCCAACATTCTGGAGCTCGGCAAGGATGTTGCCGACGCGACCGCGGAATTCATGAAGGCAGTGCCGCAGGGCATCAATGTCCAGCTGATCGCCGATCAGCCGAAGGTCGTCGAGCACGCCGTCGGTGAATTCGTGCACTCCTTCATCGAGGCCCTGGCGATCGTGCTGTTTGTCAGTTTCGTGGCGTTGGGCTGGCGCACCGGGATCGTGGTGGCGCTGTCGGTGCCTCTGGTGCTGGCGATCGTCTTCATCGTCATGAACGCGATGTCGCTCGATCTGCATCGCATCACGCTGGGCGCGTTGATCATCGCACTCGGACTGCTGGTCGATGACGCCATCATCGCGGTTGAGATGATGGTGGTGAAGATGGAGCAGGGCTGGGACCGTGTTCGTGCGGCGTCCTTTGCCTGGGAATCCACCGCCTTCCCGATGTTGACGGGAACGCTGGTCACCGCTGCCGGTTTTCTGCCGATCGGGTTTGCCAATTCCGCAGTCGGCGAATACGCCGGCGGCATTTTCTGGATCGTGGCGATCGCGCTGGTCGCTTCCTGGTTCGTCGCGGTGATCTTCACGCCCTATATCGGCGTCAAGCTTTTGTCCAACATCACGGTCAGCCATAACCACGACCCGCACGCGGTCTATGAGACGCGCCTCTACCGGATTCTGCGCAGCATGATCCGGTGGTGCGTCGATCATCGTATCAAGGTGGTGCTGGCGACCGTCGGCGTGTTCGCGCTTTCGATCGTGGCTTTCGGCCACGTGCAGCAACAGTTTTTCCCGCTGTCCGAGCGGCCCGAGCTGTTCCTGCAGTTGCGGCTGCCGGAAGGCACAGCCTTCAACGTCACGGAAAAATCCGTGAAAAAGGCGGAAGCGCTGCTGAAGGACGACAACGACATCTCGACCTACACCGCCTATGTCGGCCAAGGTTCGCCTCGCTTCTGGCTCGGACTGAGCCCGCAGCTACCGAACGAGGCTTTCGCCGAGATCGTGATCGTCGCCAAGAACGTCGAGGCACGCGAGCGAATCAAGGCGCGTATTGAGAAGGCGGTCTATGAGGGAGCGTTGACCGAAGCGCGCGTCCGTGTCGATCGCTTCAATTTCGGGCCGCCGGTCGGCTTTCCCGTCCAGTTCCGCGTGATCGGCCCCGACCCCAACACGGTGCGTGACATCGCCTACAAGGTGCGCGACGTCGTCAAACAGAACTCCAATGTCAAGGATCCACAGCTCGACTGGAACGAGCAGTCGCCGTACCTCAAGCTCGTGGTCGATCAGGACCGCGCCCGCGCGCTCGGCTTGACCCCGCAGGATGTGTCGCAGGCGCTGAGCATGCTGATCTCGGGCGCGCCGGTCACCACCATACGCGACGGCATCGAGAAGGTCGGCGTGGTCGCGCGAGCGGTGCCCTCCGAACGGCTCGATCTCGGCCGCGTCGGCGATCTCACCATCACCTCGCGCAACGGGGTCGCGGTGCCGCTGACGCAGATCGCCAAGATCGAATACTCCCACGAAGAGCCGATCCTGTGGCGGCGCAACCGCGACATGGCGATCACCGTGCGCGGCGACGTCGTCGATGGCGTGCAGGCGCCCGACGTCACCAACCAGATCTGGCCGAAGCTGCAGGAAATCCGCGACAGCCTCGGGCCGGCCTACCGGATCGAGAAAGGCGGCGCGTTCGAGGAATCCGCCAAGGGCAACGCCTCGATTTTCATCCTGTTTCCGCTGATGGTCATCGTCATGCTGACGCTGCTGATGATCCAACTGCAGAGCTTCTCGCGGCTGATCCTGGTATTCCTGACCGCACCGCTCGGCATCATCGGCGCCTCGCTCGGGCTGAATGTCGCCAACCAGCCGTTCGGCTTCGTGGCGCTGCTCGGGCTGATCGCGCTGGCCGGCATGATTATGCGCAATGCGGTGATCCTGGTCGACCAGATCGAAACCGACGTGGCCCACGGCCTGGCCCGCAAGGAGGCGATCGTCGAGGCCACCGTCCGGCGCGCCCGCCCGGTGGTGCTCACCGCGCTTGCCGCGATCCTGGCGATGATCCCGCTGTCGCGCTCGGCGTTCTGGGGCCCGATGGCGATCACCATCATGGGCGGCTTGTTTGTTGCAACTTTCCTGACCTTGCTGTACCTGCCGGGCCTCTATGCCCTCTGGTTCCGCAAGAGCCTTGAAGAAAGCGGCCGGAGCGAGCACCTTGATCTTGCGCCGCAGCATCACGGCCAATCGCAGCCCGCATTTCCGCTTGCTGAGGCGGCGGAATAATTGAACATTGAGCCCGGTGAATCGAGCACTGCCATGACGCTGGTTTCGGAACATATCGAACACGACACCCGGGAACGGATTCTCGTGGTGGCGGAGCGCTTGTTTCGCGAAATCGGCTATCAAAAGACCACCGTCGCCGACATCGCCAAGTTGCTGCGAATGAGCCCGGCGAACGTCTATCGCTTCTTCGATTCGAAAAAGGCGATCAACGAAGGCGTCGCGCGCCGCTTGATGGGCGGGGTCGAGGATGCGGCTCAGGCCATCGCCAGCAGGCACGGCTCGGCGGCTTCCCGCCTGCGCGAGCTGGTGACCACGGTCCATCGCATGAATTGCGAACGCTATGTCGGCGATTCCAAGCTGCACGAGATGGTCGAGATCGCGATGGAGGAGAGCTGGGAGGTGTGCCTCCCCCATATGCAGCGGATCACCGAGACCATCGCCGCCGTGATTGCCGACGGCGCCGCGTCGGGCGAATTCGAGGCCCCCGACGTGCCGCTGGCCGCGATGTGCGCCTGCACCGCGATGATGCGGTTCTTCCACCCGCAGATGATTGCGCAATGCGCCACCAAGCCCGGACCGTCGCTCGACCAGATGATCGACTTTGTCCTCGCCGGCCTTGCGCCGCGCGGCAAGGCGACCAAGACCGGTTAAGTTATTCGTCATTGCGAGCCAACGGGTCGCGCGAATGCGCGCCCGGTTGGCTCCTCGCAGTGACGGGAAGAGGGTACCCGCGTGACTGAGAAGGATTTGCACTATTACGAGCCGGCAAGCGGCCACGGCCTCAAGCACGATCCCTTCAATGCCATCATTGCGCCGCGCCCGATCGGCTGGATCTCGTCCCGCGGCGCCAACGGCAACATCAATCTGGCACCCTACAGCTTTTTCAACGGCTTCAATTACCACCCGCCGATCATCGGATTTTCCTCGACCTCATGGAAGGACAGCGTCGCCAACATCCAGCAGACCGGCGAGTTCGTCTGGAATCTGGCGACCATGGATTTGGCGCAGCAGATGAACTTGACCGCCGCTCATGTTGCTCACGACATCAATGAGTTCAATATCTCCGGGCTGACTGCAGCGCCGAGCAGGCGCGTCAACGTGCCCCGGGTCGCGGAAAGCCCGGTCGCGTTCGAATGCAAGGTGTCGCAGATCATTCAGCTGCAGGGTGCCGACGGCAACAAGGTGCAGGCCTGGCTTACCCTCGGCGAGGTCGTGGCCGTCCACATCGACAAGGCCATGATCAAGGACGGCGTCTACCAGACCGCGCTGGCGCGCCCTATCGTGCGCGCCGGCCGCCGCGGCGACTATTTTGAAATCCGGCCCGACGCCATGTTCGAGATGAAGCGGCCGGACTAAGTCTTGTCCTCTCTCCGCTCTTCGCGGGGTCGAGACGGGCCAAGCTCGCTCTTAGAGGGTCGGATCGGGCCCGACCCCACTCAGACGAACCCCGGAAGTCTCAGCCATCATGTCGTTTTCCGGAACGGAAGCCGGGGCCTGCCATTATCAAATGGGCTCTCCGGCCGCGTCATTTCGCGTCATTTTCAAAGCGAAGTGTTCACCCGAAACAGGCACTTTCCGCTAACATGAGCCACCCTGCGCCGAACCAGGAGGACATCGCCATGAGCTTCCGCCGCGACTTCATTACCAAGCCAGTCTTCTCGTGGGCGAGCACGGTGTTGCCGCTGATGTCGGACACCGAGCGCGAGGCGCTGGAGGCCGGCGACGTCTGGTGGGATGCCGAGCTGTTCACCGGCAATCCCGACTGGTCGAAACTGCTTGGCTATGCGCCGGCGACGCTGACGGCCGAAGAGCAGGCCTTTCTCAACGGCCCGGTCGATGCGCTCTGCGCGATGCTCAACGAATGGAAGATCAATTGGGAATTACGCGACCTGCCTGAGGAGGTCTGGGACTTCATCAAGCGGGAAAAATTCTTCGGCATGATCATTCCGAAAGAATATGGCGGGCTGGGTTTCTCGCCCTACGCGCATTCGGAAGTGGTGCGCAAGATTTCGACGCGCTCGGTCACGGCCGCTGTCACCGTGATGGTGCCGAATTCGCTCGGCCCCGGCGAACTGTTGATGCGCTTTGGCACCAGAGATCAGCAGCAGCAATGGCTGCCGCGGCTTGCCGACGGCCGGGAAATTCCCTGCTTTGGATTGACCAGCCCCGAAGCCGGCTCGGACGCCGCCTCGATGGTCGACAGCGGCGTCATTTGCAAGGGCCATTTCGAAGGGCGCGAAGTGCTCGGGCTGCGCCTTAACTGGCACAAGCGCTACATCACGCTCGGCCCGGTCGCCACCCTGCTTGGGCTCGCCTTCAAGGCCTATGACCCCGATCATCTGGTCGGGCCGATGGAAGAACTCGGCATCACCGTGGCGCTGATCCCGACCGATCTGCCTGGCGTCGAGATCGGCCGCCGCCATTTGCCGGCGATGCAGGTGTTTCAGAATGGCCCGAACTGGGGCCGCGATGTCTTCATCCCGATAGACTACATCATCGGCGGACAGGAGCGCCTCGGCCAGGGCTGGAAGATGCTGATGACGGCGCTGGCCGCCGGGCGCGGCATCTCGCTGCCGTCATTGTCAGCCGCGGGCGCGGCATATGCGGCGCGCACCACCGGCGCCTATGCCCGGGTCCGCGAGCAGTTCAACGTGCCGATTGGAAAATTCGAAGGCGTCCAGGAGCCGCTCGCCCGCATCGCCGGCACCGCCTATCTGCTCGATGCGGCGCGGCGGCTGACTTGCGCCGCGCTCAATCAGGGCCACCATCCCGCTGTGATCTCCGGGATCATGAAGCTGCACGCCACCGAGCGGATGCGGATCGCGATCGACGACGCGATGGATATCCATGGCGGCAAGGCCGTGATCGAAGGTCCGCAGAACTACATGGGCGATCTCTATCGCTCGGTGCCGGTCGGCATCACGGTCGAGGGTGCCAACATTCTCACCCGCAACCTGATCGTGTTCGGACAGGGCGCGATCCGCGCGCATCCCTATCTTCTGGAAGAGATGAACGCGCTGCGCGAAGAAGACCGCATCAAGGCCTTGGATGCCTTCGACAAGGCGTTCTGGAAGCATATCGGTCATAGCGTGACGACGCTGTTCCGGACCTGGGGCCGAAGCTGGACCAACGGCGTATTCGCGCCAGCGCCGGAGGCCGGCGAGGCGACCCGATTTTATCGACAGCTCTCGCGCTACTCGTCGGCATTCGCGCTGTGCGCCGACATGGCGCTGCTGACGCTGGGCGGCGCGCTAAAACGCAAGGAAATGCTGTCGGCGCGATTCGGCGATATTCTTTCCGAACTGTATTTGCTGTCGGCCGCGCTGAAACGCTGGCAGGACGAGGGCCGCCAGCAGGCCGACTTTGCCGCGCTCGAATGGTGCATGGCGAGCGGCTTCAAAACCATCGAAAACCGCTTCGCGGAAATCCTGGCGAATTTGCCGAACCGGTTTGTCGCGGTCATTCTGAAATTGCTGGTCCAGCCGTTCGGCGCCCGCGTGCTCGGTCCTTCCGATAGTGTGGTCGAGCAATGCGCGCAGCTTGTGCTGGAGCCATCGGCGGCACGCGACCGCCTGACCCCTGACCTGTCGCTCATCGATGATGACCGCGGTGTCGCCCGGCTGGAGAAGGCGTTTGTTCTGGTCACCGGCACCGAAGATATCGGCAAACGAATCCGCGCCGCCCACATCCACGACTGGCGCGACGCGGTGAAGAAGGGCGTCATCACGCAAGCCGAGGGCGATCAGCTGGCGGCGGCGCATGAAGCTGTTGCGAAAG
This sequence comes from Bradyrhizobium sp., assembly GCA_035693465.1. Classification (GTDB taxonomy): domain Bacteria; phylum Pseudomonadota; class Alphaproteobacteria; order Rhizobiales; family Xanthobacteraceae; genus Bradyrhizobium. The sequence continues at coordinate 23,698 of DASSGM010000213.1, read as the reverse complement.
TGATCGAAGTCGATGACTTCGCGCCCGAGGCGCTGTCGCCGCAGTACAAGAAGCCCGCTGAAGTGCACCGGTTCTTCCAGGAGCTTGGTGAGCAGAGGGCGGCGAGCTGATGGCGCGACCGGTTTTCATCATCGACGGCAGCCGGACGCCATTCCTGAAAGCGCGCAGCGGACCCGGCCCGTTCACCCCGGTCGATCTCGCCGTGCAGTGCGGCCGGCCGCTATTGGCCCGGCAACCGTTTAAGCCTGATGCGTTCGATCAGATGATCCTCGGCTGCGTCAACGTGATTGCGGACGAGATGAATCCGGCGCGTGTCGCCGCATTGCGGCTCGGCATGGGCGAAGCGATGGTGGCCTTCACCGTGCAGATAAATTGCGGCTCCGGCATGCAATCGATCGACACAGCGTATCACTACATCCGCGAAGGCGTTTCCGATTTGATCCTGGCCGGCGGGGCGGAGGCACTCAGCCACGCGCCGCTGGTGTGGCCCCAGCAGGGCGTGCGCTGGTTTGCCGGGCTTGCCGGGGCCAAGGGAATTGCGGCCAGGATCGCGGCGCTCGCAAAAGTGCGCCCCTCTTATTTCAAGCCGATCATCGGGCTGGAACGCGGGCTGACCGACCCGATCACCGAGCTCAACATGGGACAGACGGCGGAAGTGGTCGGTCATCTCTTCGGCATCACGCGCGCGCAGTCCGACGCCTACGCCGCCGAAAGTCACAAGCGGCTTGCCGCCGCCCAGGCGCAGGGTTTTCTCAAGGGCGAGGTCGAAACCGCGTTCGCGCGTGATGGCAAATTCTACGACCACGACGACGGGGTGCGACCGGATTCTACGCCCGAGACCCTTGCCAAACTGAAGCCGGTATTCGAGCCCCCCTGGGGCCAGGTCACTGCCGGCAATTCCTCGCAAATCACCGACGGCGCGTCATGGACCATCCTTGCCTCGGAAGACGCGGTCAGAAAGCATGACCTGACGCCAAGGGCCGTGATCGTCGACAGCCAGTGGGCCGCGCTCGATCCCTCTATCATGGGGCTCGGCCCGGTACTGTCGGCGACAGAACTGTTAAAGCGCAACAAATTGGCGCTCGGCGATATCGAGACCTGGGAATTGAACGAGGCCTTCGCGACCCAGGTGCTCGGATGTCTTGCCGCCTGGAACGACGAAAAATTCTGCCGTGAGATCTTGCGCCTTGATGGCGCCGCCGGGCAGATCAACCGCGCCAAACTCAACGTCGACGGCGGCGCGATCAGCCTCGGTCATCCGGTCGGCACCAGCGGCAACCGGATCGTGTTGCATCTCGTCAACGCGATGAAGCGATTGGGGACCAGACGCGGCATTGCCACCGAATGCATCGGCGGCGGGCAGGGCGGTGCCATGCTGATAGAGACGGTGTGATCATGGATTCAAGGATCATGAATGTTCTCGCCGACCGCGTGCTCGAGCTTGGGCCGCAGCCGGACCCGAGCGGGCCCTATCGCCATTTCAAGCTGACTCGCGACAGCGACGGCGTTGCCTGGCTGCTGTTCGACCGCGAAGCCGCCAGCGCCAACACGCTGTCGGCCGAGGTCATGGAGGAATTCGACAACGTGCTCGCGGCGCTGGAAAACCAGCGGCCGACCGGCCTTGTCATTCGCTCGGCGAAGAAATCCGGCTTCATCGCCGGCGCCGACGTCAATGAATTTCGCGGCGCGACCGATCCGCAAGCTGTGGAGACTGCGATCGGCCGCGCGCATGCGGTGATCGACCGGCTTGAGGCTTTGAGGATTCCGACCGTTGCTGTCATTCACGGCTTCTGCCTTGGCGGCGGACTCGAAGTCGCGCTCGCCTGCCAGTCGCGGATTGCGGTCGACGGCGCCCGCTTTGGTTTTCCTGAAGTGATGCTCGGCCTGCACCCCGGACTCGGCGGCACCGCGCGCTTCACGCGCCTCGTCAACCCTATGCAGGCGATGACGCTGATCCTGACCGGCAAGACCATCGATGCGCGGAAGGCGCGGACGCTCGGGCTGGTCGATGCGGTGGTGCAGGAACGGCATGTCCGCAACGCCGTCAAGGACGCGGTGTTCGGCCATCTGAAACGCGCCCGGCCCGGGCTGCTGAACACGATTTTTGATCTCGGTCCTGCGAGAGGTTTTCTGGCTTCGCGGATGCGTAGCGAAGCCGAAAAGGCCGCGCCGCATGAGCACTATCCCGCGCCCTACGCACTGATCGAGCTCTGGGAGAAGCACGGCGGCGACAAGGCGGCGATGCTGGCGGCCGAAAAGACCTCGTTCGCCAGGCTGATGGTGATGCCGACGGCGCAAAACCTGATCCGGGTGTTCTTTTTGCGCGAGCAGATGAAGAAGCTCGCAGGCGCCGGCAACAGGATCGCCAATGTTCACGTCATCGGCGCGGGCGCGATGGGCGGCGATATCGCGGCATGGTGCGCCCATCAGGGCCTGTGGGCCACGCTCGCCGACGTCAAGCCGGAGCCGATCGCCGGCGCGATCAAGCGCGCTTCCGATCTGTTCGGCAAGATCACGCGCAAGCGCACCGCCATCCGCGACGCGCTGGATCGGCTGATGCCCGACCTCGACGGCGAGGGCGTGCGCAATGCCGACCTGATCATCGAGGCGGTGCCGGAAAAGCTGGAATTGAAGCAGAAGGTCTATGCCGCGCTCGAGCCGAAGATGAAGGCGGGCGCGATCCTTGCCACCAACACCTCGAGCATTCCGCTGCAGGATCTGCGTAGCACGCTGCAACGGCCGGAGCGGCTGCTTGGCCTGCATTTCTTCAACCCGGTTTCGCGGCTGCAGCTGGTCGAGGTCGTCAGCCACGACGGCACTGATCCGACCATGCTGAAAGCGGCGCTGGCCTTCGTCGGCGCCATCGACCGCCTGCCGCTGCCGGTCAAGAGCTCGCCCGGCTTTCTCGTCAACCGCGCCCTGACGCCCTACATGCTCGAGGCGATGCTGATGCTGGATGAGAGGATCGACAGGCTTGCCATCGATGCGGCGGCGGAGAAATTCGGCATGCCGATGGGCCCGATCGAGCTCGCCGATCAGGTCGGCCTCGACATCTGCCTTGCCGTCGGCGACATGCTGCGCTCGAAGTTCGGCGACCTGCTGCCGCCGACGCCGGCATGGCTGCGCGAGAAAGTTGCAAAAGGCGAACTCGGCCGCAAGACTGGCAAGGGTTTTTATATCTGGAAGAACGGCAAGGCCGACAAGAGCTCCCGTTTGCCGTCCACCGCGCAGCCGACCGACGAAATGATCGACCGGCTGATTTTGCCGATCTCGAATGTCTGCGTTGCCTGCTTGCGCGAAGGCATCGTCGACAATCCCGACATGGTCGATGGCGCGATGATCTTTGGCACCGGCTATGCGCCGTTCCGCGGCGGCCCGCTGAATTATGCGCGGACCCGCGGGGTGGAGAATGTGGTCTCGACCTTGCGCGCGCTGGCGCAAAAATTCGGCGGCCGTTTTGCGCCGGATGCCGGCTGGGATAGCTTCAAATAATGCGATTTCACTGAGGGGCCTCGGACATGACCGACACCCAGGCTGCTAACGCCCCATCGAATGATGGAACGGAGCCTTGCGGCGATTTGTCGATCCGCACGCTGGCGATGCCGGCCGATACCAATCAAAACGGCGATATCTTTGGCGGCTGGCTGCTCAGTCAGATGGATATCGGTGGCGGAATCTTCGCGTCCAAGGTAGCGAAATCGCGTACCGTCACGGTCGCGGTCGAGGCGATGAATTTTCGCAAACCGGTGTTCGTTGGCGACGTGGTTTCGGTGCATGCCAATCTGGTGCGGATCGGCAAGACCTCGATCACCGTCCATATCGAGGCCTGGGTCAAGCGCCGCAAGGAAATGCAATCGATCCTGGTAACCGACGGCAATTTTACCTACGTCTCGATCGACGAACAGGGACATCCGCAGGCGATCAAGCGCGACGGCGCGCCGGTGTCGGCGTAAGGCTCGTGGATCCGTCGCCTATATAGAGGTCGTCATCATCCGCGAAGGCGGGTGATCAAGTATTTCACAAACTTTGGTGATTGAGCCGAGAGGCCGCCGCGTACTGGATACCCCGCATCCGCGGGGCATGAGGGGCAGCATTGGAATCAATCTGAGGAACCTTTTCGGCACCTTCACCGTTATATGCCCGCACTGAAACCAGGGCTGGGACATGTCCGATACCTACATCATTGAAGTTGGCTCGCAGCCAGCGGGCATCGTTGTGCGCGACCTGAGTGGTTATCGTTTCTTCGCAGCCTCCCATCGCTTCAGTCGGCTGGAAGGCCAGCGATTCCGCAATGCGCGCGAGGCCGAGCGGGCCGCGCACCGTCTCGCCAACGGCGAGCTGGAGATCGCGTCGTAGGAATCCCGGCGGCGTCTCCGCGTCGTCGCCATGAAGCAGTCGGGAAATCTTGCGGCGGCATTTTCGTACGGACCTATCACCTTTAGGACAGCACCAAGGTCTGTTCTCATGCGAGCAAAGACAAGACGCTGCCCCGTTCCCGGTAGCCCCCTGTCAAGTCCTAAAGGTGATAGGTCCGTTTTCGTATCACAACGCCTGCACTTCGCCTTTCGCCCACAGTTCGCGGAGCTTGAATTTCTGGATCTTGCCCGATCCGGTCAGCGGAAAGGCCGCTACCACGAACCAGTGTTTCGGCGTCTTGTGCGGAGCGAGCGAGACGCGCATGTAGGCCGACAATGCTTCCTTGTCGATGACGGCGCCGGGCGCAGGGCGGATGAAGGCGGCGACCTCCTCGCCCCATTTCTCGTGCGGCAGGCCGATGACCGCGACCTCGCCGACCGTGGGATGACGGAACAGCAATTCCTCGAGCTCGCGCGGATAGATATTCTCGCCGCCCCGGATGATCATGTCCTTCAGCCGGCCCTCGACCGTGCAATAGCCGCGGGCGTCCATCGCGCAGAGATCGCCGGTATGCAGCCAGCCGTCGGCATCGATGGCGGCGGCGGTCGCCTCCGGCATTTCGAAATAGCCGAGCATGATGTGATAGCCGCGGGTACAGAATTCGCCGATTTCACTGATTGCGGCGGTCTTGCCGGTGTCGGGATTGATGATCTTGGTTTCCATATTGGGCAAGGGCAGGCCGATCGTTCCGGCCTTGTCAGCGATTGTGTCGGTTGTCATCGTCATGGCGGCCACCGGGGAGCATTCTGTCTGCCCGAACACGATGGTGAAGGGCGCCCCCAGTTTTTGCTCGAACAAGGTGACGAGCGCGGCCGGCACGGTCGAACCGCCGGAACAGATCGCCTTGACCGAGGAAAGATCGGTCGATGCGAAAGAGGGATGTTCGAGCATCGCCACCAGCATGGTCGGTACGCCAACCATCGCATTGCCGCGATACCTGGCGAAAAGTTCCAGCACGAGGCCGGGTTCGAACGCTTCCAGCAACAGCTGCGTCGCGGCCTTTGACACCGCGCCGAGCACGCAGCAGACGCAGCCGCCGGTGTGGAACAGCGGCATGGTCGTGATGAATACGTCGCCTGGCTCGATCCCCATGCGCTCGACGGTATCGGCGCCATTGTTTGCGAGGCCGCGATGATGCAGCAGCGCGCCTTTCGGAAAGCCAGTGGTGCCGGAGGTATATTGGATCATCGCCGGATCGGCCGGTTTGACCGCAGGAAGCGCGATGCTGTCGTCGTCGCCGGCGGCGATGAAGGTTGCCCAGTCGTCGAAACAGATGATGTCCCGAAGTTCGGGGCAGCGCGGGGCAACCTCGCGTACCGTCTCCAGCATCGGATTGCCGCGGAAGGCAGTGACGACGAATACGCCGGCCGAACGGGATTGCTTCAACACATATTCCAGTTCCCTGGCCCTGAACGCGGGATTGACGGTGACCAGCACCACGCCGGCGAGGCCCGCGCCGAATTCGAGCATGACCCATTCGGGCAGGTTCTGCGCCCACACCGCGATCCGCTCGCCCGGCTTGAAGCGGTGGAGCAGGGCGCGCGCCGTGCGTTGCGCTTCGGTATAAAATTCGGAATAGGTCCACTGGCGGCGAAGCGCGGGATCGGGGACGCCGGCGATCAGCGCGAGCCGGTCGGGCGCCGACCGCGCGGCCTGTTCGAGCAACTGGCCGAGCGTGATGTCCCGTACGGCAGGTGTCGTCGGTCCTGCGATGTAGGATTCCGTTAAAGTCATGGGCCCCCTCCCACCGCCTTCAATCGCTGGCGTTGGGTGCTGTCGCCCGCGGTTATCCAACCATAACATCGGGCGTTGCCGGCCGCAGCCATGTCACGAGGCGATTTCTGCTCGACGAGAGAACGTCGGTGGCGCCGCGGTCAGAGCTTGGTGGCCGATCGGGACAGGAGTTTCCAGTCCGCGCCCTGTTTTTGCCAGTTCATCAGGATGTGGAGATTGGTGGCGGTTTTCTTGCCGTCGGCTGTGGCCTCTTGTTCGGCTACCCAGTGGAAGCGGACGATCGCTGCGGGGCCGACCACGCGAATCGTGGTGTCCTGATATTCCAGCGACAAATACTTCGACTTTCCATCGGTTGAGTTGGCGATGAAAGTCGGCTTGTCCTCGACCTTGCCGCTGGAGTGGCTGTAGCTCAGTTCCGGCGCGCACAGCGCATCGAGCGCCTTGGCGTCCGCGGCGAACTGCGCCGCACGGAATGCCTCGACGTTCTTGGCGACAGCCTCTTCATCCGCCGAAGCCGCCAAGGCTGGCACTACGGTCGCTCCGGCCACACTCAGCAATCCAAACGCAAGCGCCGGCAAGACCAGCTGACGACGATCGATATTCATCGATTCCTCCGTTCTTTTTGGTTTGGGACAGTTTTGCAGCCACGCTCGCTTTTGTCGAGCATCTGCTTCGGCCCATAAAACACGGCAATGACGACGGGGCAGGGGCGCGGACCGCCTTTACCTTGGTCCAATGTTCAGCCGCGCGGCGCGCTTCAGGCCGATCTGCCTCGTTGACCGGATGGCGGAACCGCCGCACCATGAGGCAGCTTCTGTCCGAGGTGCCATCATGACTGGCCTTACCCACCGCCAAAACGAAATCCTCAACCTCGCCCGCGCCTTCGGCCGGGTGATGGTGGAGGATCTGGCGCGGCGGTTCGAGGTTTCGGCGCAGACCATCCGCAAGGATCTCAACGACCTTTGCGATCAGCGCTCGCTGACCCGGATTCATGGCGGCGCCATCATCGCGTCCGGCGTCGAGAATCTCGCTTACGAAGCGCGCCGGTTCGTCGCCGCCGAGGAAAAGAAGGCGATCGGCTCCGCCGCCGCGGCAAAAATTCCCAACGGCTGCTCGCTGTTCATCAACATCGGCACCACCACCGAGGAGGTGGCAAGCGCGCTGACCTCGCATGAGGATCTGCTGGTCATCACCAACAACCTCAACGTCGCGATGCTGCTCTACCGCCATCCGCGCATCGAGGTGATCATGGCCGGCGGCGCGGTGCGCCGCGCCGATGGCGCAGTGATCGGTTCGACCGCTACCAGCCTGATCGGCCAGTTCAAGGTCGATTACGCCATCATCGGTGCCTCCGCGATCGACGAGGAGGGCGCGCTGCTCGATTTCGACTATCGCGAGGTTCAGGTCGCGCAAGCCATCATCGCCAATGCGCGCAGCGTGATGCTGGTCGCGGATTCGACAAAACTGCGACGCAGCGCGCCGGTGCGCATTGCCCATATCAGCCAGATCCAGACCTTTGTCACGGACGCGGCGCTGCCGGCCGGACTTGCAAATATCTGCCACAGCCGCGGCATCGAGGTGATCGAGGCAATGCCCAAGCCATCAGCCGATATCGACGAGCCGGGCGAGCCCGTTGCGCCTCCTTCGACCGTTACGCGACTGCGCTAGGGCGTATCCGCAGGCTTTATAGTGCTGCCTTACGTAACTTTACTCGTGCGACGCCAAACGGGGGCGCTGAAGGTTTTTTCAAAAGGGGCTGCAAATGTTCACTATTCTCGAAAATGTCGAGTCTGAATGGAGGCAGGATGATGGCTGATTCAGAGGTTCTTTCGACGCGGGTCGAGGACGGTGTGGCCCTTGTAACCTTGGGGAGTCCAGCCCGTATCTTTTTCGATCCGGAAATGAGTGACGCTCTCTTGGAAGCGATGACTGCTCTTGCAGGGGACGAAGCGGTGCGCGTCGTTGTGGTGACCGGAGGTGCACCGGGGTATTTCGTGCGGCACTACTCAGTGGCAGCACTCGTCAGCCTGGGTGAGAGGCTGAAGAGTTCCGGACAGCAATGGTCCGAAGATAGCCCCTACACTCCCGGCAGCTTCGCCAGCGCAATGCGCCTTGTCGAAGAGATGCCCAAGCCAGTTATCGCGGCGATCTCCGGTACAGCGATGGGAGGCGGGTTTGAGTTTACCCTGGCGTGCGACATTCGCATCGCGCAGCAGGGCGATTTTCAAATCGGGCTGCCGGAGGTCAATATCGGAATCCTGCCGGGTGCCGGCGGGACCCAGCGTCTGCCTCGGGTTATCGGAACCCCGGCGGCGTTGATGCATATCCTCATGGGGGTCACAGTCTCCCCTATCGACGCGATGCAGAAGGGGTTTGTCCACGAAGCCGTCCCGGGAAAAGCACTGGACCGCGCGATGGAAATCGCAAGGAGGCTCGCATCCCACACCCCGCAATCCGTTCGCTATATCAAACGCCTCATCCGAAATGCCGTGGAAACCCCGCTGGATCAAGGTTTGCGGCTAGAACGCAACCTATTCATGGACTTGTGCGGCGGGGACGAGGCGATTGCGCGGATGCGCGCTTACGAGAACAGACGCGTTACCGATCCCGCTCAGGGGTTACGGCCTTGAACACCAGGCTAATCGGCTCTTCTCTATCGTTGATCGTGATGTAAGCGGCGCGCAGACGCTGCTCGCGACCGCGACTGATGTGGTTGAGTAGGATAGGACCTACTGCACCTCATCAGTCGGGAAAATGCCACCTTTTAGCGGCGGCCGCTGATGGCAAACGGAGAAGCGCCGGGCAGCGAAAGCGAATTGATGTCGCCGTCGACGCGTCCCGACTGTTGGGTGTAGCCGAACCCGAATGACAGACTGACATTCGGCGCCGGCTGGAATTCGACGCCCGCATGCGCGCTATAGCCGGGCAATGTGCCGGACATGGTGTCGAAGGGGGCAAAAGGGCCACCGATGCCCGCATTATATTTCAAGGTGCCGAAACCGGCATAGAGGGTGAGGGGTAACCCGCCCGCGTTTTGGAAGTTATAGCCGAACTGCACGCCTTGATAATAAAGCGAGCCGATATTGCCGAACGCTCCATCCTGGTTGATCCCGTTCATGCTCAAACCCATGCCGCCGCCTTCGCTGCCGACAAACCAGCCATTCGGAAAATTGTAGCGCATATAGGAAAAGCCGCCGCCTCGGGCGTCACTGCCGTCAAAGCTCGGAAAGTTGCCGTAAGTATTCGAGCTCTGGCCGACGGCTACATTGCCAGCAAAGCCGACGGGCCAGCTTGGGATCCAATATGTCACAGGGACGGCTTGGGCATGGGCCGTTTGCCCGCCTAGACAGAGCGCCGCCAATACAAATGCGAGAGCTATTCTGCTTGAGAAAATGGACATCCGCATTACCGCCAAGTGTCCTGAAACTATACGGTCTGGATATCAAGAACTCCAGTGCGACAATTTTTCGGAAAGCAATCGGACTTCCGGTATGGGTCATTCGTGTCGATTTCAGCGCGTCAGCCGCATGACCGTTAAGGAAAAGTATTCCGGAAATGCTGGTCCATCGTTGATCGCGGTACCGAACGTGGCCACCTCGCGATATCCAAGCATCAATTCAACCGACCGGGTAATTGCGAACGACATGGCTGCTTATAGCCACGTGGGGGTCGTGCTAGGAATGATATGGAAGTCGGGACAACCTCCGGGCGCGCTTAAATTGACTCCACTTGGTCCGAACCATGCGCGCGGCATCGGCCGCCAGTCTTCGTGCAGTCTTCCACGCTTCCATCGATTCGATCACGCCCATGATGTGACGCCAATATCGATATCCCCAAGCGAAAGCCGGAATCGACAGGAGCTTCTCTCGGTTAAGCTGAAACAGCCGCTCGACGAAGGTAAGCTTCAAGACTTCCGCCGTGATGAAGACGACGGCACCAGCAAAGAAATGACCGGTTCCTATCAAATAGGCCGACAAGGGCTTTGCCGGCTCCAGGATGATGACCGGCACGGCAAACAGCGCGAGCGATGGATAAGGCCCCAATGAAAGGACCCAGAGTCGCACGCGCTCGAAAAGCTTTTTCTTGGCAAGCCATAGCGTTATCGGCTGCGTGACATGCGAAGACACCACGTCCACGACGAAATACACCGTAGCAAAGATGAAAATGGGCGTGTTCCAGACGCGGGCCATGGGTCCTCCCCCTAGTCAAGGCGAAGGGCCATGAATGTGTTCCAGGTTCCGCCAGGAAAAGCGCTAGGCGGCTATTTGCAGACGGCCAGCGGCGCCTTCATGAGCCCCATCGAGCCGAAGTCACCTCGTCGGCAGCGGGGTCGATATGTAACCCTTTTTAGGTTGCTTTCGGATTTGGTTGTGATTTAATCCAAACCGAAAGCAAAATCGCCAAAGTGAACAGGCGAACGCCGGGGGAAGCGGCTTTTGGACCGGATTTTCGACCTCGCCATCATCGGAGGCGGCGTCAACGGCTGCGGCATCGCCCGCGATGCGGCCGGCCGGGGCAATTCTGTGTTTCTCTGCGAAATGAACGACCTGGCGAGCGGGACCTCGTCTTGGTCGACCAAACTCGTGCATGGCGGGCTGCGCTATCTGGAATATTACGAGTTCCGGCTGGTGCGCGAAGCGCTGATCGAGCGCGAAATCCTCTGGCAGATCGCGCCGCACATCATCCGTCCGCTTCGATTCGTACTGCCGCACCATGACGGGTTGCGACCGGCCTGGTTGCTGCGGCTCGGGCTATTTCTTTACGACCATATCGGCGGCCGCAACCTGCTGCCGCCGACCCGATCGGTCGATTTGACCTGCGACGAAGTCGGACGTCCCCTGATTCCCAACCGTTACACCAGGGGCTTTGAATATTCCGACTGCTTTGTCGATGACGCTCGCCTCGTGGTTCTCACCGCGCGGGATGCGGCCGATCGCGGCGCCGAAATCCGCACCCGCTCGCGCGCGGTCGAGATCAGGCAGGCCGACGCAATCTGGAAGCTCACCGTCGAAAACACCGAAAGCGGCGCACGTTCGACCATCCGCGCCCGTGCGCTCGTCAACGCCAGCGGACCGTGGGTGGAGGATGTGCTGGCGTTAGGCGCCGGCGTCAACGCCAGGGCAAAAGTGCGGCTGGTGCAGGGCTCGCACATCGTGGTGCGACAACTCTACGCGCACGACCGTGCCTACATGTTCCAGAACAGCGACGGGCGCATTGTTTTCGTCATTCCCTACCAGGACGATTTCACGCTGATCGGCACCACCGATCGCGATTACGAGGGTGATCCCGCCAAGGTCAAAGCCACGGGCGAAGAGATCAAATACCTCTGCGATTCCGTCAGCGAATATCTGGCGAACCCGGTCAGGCCTGAGGACGTGGTCTGGACCTATGCCGGCGTTCGCCCGCTGTACGACGATGGCGCTAGCGAAGCCAAGGCTGCGACCCGCGATTACGTTTTCGAACTCGACACGCCCGGCGGCGCGCCGCTACTCTCGATTTACGGCGGCAAGATCACGACCTATCGCCGCCTCGCCGAAGAAGCGCTCGAACGCCTCTCGCCCTATCTGCGCAGCGCCCAGGCGCGCCAAGGCTGGACCGCAAGATCGCCGCTGCCCGGCGGCGATCTGGATGTCTCGGCGATATCGGCGCTGGCCGCCGAGCTCAGCCGCAATTATCCGTTTCTCTCCGTCGCGCATGCCAATCGTCTCGCGCATGCCTATGGCACACGTGCGAGCAAAGTGCTGGGCCATGCGAAATCAGCAGATGATCTCGGTCAATCCTTCGGCGCTACCTTGACCGAGCGCGAAGTCAAGTACCTGATGTCATCGGAGTGGGCCTTGACCGCCGACGACATCGTATGGCGACGGTCCAAGCTGGGATTGCGACTGTCGCCCGCCGAAATCGCCGCCATCGATGACTGGATTGCCGCGCACCGTCTTCCTCGTGAAAGTCCGTTGCTGGAAGCAGGAGGGCGGACATGACCGTTAGCCTCGAAAACGTCGCGCGATCAGTCGATGGCATTCCGACCATCCGCGACGTCTCGCTGACGCTTACGCGGGGCACCTTGAGCGTGCTGCTGGGCCCGACGCTGTCGGGCAAGACCTCGATCATGCGGCTGCTTGCCGGCCTCGACAAGCCGACCACCGGCCGCGTTCTTGTTGACGGCAAGGACGTCACCGGCGTCGATGTGCGGCAGCGTTCGGTGGCGATGGTCTACCAGCAGTTCATCAATTACCCCTCGCTCACGGTCTATGAAAACATTGCTTCGCCGCTGCGGGTGCAGGGCAAGCCGCGCGCGGAAATCGACATTCGCGTGCAGGAGGCTGCAAAGCTGTTGCGGCTCGAGCCGTATTTGCACCGCACGCCGCTGCAATTGTCCGGCGGCCAGCAGCAGCGCACCGCGATCGCGCGCGCGCTGGTCAAGGGCGCCGATCTGGTGCTGCTGGACGAGCCGCTCGCCAATCTCGACTATAAACTGCGCGAGGAGTTGCGCACCGAACTACCGCGCATTTTCGAAGCCTCCGGCGCAATCTTTGTCTATGCCACCACCGAGCCTTCCGAAGCATTGCTGCTTGGCGGCCGCACCGTCTGTATGTGGGAGGGCCAGATATTGCAGGCCGGCGAGACTTCGAAAGTCTATCGCCATCCTGACACACTGCGTGTTGCCCAGGTATTTTCCGATCCGCCGCTCAATATCGTCGGGATCGAAAAGACCAACGGCTCGATCCAGTATGCCGGCGGCGTCAAGGCGCCCGCGTCGGGACTTTACGCCGGTCTTGGCGACGGCGCCTATCGGGTCGGCTTTCGCGCCCATCAGCTCGAAGTCGCCAACGGAATTGCCGGCCGCCATGCCTTTCAGGCCACCGTCACGGTGACCGAAATCACCGGTTCGGAAAGTTTCGTGCACCTCAATCGCGGTGCTTCCAACTGGGTCGCCGTGCTGCACGGCGTGCACGAATATCCGCCCGGACACGTGCTGGATGCGGCGCTCGATCCCGACAATGTCTTTGTGTTCGACGCGGCCGGCCGTCTGGTCGCCGCGCCCGGCGCGATGTGAGGGAGATTCGGCATGGCCCGCATTGACCTCGTTGATCTCGCGCACTCCTACAGCGGCAATGCCGCCGATCCCGAATCTTTTGCGCTGAAGCCTGTTACGATGACCTGGCGGCAGGGCGGCGCCTATGCGCTCCTCGGACCATCGGGCTGCGGCAAGACCACGCTGCTCAATCTGATCTCCGGCATTGTCACGCCGTCGCGCGGCAAGATCCTGTTCGACGGCGTCGACATCACACCGCTGTCAACCCAGAAGCGCAATATCGCGCAGGTGTTCCAGTTTCCGGTGATCTACGATACCATGACGGTCGGACAAAATCTGGCATTCCCGCTGAAGAATCGCGGCGTGCCGAACACCGAGATCGACGCGCGGGTCGCGCAGATCGCGCGGCTGCTCGATCTCACGCCCTATCTTTCACGCAAGGCGACGCGGCTGACCGCCGACGCCAAGCAGAAAATCTCGCTCGGCCGGGGCCTGGTCCGATCCAACGTTGCTGCGATTCTGTTCGACGAGCCGCTGACGGTGATCGATCCGGAGCTGAAATGGCAATTGCGCTCGAAGCTGAAAGCGCTGCATCGCGACCTCGACCTGACGATGATCTATGTCACCCACGACCAGACCGAGGCGCTGACATTCGCCGATACCGTTGTGGTGATGCATGACGGCCGGGTGGTGCAGAGCGGGACGCCGGCGGAATTGTTCGACAAGCCGGCGCATACCTTCGTCGGCTATTTCATCGGCTCGCCCGGCATGAACATCGTGCCGGCCGAGGTCAGGGGCCGCGAGGCCCGGATCGACGGTCACATCATTGCGCTGCGCCGGAGCTATAACGGCCTGCCGGCCGGCGCCAGGATCGAGGTTGGCGTGCGTCCCGAATTCGTCGACGTCGCGCCGCCGGCGCCGGGCCTGCTGTTGGCCAACATCGAGCGGATCGATGATCTCGGCCGCATCCGCTTCGCGCGCGTCCTCGTTGGCGACGTCAAGTTTGCAGCACGGGTGCCGCCGGGATTTTCTGTCCCGGACAATGTCGCAGGCCTCGTATTCGATCCATCGCACGTTCACGTCTACGCCGACAGCCGCTTGATCGAGGGTTCAGCGTAATGGACAAGACCATCAACCAAAAGGCCTGGTTTTTGGTGCTGCCGGTGTTTCTGGTGGTGGCGTTCTCCGCCATCCTGCCGTTGATGACGGTGGTGAACTATTCGATGCAGGACACCTTCGGCAACAATCAGTTTTTCTGGAATGGCGTCGGCTGGTTCAAGGAATTGCTCGATCCGACAACCGATCTCGGCGAGCGGTTTTTAGCCTCGCTGTGGCGCAACCTGTTCTTCTCCGCCGTGATCCTCGCGATCGAGGTCCCGCTTGGAATCGTGGTGGCGCTGTCGATGCCGCGCGAGGGCTGGACGGTCGCCGCCTGCCTGGTGATCATGGCGTTGCCGCTGTTGATTCCATGGAACGTGGTCGGAACGATCTGGCAGATCTTCGGGCGGCCCGACATCGGACTGCTTGGTTATACCCTGAACGGCCTCGGCCTGCATTACAACTACGTCGCCAACGATCTCGACGCCTGGGCCACCGTCATCGTGATGGACGTCTGGCACTGGACCAGCCTGGTCGCGCTGCTGTGCTATGCCGGGTTGAAATCGATACCCGACGCCTATTATCAGGCCGCGCAGATCGACGGCGCCTCGCGATGGGCGGTGTTCAAGGCGATCCAGCTTCCGAAGATGAACCGCGTGCTGTTGATCGCGGTGCTGTTGCGGTTCATGGACAGCTTCATGATCTACACCGAGCCGTTCGTGGTCACCGGCGGCGGTCCCGGCAACTCGACGACATTCGTTTCCATCGAACTCGTCAAGATCGCACTCGGGCAATTCGATCTCGGCAAGGCGGCCGCGTTGTCGCTGGTCTACAACCTGATCATCATCATTGTGTGCTGGGTGTTCTATACCGTCATGACCAATGCCGGCACCGAGCGCCAGCCAGCCAAGGGAGTCGCATGATGCATTCGATTCCCGGCCGTCGTCTCATTCTCTCGCTGTTCCTGATCTTCCTGCTGCTGCCGATCTACTGGCTGGTCAATATGAGCTTCAAGACCAATTACGAGATCGTCACAACCATGACGCTGTGGCCGCATCAGCCGACCATCGCCAACTACATGCGCATCTTCACCGACGAGAGCTGGTACTCCGGCTACATCAATTCGCTGAAATATGTGATCATCAATACCGTGATTTCGATCGCGGTCGCGCTGCCCGCGGCGTATGCGTTTTCGCGTTACCGCTTCCTCGGCGACAAGCATCTGTTCTTCTGGCTGCTGTCCAACCGCATGGCGCCGGCGGCGGTCTATGCGCTGCCGTTCTTCAATCTTTATTCGGCGATCAACCTGTTCGACACGCCATGGGCGGTCGCGCTGGCGCATTGCATCTTCAATGTGCCGTTGGCTGTGTGGATCCTGGAAGGGTTCGTGTCCGGGGTGCCGCGCGAGATCGATGAGACGGCTTTTCTGGATGGGTATTCGTTCCCGCGGTTCTTCATCAGGATTTTGGTGCCGTTGATCGCGAGCGGCATCGGCGTCGCCGCGTTCTTCTGCTTCATGTTCTCCTGGGTCGAATTGCTGCTGGCGCGCACGTTGACCTCGGTGGCCGCCAAGCCGATTTCGGCCACCATGACCCGCACCGTCTCCGCGGCCGGAATGGATTGGGGACTGTTGGCCGCGGCCGGCGTCTTGACCATCATTCCTGGCGCGCTGGTGATCTGGTTTGTCCGCAATTACATCGCGCGCGGCTTCGCGCTCGGCAGGGTGTAGTCCGATGGTGATTCGATCGAAACGCATCTGCGGACTCCGCTTCACCTCTCCCACAGGGAGAGGTCGGATTTGTCGCGGAGCGAGAAATCCGGGTGAGGGGTTACGCTCTATCGATAGACCTTACCCCCTCACCCCAACCCTCTCCCCATGGGAGAGGGAGCTTTGCTCCGCCGCGATGCTTGGTGTGGAGGAATAAGCCATGGAAAGCATCGCATGGATGGCCTGGACGCCGCCGACTGCGCTTTTCTTCGCGCTGTTAGCTGCAACTCTGGCGGTCATGACCTGGCTCGCGGTTGCCTATCCGGAAGCCGAACGCGTTGGCGTCCTGCGCATCCCAACGACGCGCGGCGACCGCTTGTTCATTTCGCTTGTCTTGACGGCCGTAATCCACCTGTTGTGGATCGGGCTGGTCGGCACCGACACGATCGCGACGCTTCCGATCGGAGAGGGAATTGAATTGTCGAGCCTGTGGCTCGCCACCGTGATTTCGCTTGTTTTGGCCGTTGCGATTTTCCGCACCGTCTGAGGAAAGCGAAAAAGAGCAGATCCGGGAGCAACCCGGGCCTGGGTAACGTTTGTCGCTGCAACGGAGGAATCAACATGCGACACTTTAGAGGAAGGAACGGTCCCTTGACCAAGAATAGCCTGCTGACCATGACGAGCGCTGCGGCGCTGATTGCGGCTTCCGTGACGCTGGCCGCGCCCGCCTTTGCGGACGACGCAACCGCGCAGAGGTGGATCGATACCGAGTTTCAACCCTCGACCTTGTCCAAGGAAGATCAGTTGAAAGAAATGCAGTGGTTTGAAAAGGCCGCCCAGCCGTTCAAGGGAATGGAGATCAACGTCGTCTCGGAAACGATTGGGACGCACGAATATGAATCCAGAACCCTGGCCAAGGCCTTCACCGAAATCACCGGCATCAAGGTTAAGCACGACACCATTCAGGAAGGTGACGTGGTTGAAAAGCTGCAGACCCAGATGCAGTCCGGCAAGAACGTGTATGACGGCTGGATTAATGATTCCGATCTGATCGGCACGCACTTCCGATATAACCAGACCGTCGTGCTGTCGGATTACATGACCGGCGAAGGCAAGGACGTCACCGATCCCATGCTCGACGTCAATGACTTCATCGGCAAGTCCTTCACCACGGCGCCGGACGGGAAACTGTATCAGCTTCCCGACCAGCAGTTCGCGAACCTGTACTGGTTCCGCTACGACTGGTTTACCAACCCCGACTACAAGGCCAAGTTCAAGGCCAAGTACGGCTACGAGCTCGGCGTTCCCGTGAACTGGTCTGCCTACGAAGATATCGCCGATTTCTTCACCAACGACATCAAGGAGATCAACGGCGTCCGGGTTTATGGCCACATGGATTACGGCAAGAAGGACCCGTCGCTGGGGTGGCGCTTCACCGACGCCTGGTTGTCGATGGCGGGTAACGGCGACAAGGGCATCCCCAACGGTCTCCCCGTGGATGAATGGGGCATCCGCATGGAAGGCTGTCGTCCGGTGGGCTCGTCGGTGGAACGCGGCGGCGACGTCAACGGTCCGGCGGCGGTCTACTCGATCGTCAAGTATCTCGACTGGATGAAGAAATATGCCCCGCCGCAGGCTCAGGGTATGACTTTCTCCGAGTCGGGACCGGTGCCGGCACAGGGTGCGATCGCGCAGCAGATCTTCTGGTACACGGCTTTCACCCATGACATGGTGAAGCCGGGTATTCCGGTCGTGAATGCGGATGGCACGCCAAAATGGCGGATGGCGCCATCTCCGCACGGCGCGTACTGGAAGGAAGGCATGAAGCTCGGCTATCAGGACGCCGGCTCGGCGACGCTGTTGAAGTCGACGCCTGCGGACCGCCGCAAGGCGGCTTGGCTCTATCTGCAGTTCATCATCTCCAAGACGGTGAGCCTGAAGAAAAGCCATGTCGGTCTCACCTTCATCCGTGAATCCGACATCTGGGACAAGTCGTTCACCGAGCGCGCGCCAAAACTCGGCGGGCTGATCGAATTCTACCGCTCGCCCGCACGCGTGCAGTGGACCCCGACCGGCAACAACGTTCCGGATTATCCGAAACTTGCTCAGCTGTGGTGGCAGAATATCGGCGATGCGTCGTCCGGTTCGAAGACGCCGCAGGCGGCTATGGATGCTTTGGCGGCAGCCCAGGATTCGGTGCTGGAGCGTCTGGAGAAATCCGGCGTGCAAGGCGCTTGCGGGCCGAAGCTCAACAAGAAGGAAACGGCCGAGTACTGGTTCAAGAAGGCCGAGAAGGACGGCACCATCGCCCCCCAGCGCAAGCTGGCGAACGAGAAGCCGAAGGGCGAAACCGTCGACTACGACACGCTGATCAAGTCGTGGCCGGCAACGCCGCCGAAGCGCGCCTCGTTGCAGTGAGTCTGCTGACATCGTCCGGCTTGATCGGACGATCCAGTACCCCGCGGCCGCTCGGCTTTATCGCTGCCGGTTGCGTTTACTGGATGCCTCGCTTTTGCGAGGCCTGACGCCAGGAGAGACAGAGAAGGCCGGGAGCAATCCCGGCCTTTTCGTCATTCCGGGGCGACGCGAAGCGTCGAACCTGGAAATCTCGAGATTCCCCGATGCGCAATTGCGCATCTGAGGTCTGGTCCTTCGGACCATCCCGGAATGACGATGCGTGCGTGTCCGTTTCCTACTGCGCCGCGTCCAGCGCTTCGTCCAGCGCGGGATAATCGGTGTAGCCCTTGGCGCCGCCGCCGTAGAACGTCGCCTTGTCCGGTACGTTGAGCGGCGCGCCGCGCTTCAGGCGCTCGACCAGGTCGGGATTGGCGATGAACGGTTTGCCGAACGCGATCAGGTCGGCCTCATTCGCCGCCAGCACCTTGTCGGCGAGTTCGAAGTCATAGCCGTTGTTGGCGACATAGGCGCCGCTGAAACGCTTGCGCAACGAGCCGTAGTCGAACGGCGCGATATCGCGCGCGCCGCCGGTTGCGCCTTCGATGACGTGGAGATAGACGAGTTTTAGCGCATTGAGGCCGTCGACGATGTGATCGAACAACGGTTGCGGATTGGAATCGGAGACATCATTGGCCGGCGTGACCGGCGAAATCCGGATGCCGGTCCGCTCGGGGCCGGCCTCCTCAGCCACCGCTTTTGCGACTTCGAGCATCAGCCTTGCGCGGTTCTCGATCGACCCGCCATAGGCATCGCTGCGCTTGTTGGTGCCGTCCTTGGCAAATTGATCGAGCAGATAACCGTTGGCGCCATGAATCTCGACGCCGTCAAGACCCGCTTCCAGCGCGTTGACCGTGCCGCGCCTGAAGCTTTCGATGATGCCGGGGATTTCCTCAAGCTCAAGCGCGCGCGGTTCGGAAATGTCGGTGAACGCGCCGCCGACAAAGGTCTTGCCCTTGGCGTGGATCGCCGACGGCCCCACCGGCGCGCCGCCATTCGGCTGCAGCGAGGTGTGCGAAATGCGCCCGACATGCCAGATTTGGATGAAGATGCGCCCGCCGCGCGCGTGAACGCGATCTGTCACCTTGCGCCAGCCCGCAACCTGTTCCTTGGAATAGATGCCGGGCGTGTCCTGATAGCCCTGGCCTTGCTGCGAAACCTGGCTCGCTTCGGTGATCAAGAGGCCGGCGGAGGCGCGCTGCCCGTAATACTCGATCGCCAGCGGGCTCGGCACCAGGCCCTCAACCGCGCGGTTGCGCGTCAAGGGCGCCATCACCAGGCGATTGGGCAAGGTGAGTGGGCCAAGTCTGTAGGGCTCGAAAAGTTTGGTCGGCTTGCTCATTTTGTTGCTGTTCCGGTCATTGCAGATGTGGAAGAGGTAGGCATAGCCATTGTGGGTGGCAATCCCATCCGCCATTCGCGGGATGCAGACTAGCTGCGCACGATACCCGCCATGTGGCCGGCATCGAGGAACAGCGTCTGCGCGTTGACGTAGGATGATTCATTCGAAATCAAAAACAGCGCAGCATAGGCAACCTCCCAGCCGGTGCCCTGGCGGCCGAACGGCACTGTGACCGCCCGATCGGCGCGCCTTCGGCTGGCGTCGCGCCCCATCGGGGTATCCATGAATCCCGGCGCGATCACGTTGCAGCGAATGCCCTTTTCCTCACCGGCCCGGGCGATGGCGCGGCCGAGCGCGATCTGCGCGGCCTTGGAGGATTCATAGGCCGGGTTGCGGCCATTGGCGCGCTGGCTTGCCATCGACGACATCAGGATGATGGCGCCGCCGGGCGACATCACTTCCAGCGCCTTTTGCGCAAACAGCATGTGGCTGCGGAGGTTGACCGCAAAATCCCTGTCCCAGGCTTCCGCGGTCATGTTCGGCAGCGACAGGCCCGACGAGATCCCGACGTTGAGCGCCAGCCCGTCGAGCCCGCCGAGTTTCTTCGCGCAGCGCTCCACGCTCGGGGCGATCGCGGATGCATCGGCGACGTCAACGATATCGGCGAACGCGTTGCCGCCTTCGGACGTGATTTGCTTAACCGTATCCTCGGCAGCCTCCTTGTTGATATCGATGCAGGCGACATCGGCGCCTTCGCGCGCGAACAAGACAGACATCGCCCGGCCGTTTCCAACAGGCGGATCCTCATCGACAATTGTGCGCTGTCCGGCGCCGACCACGATGATGCGGCGTCCCTTGAGCCGCCCATGGCTCCTCGCCTGGCCCAGCGTCTCGGCATGCAACGACGCGGATGGATCGATCTGTTTCGGCGCCTGCGTGGTGGTGGACATGGTGAGTTCTCCTTCTCACGTCATTCCGGGGCGCGCGGAGCGCGAACCCGGAACCTCGAAGTTCCCCGATGTGCAATTGCACATCTGTGGTCTGGTCTTCGGACCATCCCGGAATGACGGGGACTATTCTTTTTCGTCATGACCGGGTTCGTCCGGCCATCCAGCTCTCTTGTGCTACCATTCGACGCCACCTCAAAGCCGTCCCGCCTACCGCGCGGCTTCGGCCCCGAGCGGAAGCGCCTGCACTCGCGGCACGCCGCGCATGCGCGTGAGCAGCTCGGCGGTCGGCCAGGAATCCGCGGGCAGGCCGTATTTGATCTGCATTGCCTTCACTGCGCTGCGGCTTTGCTGGCCCATGACGCCGTCGACCTTGCCGACATTGTAGCCTGCGCGCACCAATAGTTGCTGCAATTCGCGGAGCTCGGCGAACGGCAGTTGCGCGACCGATGCGGAGGGACGCAGCATCGGCGGGCTACCGGCAATGCGGGTGGCGAGATAGCCGGCGGTAGTCGAATAGATCAGCGAGTTGTTCCACTCGATGTAAGCCGCGAAATTTTGATAGGCCAGGAACGCCGGCCCCATGCGACCCATCGGCAATAATAGCGACGCCGGCAGGTCATCGTTCGGCAGCGCGCGGCCGTTCGGATAGGTCACGCCAAGCTGGGCCCATCTTGCGCGCGGCAGCTGGATCGTCAGATCGGCCTGGTCCCAGGGAAAAGTTGAAGCGCGGTTTTGCGGCACGCGTACTTCCTGCAGCCAGGGCTCGCCGCGCCGCCATCTAAGGCCGTTGGCGATGTAGTTCGCGGTCGAGCCGATCACGTCGGCCGGGCTGCGCAGAAGATCGCGGCGCCCGTCGCCGTCGTAATCAACGGCGTAGTTGAAATAATGCGTCGGCAAAAATTGCGTCTGGCCGAGTTCGCCCGCCCACGAGCCGACCATCTCCTCGGGCGTGAGGTCGCCACGCTGGATGATTTTCAACGCCGCAATGGTTTCGTTGGCAAACATCTGCGAGCGGCGGCAGTCATAGGCCAGTGACACCAACGAGGGCAGCGTCAGCAGGCTGCCCATGTTGGCGCCGAAATCGCTCTCCAGCCCCCAGAACGCCGCGATCACCGCCGGCGGCACCCCGTACTCCTTCTCGGCGCGCGCGAACGCAGTGGCGTGAGCCTTGATCCGCGCCTGGCCCTGCTGCATCCGGTAGTTCGCGGCCATGCGGCCGGCGAACTCGGTGAACACCTGCCCGAACACGCGCTGGCCGCGGTCGCGGTTAACGATGCCCTGGTCGTAGACGAGATAGGGCGAAGCTTCCGTAATCGTCCGCTGCGACACGCCCGCCGCGATCGCCTGCTGCTTCAGATCAGTGAGGAAGTGGTCGAAGGACATGCCATTGTGGCAGGCGGCGCCGCGCGGGGTTGCGGCTGCCGCCGCCCTGGGCGGAGCAGCTACCGACCTGCCCGGAGCCGGGACTGGTTGCGCCGATACCGATTGCGGTGCGCACAGGATGACAAATAGAACTGCGCCAGCAAAAAATCGTGCCGTGAGGAACTTTCGCATGCAGTGACCGGTTGGGCGGCAATTCGCTAGGGATGACCCTGTCGTAGCATCACAGAGGGGTAACGTCACCACCGGAACAAAGTATTCGCCGGTTGCATTTACAGGGGCGCTGGCAGCATTCCGATTGGGGAGACCTTGCAGGGTACCACCCGCGACGTCGAGCAGGCGCAAGGTGCGAGTGCGATCCGGGCCGCTTGCGCGCAATGTTTCTGTTTGCGCTCGGATGATAGAATAGGAAGCCGTTTCGATTCGAATCGCACAGGCGGTGAGAGGCTTGCATGCGAAGTGCAGCTATTGCGCTAATCCTGAGTTTTGGGGCCGCGTCATGCTCGCCCGATCCTGAGGTCACTGCCTCTGCAAACAAATGTGCAACCGACCTTTACCCATCCTACAATCCAAAATCGCGAGATCAGTGCGTTGATGTCTGCATCAAGTGCAGTCGTGGGGTTACCGTGACGTGCTCGACCTCATGCATGCTAAAAGGCGCGCGCTGAAAAGTTCGAACAGCCGGCGATTAGGCGGGCCGGGCGGGCGGGCTAGTGCGCCATGTGGTGATATATGGATTGTCCCATGCTGCTCACGCCGTCCGCGAGCCGACCGTTGTTGTACTCGGCGTCCCAGAAGTAAGCGAGCGCGATAAAGATCAGAAACGCCATGAACATTCGCATCTCACTTCGCCATGATAAGAGAAGCGGGCGTCAAGTGTGCGCCTTGCCGGTTGCCTAGAGATTCCACCGCTGCGACGGTGCGCTGCTCTATGCAGCCGGAGCGCAGATCAGCCAAACCTAATCCGCCTTTCACTGACGATAAAGAGGCGGGTTACGGCAGAGCCTTGTCATCGGGCCGCGCCTTGCGCGGACACCCCTACTTGGGTAGCGGGAATAGGGAGAGTTTATTGCCACTGGGCGGCGCCCGATGAAACTCCTCAGCTTGCCGCGCGTCGGGTCGAGCCTGCTTCGGGCTGGCTGTTAATTTTGTGAACGCGTAAAGGGCACAAAGCGCACGAGGGCGACGGCGCGCGTTGTCGTCTCGCCAGGGGCGATTTTGTCGACGACCGTGAGCTGCTGAGTGGTGTAGCCGGGCCCCACCGGCATGACGAGGCGGCCACCCACTTTAAGCTGCTCGATCAGCGGCGGCGGTGGCTGGCCGAGCGCAGCGGTCACGACGATGGCGTCAAAAGGACTGCATTCGGGCCAGCCGCCATAGCCGTCGCCAAGCCTGACGCTCACGTTGTCATAGGCGAGGTCTTTGAGCGTTTTCGCGGCGGCCTCGGCCAATTGCGGGATAATCTCGATGGTGCAGACCTTTCGCGCCAGCCGCGCGAGGATGGCGGCCTGATAGCCCGAACCCGTACCGACTTCCAGCACAACATGATCGGGCGCGACCTCGGCCAACTGGGTCATCAA
>DASSGM010000212.1:0-6054 GCA_035693465.1 Bradyrhizobium sp. | reverse complement strand
CAACGGCTTCAAGACCGCAAACAGCGTGCGCGTGGCGGAACTGCAGGTGCAGTCGGGTCGCGAGGCATTGCGCAATGTCGGTCAAGGCGTGCTGCTCGACGCCGTCACCGCCTATAGCAATGTGCTCGCCAATCAGTCGCTGGTGGAAGCGCAACGCTCCAATGTCGCATTCTTGCGGGAAACCCTCGGCGTCACCCAAAGGCGCCTCAATGCCGGCGACGTAACGCCGACCGACACCGCGCAGGCTGAGGCGCGGCTCAGCCGCGGCCAGGCGGATCTGAATGCCGCCGAAGTCAATCTCGCCATCAGCCGGGCAACCTATACCCAGGTGATCGGCAACCCGCCCGGCCAGTTGCGGCCCGCCGAGCCAGTGGACCGCTATTTGCCGCGCAGCCGCGACGACGCCACCGCGATGGCCTTCAAGGAGCATCCGGCGGTACTGGCCGCAGGCTTCGACGTCGACGTCGCCTCGACCACCATCCATGTGGCCGAGAGCAGCCTGCTGCCCAGCATCTCGGTGCAAGGCAGCGCCAGCCATAGCGTTGATTCCGATCCCACGCTGAGCACCTTCAGGACCGATCAAGCCTCTGTGACGGCCCAGATCAACTCGCCGATCTACGATGGCGGCACCGCGGCGTCGCAGACCCGGCAGGCCAAGGAATTGGCCGCACAAAGCCGTTTGGTGCTCGATCAGGTCCGCAACCAGGCCCGCACTGCGGCGATCGGCGCCTGGGTTGCCAATGAAGGCGCCAAGATCGCCGTGGCGGCTTCGGAATCCGAGGTCCGTGCCGCCGCCGTCGCGCTGCAGGGCGTGCAGAGGGAGGCGCAGGGCGGCCAGCGGACCACGGTCGACGTCCTGAACTCGCAACAGGATCTGATTTTGGCGAAAGCGCGCCTGATCGGTGCGCAACGCGATCGCGTGATCGCTTCCTACACGTTGCTCAGCGCCATTGGCAGGCTCGACGTCAAGACACTGGCGCTCAATACGCCGGACTATCTGCCGGAGGTGCACTACCATCAGGTGCGCGACGCCTGGCACGGCCTGCGGACGCCGTCGGGTCAATAGAAGGCCACCTTGTTGCGCTACCCGGGCTGCGCTGATCAGCTTGTGACGCACGGCGAGCTAGCCAAATAAACCTGGACCATCATCGTCCCGGCGCAGCCCGGCGCGAGAAAAATTCGATCAGTACCGGCAGCGTCACCAGAATCACCAGCGGTGCCAGCAACATGCCGGTGACCACCACGACCGCCAGGGGCTTTTGCACCTGCGACCCGATCCCTGTCGACATCGCCGCCGGCAACAGCCCGACGCCCGCGACCACGCAAGTCATCAACACCGGCCGAAGCTGAAGCTCGCCGGTGCGGATCACGGCCGTCACCCGGTCAAAACCTTCGTCGATCAGCTGATTGTATTGCGACAGGATAATGATGCCGTCCATCACCGCGATGCCGAACAGCGCGATAAAGCCGATGGCGGCAGACACGCTGAACGGAATGCCGGATATCAAAAGCCCAAGCACGCCACCGAAGATCGCCATCGGGATCACGCTCATGGCGAGCAGTGTGTCGACCATCGAACCAAAATTGAACCACAAGAGCACCGCGATCAGCGCGAGGCTGATGGGCACCACGATCGACAGCCGCGTTATGGCGTCCTTGAGATTGCCGAATTCGCCGACCCACTCGAGTCGCGATCCCGGCGGAAGCTGGACCTGCGCTGCGACCTTGTCCTGCGCTTCCCTGACCGCGCCGCCGAGATCGCGTTCGCGGACCGAAAACTTGATCGGCAGATAGCGCTCCTGCTGCTCGCGATAGATGTAGGCGGCACCGGAGACCAGGTTGATCGAGGCGACTTCGCTCAAGGGTATCTGCGTGATCGTGCCGTTCGGACCCGCCGCGCCAATCCGTAAATTCTGGATCGCCTCCGCACTCTTGCGATATTCGGGTGCAAGACGGACGATAATCGGAAAATGCCGGTCGCTGCCGGGTTCATAGAGATCGCCGGCGCTGTCGCCGCCGATCGCTACCTTGATGGTGGCGTTGATATCTCCGGGCGCCAGCCCGTAACGGGCCGCGCGTGCGCGATCGATATCGATCTGGATGGTGGGTTGGCCAAGCGAGGTGAACACCGCCAGGTCGGTAATACCCTGGACTGTCGCAAGAACAGACTTGATCTTGTTGGCCGTCTCGGTGAGCGCCTGGAGATCGTTGCCAAACAGCTTGATCGAATTCTCCCCTTTTACGCCCGATACGGCCTCGGAAACGTTATCCTGAAGGTACTGCGAGAAATTGAATTCAACGCCGGGGAACTTATCCTGCAGTTTCGCCAGCAACCGAGCCGTCAGTTCTTCCTTGTCATGGGTATCGGGCCATTCGCTGACCGGTTTCAGCGGCGCAAAGAATTCCGCATTGAAAAACCCTGCGGCGTCGGTGCCGTCATCCGGACGGCCATGCTGTGATACCGCCGATTCCACTTCGGGAAAGCTGCGGATCATCTTGCGTATCTCGTTGACATAGGCATTGCCCTCCTGCAGCGAGATGGTGGGCGGCAAGGTCGCGCGGATCCAGAGGTTGCCCTCCTCGAGTTTGGGCAAGAATTCCAGTCCGAGCAGGCGGCTGAACACGAGGGTCATGACCACAAGCCCTGCGGCTCCAGCCATCACCGGTTTCCGATTGTCCACCGCCCAGTTCAATACCGGAAGATAGAGCCGATGCAGGAGCGCCATGATCCAGGTTTCGGTCTCGTGCATGTGCGAGGGCAGGATGATCACGCTCAATGCAGGGGTAATGGTGAAGGTCGCGAGCAACCCACCCGCCAGCGCATAGGCATAGGTCCGCGCCATCGGCCCAAAGATATTACCTTCCACGCCGCCTAGCGTGAACAGCGGCAGGAACGCCGCGATGATGATGGCGGCTGCAAAGAAGATCGACCGCGACACGTCGGCCGCGGCCGAGAGGATGGCATGGGTCTTCATGGCCATCGTGGTGTCGTAGGAGATATGGCTCTGCTCGGCTTCCGAAAGCGCGGTGGTTTGAGACAACCTGCGGAAGATCGCTTCCACCATGATCACGGTGGCGTCCACGATCAGCCCGAAGTCGATCGCGCCGACCGAGAGCAGATTGGCGGATTCACCGCGCAGCACCAGGAGGATGACGGCAAAAAACAGCGCGAACGGGATGGTGGCGCCGACGATCAGCGCGCTGCGCAAATCGCCGAGGAAAATCCATTGCAGCAACACGATCAGCAGGATGCCGAGCACCATGTTGTGCAGCACGGTCGCGGTGGTGATGTCGATCAGATCCTTGCGGTCGTAGATTCGCTCGATGCGCACGCCCGGCGGCAGGATGCTCGAGTTGTTGATTGACGCCACCAGCGCTTCGACGCGCGCGATGGTCGGCGAACTCTGCTCGCCACGCCGCATCAGAACCGTGCCCTGCACAATGTCGTCGTCCTGATTCATTCCGGCGATGCCGAGCCGCGGCTTCTCGCCGACCGTCACGGTTGCGACGT
Organism: Bradyrhizobium sp.; assembly: GCA_035693465.1. Lineage (GTDB taxonomy): Bacteria > Pseudomonadota > Alphaproteobacteria > Rhizobiales > Xanthobacteraceae > Bradyrhizobium. Next base: position 2,543 of record DASSGM010000212.1, on the reverse strand, counting down.
CCTTCACCAGCACGGGATTGCCGCCGCTTTGCGACACCATGGTAGAGGCAAGGTCGTCGATGGAACGGATCAGGCCGACGCCGCGCACCACGGCGGATTGTGCTCCGATGTTGACCGTGTTGCCGCCGACATTGATGTTGGAATTACCGACGGCCTGCAACAGTTGCGGCAGTGTGAGGCCGTAGGCGATCAGCTTGTTGAAATCGACCTGCAGCTCGTAGGTCTTGGTCCTGCCGCCCCAGCCGGTGACGTCGATCACGCCGGGTACGGCGCGAAAGCGGCGCTGCAAAACCCAGTCCTGCAGCGTCTTCAGGTCGAGCACGCTGTAATTCGGCGGCCCGGCCAGCCGATAGCGGTAGATTTCACCAATAGGGCTGACCGGCGAAATCCCCGGCTGCACATTGCCAAGCAGGGGCGCCAGTTGCGACAACCGGTTCAGCACCTGCTGCAGGGCCTCGTCATAGGTGTAGTCGAACGAAAACTGCAGTTTGACGTCGGACAGTCCGTAGAGAGAGATGGTGCGTATTGTCCGCAGGTTCTTGATACCTGAAACCTGGGTCTCGATCGGAATCGTGATGTAGCGTTCAATCTCTTCCGACGACAATCCCGGACTTTGCGTCACGATGTCGACCATCGGCGGCGTGGGATCGGGATAGGCTTCGATATTGAGCTGCTTGAACGCGATCAGGCCGCCGATTATCACGACGGCGAGCAAGCCCACCATCAAATAGCGGCGGCTGACTGCGATGGCGACAAGGCGATCCATTCAGATCAAAGCTTTCGATGGACTAAGTTAGCTGCCGGACGCAGCACGGTCGATGAACAGGCTGCCTTTTGTGACAATCTGTTCGCCGGGTTTCAAATTGCCCTCGACCTCAACGAGGTCGCCGTTGGTGAGGCCGGGCTTGATCTGGCGCAGCTCAATCGTCTTGTCCTCATGCGCGACCCAGACCCGGACCTGATTGCCCTCGTAGATCAAGGCCTGCTTTGGCACACCAACTGCCGGGTGATCCCCGGGGGAATAGATCGTGACATTCGCGAACATCTCCGGCTTCAAGAGACTGTCCTTGTTGTCGATCGTGGCGCGCACCAGAAGCCGGCGCGTGGCGGGATCGATCGCCGCGGCAACATAATTGATCCGCGCCGTCAGCGGCCGATCCGGCAGTGCCAGCACATTAAACGTGATCTCCTGCCCCACCGATACGTTAGACGCATCGGTCTCGCGGACGAAGGCCGTTAGCCAGACCGTTGAGAGATCGCCGATCACGAAGACCGGATCGCTGGCGCCTGCGTTCACATATTGGCCGGGGCCGATTTTTCGCTGCACGACGGTGCCTGTAATGGGCGAGAAGATGGTGATCTCCCGATTGATGCTGCCCTTATCCTGAAACGTCGATATCGCCTCGTCGGTGAAGCCGAGGATACGCAATTTGTTGCGCGCCGCCTCCAGCGCAGTTTGCGTCGAGCGCAGATCGTTCTGCGTCTGCGTCAGGTTTGTCTCGGCCTGCTGATAATCCTTCAGCGGGACGGCCTTGCCCTCGAACAAATCCTTGGCGCGCCTGTACTGTATCTGGGCAAGATCGAGCGCCGACTTGGCCTTGTTCAACCCGGTCATGGCGGCAATGAAATCGTTCTGCGCCTGCACAGTGTCGGCGGCTTCGATCACGAACAGCGGTTGGCCCTGCACGACACGATCGCCCGGCCGGGCCAATAGCTTGGTGACCCTGCCCGCATAAGGCGAAAACACCGGCGTTGAGCGATCCTCATCGACCGCGATCTTGCCTTCGGTCACGTGCTCGGCCCGGAAGGCTCGCTCCGTTACCGGCTGAATGGTCAGGCTGGCCCATTCGGCCGGGCTGGGAGTGTAGCGCTGCAACCCCTTGCGGGATTGGCTGGAGACTTCGGAATGCTGCTGGGTGGCTCCGCCAATCTGTACCAGCCCATAGAGAGCTGCGCCGGCAAGCGCCAGCAGGGCCGCGCCAAGGGCCAGCTGTTGGCGACTAAGCATCTGCAATTGCTTTGTAACTTTTGACACCATGGGGCCCGGTCGCTTCGGCGATGATTTCAGCAATGACTGCCTCATCGGTGCGCTAATAGTGCCCATTTAATGTTTCAAACAACACAAAAACGTAGGTAGCCCTAGCGTTTAAAGTTAAAATCTTGAGAGGCGAGCCTCAATTTTGGGGGTAGAGGCTGGGGCCGTTGCCAAGACCTCAATTGCACGGGGGCCATTGCGGCGGATGACTGCCGAGCGGCATAGCCGGGCGCTCCCAGAATGCCGGGGTTTTTGACAGCGCGGCCGAATGGCTCGTCGACAGCATTGGACCGAAGCCCGAGGGCAGCTCTTCGAGAAATGGCCTGACGGCGTCGGGGTTCAAATCCTCGGTCTTGAAGCCATCGGCGACGCGACCGAGATTCCACAGCCATCGCCCGGTCTGCGCCAGCGATACGCGGACATGCCAGCTGCCGCCTTCGCGCGACTGGCGCGCCCGCGCCATCATCGCGCCGAACGCCATCAGATAGCCGCTGGCGTGATCGAGCAT
>DASSGM010000211.1:0-4998 GCA_035693465.1 Bradyrhizobium sp. | reverse complement strand
CGCAGCCTGCGCGATCCCAGAACGTGACCGACCTCAGGCGGAAACCGGCTTACCTCGGCCTCCACCAGAACGGCGATCTTGCCCATCAGATCGCGGAGCCGCTTTCCCCAGTCGGCTTCTTCGAGCGAATCGATGCGGACCTGCAAGGCATATTCGGTGTCGTAAATATCCTTCAGCAGATTCCTGCAGTCGAGGACCCGGTCATTCCTGAGCGCAACGCGCAGCGCCGCCCGCTTGTTCTCCAGCCGGTCCAGCACCATCGAGACCGCGAGCGCGTAAGGCGCGGCCGCTATGTCGGCGGCTTGCTTGGTTGGCGCGGCCTTGGTGGCGAGACGGACCAAGTGCCAGGATGTCCTGAGCCGGTTGGCCACCAGCGCCAGCGCAAACGGCAGCGCGTCGGGGTGATTTTTGCCGAACCCGTCCAGCAATTTCGTTATTTTGAGAACCCTTGCATCGTCGAACTTCCTGATCACGGCCGGTAGCGCTTCGTTGAATTGCGCCAGCGCATCGCGTGCGCGCAGCACGCACAACATCTTGGCCAGGTCGTCACAGGCCGCGTGCGAAGCGGTATAGGTGGCGAGCTTGATGCGGGTTTGATCAGCGCCATCAGGCGAGCCGAGCGTATTCTCGAGAGATTTGATGATCTTGGTCTGGAAAGCGGCGGCGACCCGCAGGGCGCCGCGCTGATTGTCGGCGGCGATCAGCTCGTTGATCTCCTTCGTATAGTCGCGCGCCATCGTCGGCAGCAGATCCCGGCTGATCCATTCCCAGATCGGAGCCAGCGAACCGCGCAGTATTCGTCCCGAATTGGCGTGCTCCGGAGCCCCGTCGATCAGCAATGGCTCCAGTGGTACGAAGAAATAGCGGGAAGCATTGCCGGCGCGAGCTTGGGTAGATTCGTCGGTGCGGAATTCCGCGCGCAGCGTGGCCATGATCTCTTCGGAACCGGCTATTTCCTCGCCACAGGCTTCCAGCCGTTCGAGCTCGGTCAAAAGATTGCCACGCGCTGTCGGCGTCAGCTTCGTCAGATATTCCTGAACCCGACCGGCCTGTATCATCGCAAGCGTGATTTCCGCAATTTGACTAGGGATCGACGACCGATCGGCCGCGCCGTGGTGCGGCCTGCACGGATGCAACCACGAAAACGGTTTGTGCGGGATTAAGAAGTAAAGGACGTCCGCGAAATTACGCGCCTGCGCTGCGACGTCCAAAATGCGTTAGCATAAAATTAACCCTCGAAGCCGGCAGGCCCGTTTGGGCAAACCATGAAGGTAAGCCCCGGGGACGCAGCCCTTCACACGCTACCCTCATCCGCCAATCCCACCGCCCACAGCGCGAAGGCATAGGCGATGGCGACCTCGTCGAGGCGGTCGAAGCGGCCGGAGGCGCCGCCATGGCCGGCGCCCATATTGGTCCGCAACAGCACCGGGCCGCCGCCGGTCATGGTCGCGCGCAGCCTCGCGATCCATTTTGCCGGCTCCCAATAGGTGACGCGCGGATCGGTCAGCCCGCCCATGGCCAGGATCGCGGGATAAGCTTTCGCCGCGACATTGTCGTAAGGCGAATAGGACAGGATGGTATTTGAGTCGGCCTCGCTTGCGATCGGATTGCCCCATTCCGGCCATTCCGGCGGCGTCAGCGGCAAAGAGTCGTCGAGCATGGTGTTGAGCACGTCGACGAACGGCACTTCGGCGACGATGCCGGCGAACAACTCGCCGGCGCGGTTGGCGACCGCGCCCATCAGCATGCCGCCGGCGCTGCCGCCATGGCCGACGATGCGTTTTGGACCGGTGTATTTGGCTGAGATCAGCGCGCGGCCGGCGGCTGCGAAATCATCAAAGCTATTGGTCTTCTTCTCGCGCTTGCCGTCGAGATACCAGCCCCAGCCCTTGTCTGAGCCGCCTCTGATATGCGCGATGGCGTAAACAAAGCCGCGATCGACCAGCGACAGCCGGTTGGCGGAAAACGACGCCGGCATCGCCATGCCGTAGGAGCCGTAGCCGTAGAGCAATAGCGGCGCCTTGCCATCACGCTTGAGATCCTTTCGGTGCAGAATCGAGACCGGCACCTTTGCGCCGTCATGCGAAGTCGCCATGATGCGGGTGGTGACATAGTCGGCGGGGTTGTGGCCGGCGGGAATTTCCTGGCGCTTGCGCAAAATCCGCGTGCGGCTCGCCATGTCGTAATCGTAGACTTCCGATGGCGTGGTCATCGACGAATAGGAAAAGCGCAAATTCGTGGTGTCGAATTCATAGCCGCCCATGGTGTCCAGCGAGTACGCCGCCTCGTCGAAGGCGATGGCATGCTCCTCGCCGTTATTGAGATCGCGGATGACGATGGCGGGTAGCGCGTTGGCGCGCTCCAGCCGCACCAGATGGCCGACGTACAGTTCGATATCGATGACATAGACGCCCTCGCGGTGCGGGATCAGGTCGTGCCAATTGGCGCGGCCCGGCGAGGCAAGCGGCGCGGTGACGATCTTGAAGTCGATGGCGCCATCGGCGTTGGTGAGAATGAACAGTTCGTTGCCGCGGTCGGCGATCGAATATTGCACGCCGACCTCGCGCGCCGCGACCAGTCGCGGTGGTGCGTCGGGATCGGCGAGATCGATCAGCCGCTGCTCGGAGGTTTCGTGGTCGCCGCCGGCGATCACGCCAAATCGGCTGGTTGAGCTTTCATGGATATGGGTGAACCAGCCGGGATCGTGCTCTTCATAAACCAGAACATCGTCGGCTTGCGTTGTTCCCAGGCGATGGCGCCAGACCTGCATCGGGCGGTGGTTGTCGTCGAGCTTGACGTAGAAGAAACTCTTGCAGTCGGTAGCCCACACTACCGCCCCGTCGGTCTCTTCGACGACGTCCTCAAGATCAGCGCCGGTTTTCCAGTCGCGCACGCGAATGGTAAAATACTCCGAGCCCTTGATGTCAGCGCTCCAGGCCTCGATCCTGTGATCCGGCGAATGACGCGCGCCGCCGAACTTGAAGTATTCTTCTTTCGCCGCAAGCTGATCGCCGTCGAGCACGATCTCGATTGCGCCGCCATTGCGCGGGGTGCGGCCGAACATCTCGTGCTGGCCGCCCTCGCGGAATTTGCGCAAATAGGCATAGGGACCATCCGGCACGGGCACGCTGGAATCGTCTTCCTTGATCCGCCCCCGCATTTCCTTGACCAGGGTCTTTTGCAATTCAGCGGTGTGGCCGAGCAGGCTTTCGGTGTAGTCGTTTTCCGCCTCGAGATATCCGCGGATATCGGCGTTCAGGACCGAGGGATCGCGCAGCACTGCCTGCCAGTTTTTGTCCTTCAGCCATGCATAGTCATCGACGATGGTGACACCGTGTACCGTGAAGGAATGCGGCCGCCGCGGCGCCACGGGCGCGGGCAGGGAACTTTTCGCATGGCCGGGTTGCCTGGTTTTTGTCGCCTCTACCACTTGGGTCCCTCATTTCGGTGTGTTCGCGGTGTCTGCATGCCATATCGGTTCTGACAAGCGGATTGCCAGAGGTGCGGCCGCCGCGCCAGGCCCCGCGCAGCCTTGTTGAGTGCTAACTTGTATGGTTAGGCTTTTCGGCCCGCGAGAGAGTCTGGCGGCTCTGGAAAATAGCTCGTCATGCCCGGTCTTGTGCCGGGCATCCACGTCTTGCCTTCCCTTAAGCAAGAAAGGCGTGGATGGCCGGGACATCTAGCGCGAAGACGCGCTTCGCGCTTTTGCCCGGCCATGACGAAAAGCCGAGACAGGAACTGATGCTCTTCAATTCCTACCCGTTCATTTTCTTGTTCCTGCCGATCACCCTGATCGGCTATTTCGTGCTGGTCCGGCTCAATCATCTGGCTCCGGTGATATGGCTGGCGCTGGCCTCGCTGGTGTTCTACTCGGTGAGCAACTGGCAGTTCGTGCTGCTGCTCCTGGCCTCGGTCGCGTTCAACTACGTGATCGGCCTGCTGTTGATCTCGAAACGGCCGCGCCCGGCGTGGCGTTTTGCGGCGCTCACGATCGGCGTCGCCGGCGATCTCCTGACCCTCGGTTATTTCAAATATGCCGGCTTCCTTGCCGCCAACTTCAATTGGGTCTTTTCCACCGGCTTCACCGTCAACGTCCTGCTTCCGGTTGGCATTTCATTCTACACCTTCACCCAGATTGCGTTCCTGGTCGATGCGTACAGGGGCAATGTCGCGCGTTATGCGCTGCCGCACTATGCGCTGTTCGTCACCTATTTTCCGCATCTGATCGCGGGGCCCATCCTTCACCACAAGGACATGATTCCGCAGTTCGAGCGCGCGGCCGCAAGACGGCCGGATCCGCATTTGATCCTGTGCGGCCTGATCATCTTCGGCATCGGCCTGTTCAAGAAAACCTGTCTCGCCGACGGCATCCAGCCACTGGTCTCGCTCGCGTTCGGTCCAAATGCACCGACATTCGATCAGGCCTGGATCGGCGCGCTGGCCTACACTTTCCAGCTCTATTTCGATTTCTCCGGTTATTCCGACATGGCGATCGGCCTGTCGTTGATGTTCGGGATTTTTCTGCCGCTCAATTTCAATTCGCCTTACAAGGCCACCAGCATCATCGATTTCTGGCGGCGCTGGCACATGACGCTGTCGCAGTTTTTGCGCGACTATCTCTATATCCCGCTCGGCGGTAACCGCCACGGCCGGACCTTGCGTTACATCAACCTGATGATCACCATGCTACTCGGCGGCTTGTGGCACGGCGCGGCCTGGACATTCGTCGCGTGGGGCGCGCTGCACGGGGTGTATCTTTGCATCAATCACGCCTGGAACAATTATGGCCCGGCGGTCGCGCCGCGCTTTGCACGGCTGGCAAACATTGCCGCGTTCATTTTGACGTTCTTGTCGGTGGTCGTCGCATGGGTGTTTTTTCGCGCCGACAGCCTGCCTTCAGCGCTCTATGTGCTGTCGAAGATGGCCGATCCCACGCAGATCGCATTCGGCCGGGCTGAAATGGTCCACGCGCTGTTTGTCATGGTCTACGCCGCGATC
>DASSGM010000210.1:0-33371 GCA_035693465.1 Bradyrhizobium sp. | reverse complement strand
CAATCAGGAGGCGGTGAAAAATTCGCTGCATAACCTCGAGACCTTCACCACGTCGCTGGCGCGCAATTCCGAGAAGATCGACAGCGTCATGCTGAAAGTCGACGGCGTGATGGGCAAGGCCGACAACCTCATGCTGGGCCTGAACACGCTGGCCGGCGGCAGGGAGGGCGGCGAGCTGTTCCAGGCGGTGAAGTCGATCCGCGAACTGGCGGAGGATTTCGACAAGCGCTCGGGTCTGTTGATGGCTGACGGCCGCCGCACGCTGGCCGACATCAGCCGCGCGGTGAACAATCTCGACCGCAACCCGACGCGGCTGTTGTTCGGCCCGGCCAACGCCAGCACTCCGGAGCCTGCGAAGCCCACGCCCGCGGCGGCGGCCGAGCGGAAGCGACAATAAGGGCTGTTCGATCATCGCGCGCGTTAACGGACCAAACAAAAACGGAGGCATCGCTGCCTCCGTTTTATTGTGCAATCGGAGTGAAGTTTACCCTAGCCGTCCCGCCGCGTGCGCGAGCAGGGTATAGACCATCCCGGTCTCCGAGATCAGATGGCCGCGAAGCGCAGCAGCCCCGCCTTCGTCGCGCGCGACCTCGTCGAGCAGGCGTTCGAACTCGACGATGTAGCGATCGACGGTCTGCTTGAAATTGCGGTCGGCGCGGTATTTGCGGGCGACTTCATCGAAGGCCTTCTGACCGGCCGGCGTGTAGAGCCGCTTGGAGAAAGCCTTGTTCTCGCCGCGCTGATAACGATCCCACATCTCGGCGGTAAGATTTCGATCCATCAGGCGGGCGATGTCGAGCGACAGCGACTCCAGCGGGTTGCCGCCGCCCCCCTGTTGCGGGCGGCCGCGCGGGATGTCACGGCCAGCAGCATCGGTGCGGTTCAACAGGTCGGAAAGCCATCCGTCGCGTCCCTGATCGGCGCTTGCGGGGGAGACCGGCGGCGCTTCGGTGCGGCGCGAGGCCGGCATGCCGAGGTCCGGCGGCGGCAAGTTCGAGGCGCTGCCGCCGTCGCGCGTCCGCGGTGCACCGCGCCCGCCGGCGGCGACCAGCATCGGCTCTTCCTCGCGGTGCGAGCTCGAGCGGCCCTCGCTCACGACGTCTAGCCCGCGGCCGTGATGGGCGACGATGCGGTTGAGTTCCGCCAAGGCCTCGATCTGGTCGACGATCACCTTCCGCATCTGAGCCGTGCTCTCGGCGGCCTCCTGCGGCATTTCCAGCACGCCGCGGCGAAGCTCGTTGCGGGTGGCCTCGAGCTCGTTGTGCATTTCGGCAGCCATCTGCTTCATGCTCGCCACCATGTTCGCGAACTTCTCCGCGGACTGCTTGAACATCGCATCCGATTCCTGCGTGCTCTGCTGATAGATTTCATTCATCGCCTCGGCGGTCAGCCGGCGTTCCTCTTCGGCCGTGGAGCGAACCGCCTCGAACTGCCGACTGATCGCGGCAGAGCCCGCGCCGGCGGTTTCCGCCACCACGCGTGCGATATCGCGCGCGCGCTCTTCCGCGGCCGCGAGCGACTCGTCCAGCAGGCCGGTGAAACGCGACAGCCGCTGATCGAGGTCGGCGGTGCGCAGATCGATCGTGGTGACCAGCGATTCCAGCGCCGACTTGCGTTCGGAAAGCGAGGCGGTGGTGTTGCGGTTGCTTTGCTCGACCAGAGCCGCAGCCTCGACCAGCGCCTTGCCGTGGGTCTCGAACTGGCCGGAAAGCGAGCTGAGATCCTCGAGCGCCTTGCTGGTTGTCGTGTTGAAGATATTCAATTGTTTTTCCAACGCCTGGCTGGCGACGCCGTTGCGCGAGCTGACATCATTCATGGCTGACACGAAGTCGGCCACGCGGGTGACCAGGGCGCGCTCGAGCGAATTGAGATTGTCGTGGGCGCCGGTCAGCACTTCCTGCAACAGGATGTTGCCTTCGCGCAAGCGTTCGAACAGCGCGACCGTGTCGGTTCGCAGGATCTTGCTGGTTTCCTGCATTTCGGTGACGGCGGCGACTGACACCTGGCGCGACTGGTCGATCGCCGCGCGCGACGCCTGCTCCAGATCCTTCAGCGACTTGCCGACGGCACCTGTAGCCAATTCGCCGGCGGATGTGATGGTACGCGCGACGTCGGAACCGGTGCTCAACACGGATTGCGAGAAGGTTTGTCCCCGGCTCTCGATCGACTTCAGGGCATCTGACGTGACGCGGTCGATATCGACGGTGAGTTGATTGGTCTTGGCGCCGATCGCCTCGACCAGCGATCCACGCTTGCCGTCTATCATCTGCGACAGGCGTTCCGTCTGCTGTTGCACATAGCCGACGATTTCGTCGGTCTTGCCGGTCATGGTGGAACCGAAAGCGCCGCTGGCGGCGAGAACCGCGCGTTCGACTTCCGCGGTGGTTGACTTGACCTGCGAACTGACTTCGTTCGAGGCGGCCACCAGCACGCTCTGCGCATTAAGCGCGCTGCTCTGGATATGATCCGTGGTGGTGGCGGTGACGGTGCTGAGCGACCGCTCGATATCCGCGGAGATCGCCTTGATCTGGCTGGCGGCATCGGCGGACGTCGCATGGAGCGATGTTTGCGCCTCGCGTGCGCTATTCAGAACCGAAGCCGCGGTGTCGGCCCCGACCGCCGTCAATGTACGTTCGACATCGACCGCCAGCGACTTGACGTGGTTGGCAGCATCGGCGGATGCGGTGACGAGCGTGGTCTGGACCTCACGCGCGCTAGAGAGAATTGATGCAGCGGTCGCCGTGCCGGCGGCCTGGAGCGTTTGTTCGACGTCGGCCGCCAATGTCTTGACGTGGTTGGCGGCATCCGACGAAGCGGTGACGAGCGCGGTCTGCACTTCGCGCGCGCCGGAGAGGATCGACGCCGCGGTTGCGGTACCGGCGGCGGAGAGCGTTCGTTCGACCTCCGCCGACAGCGATTGGACCTGGTTGGCCGCTTCGCCTGAGGCCGTCACCAGGATCGACTGCGCGTCGCGGGCGCTGCTCACGATCGAATCCGCGGCCCCGCTGCCGACGGCGGTGAGGGTGCGTTCGACTTCCGCAGAGGTCAGCTTCAGCTGGGCGCCGACATCGGAAGAAACCGATAGCAGGGATTGCTGCGCAGCGCGTGCGCCGGTCTGAATGGTCTCGCTCGTGTTCACCACGAGGTTGGTCAGCGAGCGCTCCGCATCCTCGACATGGGACTTGATCCCAAGCGACAGCTCTTCGGCGCGTGCCATGAGACCTTCGCTGGCTTGTCGCCCGCTGCTCTCGATGCGGCCCGCCACGGCTTCGATACGCGAACCCAGCAGGTCTTCGAACTGCGCAACCCGCATATCGATGTCGCTGGCGACCGCGCCGACCCTGCCTTCGATGCCTTGGTGGATTTCCTGGAACCGGGCCGTAATGGTGTCAGTCAGGTAGGCGCTGCGGCCGTCGATGGTCTGGGTCACGCTGGAGATGCGCCGGTCGACGGCTTCGATCGCCTGTGCGGTGCCATCCGTGAGCGAAGAGGTGAGTTGAGTCAGCCGCGAGTCGATCGATTGAATCGCCTGCGCGGCGCCATCGGTCAGCGACGAGGCCAGCGAGCCAAGGCGGCTGTCGATGGTTTCGGTCACCGACTTCGCCCGCGTATCAAAGGTCTGTTCGAGCGACTTGAGACGGCCGTCGATGGATGAATCGAAGGATTTGATCTTGCTGTCGAGCGAGGTATCGAGACTGGCGACGCGGGTGCCGAGCGTGGTCTCGAATTGCAGCAGACGCTGGTCCAGCGAAGCGGTGATCTCGCCGCCGTTCGAAGTCAAGCGGGTGTCGAAAGTGTCGACATAGGTCTTCAGGGTTTCCGCGATATGCTCGGTGCGTTGGCCCATGCGATCGACGATCTCGCCACCGAAGGTTTTGACGGTGCGGTCGAATTCCGAGATATGGCGGGTGATGATGGCGCCGAGCATGCCGCTGTCGCGCGCAAATTTTTCCGCAAGTTCGGTGCCCTGGTTCTTCACCAGTTCATCGAACGCGCTCATCTGCAAGGAGAGCGTGTCGTGCGCGGTCTCGGTCTGGCTGATGACCTTCGCCACCAGCGAGTTCACGGTCACGTCCAGCGCATCGCTGGCCTTGTCGCCGGAATCGATGATTTGGGTTGCCAGGCGATTGCCCGCTTCATCGATCTTGCCGACCAGATCGCCACTGCGCAGCTCAAGCTCCAGCAGCAGTGAATCGCTGGAATTCTTCAGCGAGTCATGAACCTGTTCGGTCCGATCGGAAATTCCGTCGACGATGGTGGAGGAGCGCTGCTCGAATTCGCTGGTGATCCGGTCGATCCGCTCATTCAGCATCTCGTGGACACGGTCCGCAAGATCGACGAATTCGTCATGTACGTGGCCGGTCTTGAAGTTGAGGCTGGTGGTGAGGCGTTCGCTGGCGTCAAGCACCGCACGCGTGGTTTCGGCGCTGGCTTCCTCGAGACGGTCGAGCAGGTCGCCGCCGCGCTCCCCGAGCGCGAGGATCATGTTGTCGCCGGCGTTGCTGAGCGCGCTTGTGATGTGGGCGCCGCGCTCCTCCAGCGCACCGGTGATGCTCTTTGCAACCTCGTCGACGCGCGAGGCGATCGCATCCGAGATCAGCGCGATATCGTGGCGCAGGTCGATCTGTACGCCAGAGATGGCGCTGCGGACCTGCTCGGCCTGGCCGACCAGATTGTCGCGCTGATGCGCGATATCCTGCAGCAATGCGCGGATTCGCACTTCGTTGTCGCTGTAAGCGCGCTCAAGCGCGGCGACTTCGTTGGCGACCAGAGTTTCGAGTTCGCCGGCGCGTGCAATGGCGCGTTCGACGCCGTCGCCCATGGCCGCGACCTCGCGCCGGATCGCCTGACCAACCGTTACCATTGAATCGCTTGCCGCGCCCTCAGGCTCCGAAAAGCGGATCGCGACCTGCGCCATCGACTGCGCGATCATGCGCAATTCCTGGCCGCGCCAGGAAAGGCTCGCCAGGAAATAAAACAGCAGCACCGGCGCGAAGAACAAGGCCGCCAGACCCGTCAGCACCAGAGTGCCGCCGCTGCCCTGACCAACCGCCGCCTGTAACGAGGGAAGAAAGCTGACGGTCAGCAGTGCAGCGCCGACAAGCCAGACTCCGGTGAAGACTGTGGCAAGCGTATAGACGTTGCGGGCGGGCCGGCCCTTCTGAATGGCCTGCAGAATCTGGCCGATGGTTTCGCGGTCGTCGTTGGCGGCGCGGCGGGTCGGGCGCGGCTCCTCAATCGGCTCGAAGATCGGCCGATCCTCGCTTGGCCGGGTATCGAATGCGCTCTCGTTGTAAGCCGGCGTTGAAGATGCATTTGTCGGCGCGGCATCGCTATGGACTGAACTCCGCCCGTTGTCAGCTGCTGCCCCGTCGCTGATGTTCAAGGCTTCCTGAATGGCAGAAAGCGCGACTTCGGTAGGGTCTTTGACCTTCTTGGGATTGTTCGCCATGTTCAGTCTGAGCCCTCGTGTTACCTCTACGCATCCCGGAATTTATTGCGCGAACGCCCCCACGCTCGAAGCCGATCTCATGCCCCCATGCCGGTCGCGAAATCGCGCCGCTTCCGCCGGCTTGTCCGCCGCATCCGGAAAACATCCTATTGGCTAGACCGCACGAATGAAATGGCCGCCATTAATACAATCTTAATCATCCTTAACAGCCCAGCGCCATAAGACCTTACGGTTCCTCAAAATTCTCGTGGGAGCCGACCAATTGAGGCTACTTTTCGCCAAAAACAAGGCGAACTTGCGGCCGGTACCCAAAACGTTCCGTTAACCATTTCCATGGTTGGCTGACGAAAACTTCGCTGCAGGATCGGCCGGGCGGAGGAATTGGGTTATCGCCATGCCGCTTCATCTGGAACGGATCGCCTGGATGCCATCGCCGCCGCTCGCTCCCGATGACGGTCCGATCGACATGGACCATCTCCAACGCATGACCCTTGGCGACGTCAGGCTCGAGCGCGAGGTGCTGACGATGTTTTCGGCCCAGGCGGCCAGCTTGATCGGCAGTCTCACCGCCTTGCCAGCTGACGCGCCTGCGCTGGCGCATACGCTGAAGGGTTCGGCACGCGCGATCGGCGCCTTCGGCGTTGCCGATGCCGCCGGCCATCTGGAAGCCGCAATAGGGAACGGTTGCGATCTGTCCGAGGCGCTCAGCGACCTGAACGAGGCAATCGTGCAGGCGCGCATGGTAATCGACGCGATCCTGCGCCGGCCTTGATCCCACCCATCAAAGCGTAAAGCGTGCTGCAGGCCTCGCTCTGACCGCCAGTGCCGCGGTGCCAACGTTCGCACTCCGGTGCGGGGCTCTTTGCGAACGGTCGGACCGAGGGACACCAGCAAATTTCAGGTCCTGGTGCAGTTTTGGATTTGACATTCGCGTGGAGGACTCGCGGATATGCTGATGCGAATGTCAAATCCCTCGCACTAGCGCGGAGCGGATCGACCCGTTATAGGACAGCCCGGACCTCCCATCCGGCACGAGCAAAAATGGCCAAAATCAGCTTTGTCGACCATACCGGCGAAACCCGCACCATTGATGTCGAGAACGGCGCCACCGTGATGGAAGCTGCGATCCGCAACGCCATTCCGGGCATCGAAGCCGAATGCGGCGGCGCCTGCGCCTGCGCGACATGCCATGTCTACGTCGATGAGGCCTGGCGCGAGAAGGTCGGCTCTCCGTCGCCGATGGAAGAGGACATGCTGGATTTCGGCTTCGACGTGCGGCCGAATTCGCGGCTGTCTTGCCAGATCAAGGTGAGCGACGAACTCGATGGTTTGGTGGTCTCGACGCCGGAGCGGCAGGCCTAACCCACCGCGAGGCGAATTCAGCTGTCGTCGTTGACGGTCACAGCGTCCAGCATCGCCGCGCGTTTTACGCGCCGCCCACTCCGCGGCGAACCCAGCGCTGGAAATTGCCGATGATTTCGCCGGTCAGCGGCGTCGGTTTACGCGTGCTCTCATCGATCAGTACCGCTTGAGCCGACGCCACGCATTTGCCTTCTGAAAACACCACCTGATCGAATGTCAGGGATGTTCGACCGAACTTCGCGACGCCGAGTCCCATTTCAATGGTGCCCGGCCAGCGCAGTTCGGCGCGAAAATGGATATCGAGGCACACCAGCATCCAGCCGAGCCCCGGCGGCGTCAGTCCGAAGCTGCGGTCCTTGACCAGCATCACGCGGCCGGTTTCGAAATAGGTCGCATACACTGCGTTGTTGACGTGCTGATTGGGATCGAGATCGGCAAACCGCACATTATCCGTCAGGCGGTAGGGAAAATCTTCCAGGCGCGGCGTTGAATTGAGGCGGGCTGGCGCGTTCACGGGACGATCTCCGAAAGTTTCACGCTCTTACAGCCCAGTTGTCGAATTGCGGCAAGGGGTTGCCGCGGCCACGATCGCCATATTATGGCTTTCTTCTGGCAGCCGCCTTGGCTAGACAGGCGCAGCCAAAAGGCTGGTTCAACCGAAAAGAAGCGACATGAGCGAAGCGATCAAAACCGATGTGCTGATGATTGGCGCGGGTCCCTGCGGACTGTTTGCCGTTTTCGAATTGGGCCTGCTCGATATGAAGGTGCATCTTGTCGACATTCTCGACAAGATCGGCGGCCAATGCGCCGAGCTCTATCCGGAGAAGCCGATCTACGACATTCCGGGCATCCCGTATGTCACCGGCCAGGGTCTGACGGACGCGCTGATGGCACAGATCAAGCCGTTCCATGCGACCTTCCATCTCAACGAAATGGTGGAGACGATCGAGAAAATTGGCGATCCCGGTTTTCGCGTCACCACCGATGCCGGAAAGGTCTTCGAATGCAAGGTGGTTGTCATCTCCGCCGGCGGCGGCTCGTTCCAGCCCAAACGGCCGCCGGTGCCGGGTATCGAAGCCTATGAGGGCACCTCGGTATTCTATTCCGTGCGCAAGATGGAGCAATTCCGCGACAAGGATTTGCTGATCGTCGGCGGCGGCGACTCGGCGCTGGACTGGACGCTCAACCTGCACCCGATTGCAAAGCGCGTGACGCTATTGCACCGGCGTGACGATTTTCGCGCAGCACCTCACAGCGTCGAACAGATGCGTACGCTGGTGGCCTCCGGCAAGATGGAATTGAAGATCGGCCAAGTCACCGGCCTTGAAGGCGAGGGCGGTATGCTCAAAGGCGCCACGGTCAAAGGTAACGACAACGCCATTTCGAAGGTCACCTGCGACACGCTACTGCCGTTTTTCGGCCTGACCATGAAGCTCGGGCCGGTCGCCAACTGGGGCATTGCGCTCGAGAACAATCTCATTCCGGTCGAAACCGCAGCCTTTGAAACCAGCGTGCCCGGCATTTTTGCGATTGGCGATATCAACACCTACCCCGGCAAGCTGAAGCTCATTCTGTGCGGGTTCCACGAGGGCGCGCTGATGGCCCAGAAGGCCCACCGTTACGTCTATCCGGACAAGCGACTGGTGTTCCAGTACACGACCTCGTCCTCGAGCCTGCAGAAGAAACTCGGGGTCAATTGACCAAAACCGGTAATGCGGCCCGTCAAGCCGCGGCACGTGATGCCGCGGCAGCATCTCTCCTGCGTTACTTCTTGTGATGGGTCCGCCCGCGACCCTTCCGATATTTGGCGGCACTACTGGAACCATCCGTGAAATGGCCTTAGTCTGGAGCCATTACTTTATGGATTGGTCAGGTGGTGACGATGCGGGCTGCAACATCCAGATTTGGACTGGCACTGCCGCTGATAGCCGGCTTCGCCCTGTTGGTTGCCTTCTCTCCAGCACAAGCCGAGGAGCCGTCGGCCGCGGGGCTGTGGCAGAAAGTTGAGGATGGCAAGCCTGTCCTTTGGATTCTTTTCGTCGATCACAATGGCATCTACGAAGGCGTCATGGCCAAGATTTTTCCGCTGCCCGGCGAAAATCCCAACGAGGTTTGCTCGAAATGCACCGACGACCGCAGGAACGCGCCCTGGCTCGGAATTTCATTCATCAGAGACATGAAACGCGACGGGCTCAAATATGAGGACGGCAACGTTCTCGATCCGCGTGACGGCAAGATTTATAATGCGAAGATGCGCGTCAGTCCTGATGGTCAAACGCTCACCATGCGTGGCTATTGGGGGATTTCGCTGCTCGGCAAGGATGAGATCTGGTATCGGCTGCCGGACTCGGCAATGGCCTCGGTCGATCCGGCCGTGATCGCGAAGTATCTGCCCGCGCAGGCTGCAGCGACGAAGCCGCCGGCCGGCGCGAAGAAGGCCGGCAAGGCCGCGCGGTGAGGGTTGGCGATTTTTTTATCGAGCCTCCGGCGCTATCATGACCGGCGCCGCTGGCACTTCGGTCAGCTCGGACTGGGCGGCACTGAGCTGAAGCACCGAAGCCACGGCCGGCAGGGCCGCGTCCGCCATCGCAGCGTGGCCTTCGGCGCTTGGATGCACCGCGCCGCCATAGACGGCCGAAAGAACACCCCAGGTCGCGTCATGAATGTCGGCGGGTTGACCGGAAGACGGCAGCCCCTGCGGATAGGTCATCGCCGCGAAGTAACTGTCATTGGCGTCGCGGATCCAGCGCGCGCGCGGAAGATAGGCGCGATAGTCACCGGCGCTGCGGCCGCAAAGCATCGGCTGGTTGGCTGCAGTGACAAGGTCGGGATCGAAACTTTCGCCCTTGGGTGAAAAGCACTCCCGATCGAATTCGGGATCGTTCTGGCCGCGCGCGCAGAATCCGTGGTTGGCGAATGCCGGCTGATGGGCATCGACGAAGGTCATTCGATCCGCCGCGGGATCGCGGCACAGCACACCCGACTGGCACAGCGAGAGTGCCTTCAACTGCGGAAGGAATTCATTCTCGACATAGCCGGACACGTTGGCCAGCCGCTGCGGTTGCGCGTTGAACGAGGGATGGATATCGAAGCCGGCACGCCCGCCGGCACAGGGCGCGCCGCCGTCGGCAAGCGTCGGGTTGGCGTAGGACACAAAAACGACGCGCTGGAGATCGCCGACCAGCGGCTTCAGCGCCTCTCTCAGTCTGACGAAGCTCTGCGGCAATTCCCGCGCCAGTGCTGCGCGCGAATCGTCTAGCGACCCCAACACGCCGCTGCGCCTGAACAGCACGCGCTCGGTGGGGGTATCCACGATCACATCGGCGACCAGTCCGGAGAAATTGATGTCATTGGCGCCGATCGACAACAGGATCAGATCGAGTTGGCGGTCGGGCTGTCGGCGTCTTGCGGCGCCGACCGCTTCGCGCAATTCGGCCAATTGCGCGTTGACCGTGCCATGGCAGGCGCTTGCCGACTTCGTCGGCGGACATTCCCGCGCGCGTTGGCCACCGAACAGTCCGTCGGCAATGGTGGCGCCGGTGCAGGCAAGCGGCAGATAGGTTACCGCGATGTGCGGATATTGCACGGCGAGCGCCAGCGCGGTGCGGGTCTGATAGCTGTAGAGCGAGCGATGGCAGGCTGCATTCAACCAGAGCGCGCTCTGGCGCTGCCATACCTGCAGCGTGTCGGGCGCCTCGCAGGCTCGTCCGCCTTTATATCCGGCGCGGCTCGGACGATAGTATTGGGCTGCCGCTGTCCCCAAATAGGAGCGGAAACAAAAACCCTCCTCCGACAATGCGACCGGCCGGTCCGGATTGCCTTCGCCGGACGCGATGCTATCGCCGAGGCCGGCGATGAAAATATCGCGCACCCTGATCTCGGTCGTGACCCGCTGTGGCGCCTCGGGCCCGCTGGAGACCTCCACGGTAGCGACGGTCGGGCGGCCATAACGCGCCCGGAGATTGACCGGCTCGGCGCAATCGAATGTGGATTGCTGCGGCCTTTCGCCGTCGTCGAACGACCAGGCGCAGGTCGCGCCAACCGGAACCTCGCCGGTCAGCCGGACGGTCACCGGATGATCCGCCGGCGCCAGGTAGCTTTCCTTCACTTTATCGCGGATGCAGGGCTCGCTGACGCGGCCGGCGAGATCGATGCAGAGACGGCTCACCATGTTGCGCGCCCAGCCGCGGCCGTCACTCTGCAGTTCCAGCGCCTGCTCGGACGCTAGAATGCTGCGGCCTTGCGCGTTTTCGGCATGAAGCAGGAAATCGCGTTCTTCGCGGAATAGCCGGAAGCGGTTGCGGACCTCCCACGAGATCTGCATCGGGTTGTCCGGCGCGCCTTGCACCCCGGCTGGAGAAGTCTGCGCTGCCACCCGTTGCGCCGATAATGCCGTGAGCGCTCCTGCGAGCAGCGCGCAGGCGACGATCGAACGCAGTAGAATTCGGATCATGGCGCTTTTGACGGTACTGGTGGGGCGGAAATATGAGGGGTTCTCAAAATCCAGCGTGCAAGGTGAACGCGTCTTCCCGGGCCTAGGGAAGAGGGGAGAAGAAAAGTTCTTAGCCTTGCGACTTCCGCGTCTTCACCGGCTGCGCCGATTGCCGGCCTTGTAAGGGCTGCGGCGACTGGCGGCTCTTCACCTTCTGCGGCAGGACGCCGGGGGCCGACAAGCCCTCGTTCAGGCGGCGCCGTTTCTGCCAGGGTACCACCACGTTGAGCCAAAGTTCGCGCGTTCCCAGGATCGAAATCGCGATGCCGAAGGGGATCACGAAATACAGGATTCGAAATGCCACCAACGTGGCTAGTAGCTGCTCGCGGCCAAATTCAGGCAGCGCCACCAGCACCGCGGCGTCGAACACGCCGATTGACCCCGGCGCATGACTGGCGAAGCCGAGCAGCGTGGCGAGGATGAACACCACCGCCAGCGAAATGAAATCGATGCCCGGCTGCGCAGGCATCAGTAGATACATCGCCATCGCGCAGAATGCGAGATCGACCACGCCGATCAGAATCTGCACCAGTGTCAGCCGCGCCGAGGGCAACACCACCTTCCAGCCATTCTGTCCGAGCTCGCGCCGATTGTCGCCCGAGGAGAGCCAGGCGAAATAGGCAACGATTGCGGCGATAATGCCGACGGCGATCAGCCGGTTGATGGCAGCCGGCAGTTGGTCCATCGCGGTTGCGGCCCACGGGTGCCAGGCCATGCCGATACCGAGCACGAAGGCGTTGCCGAGCCAGAATGTCAGTCCGGAGAGGAAACAGATCTTGGCGACGTCGATGGCGCTCAAGCCGTAGTCTGAATAGATCCGGAAGCGGATCGCGCCGCCGGTGAATACGGTGGCGCCGATATTGTGGCCGATCGTGTAACTGGTGAAGCTCGACAGCGCCGCGATGCGGTAGGGTACATGTTTCTTGCCGATGGTCCGCAGCGCGAAGAAATCATAGAACGTCAGCGTACAGAATGCGCCGACCACGCACAGCGCGGCGAGGGCGATTTGGGCGGATGGTATTTCGGTCAGCGCAATCAGGACCACGCCGGTGTCGACACCCTTGAGGGTGCGGACCAGAGTCGTGATAGCGAAGGCAATGATGAGCAGGCTCGCCGCGACCCCAAGCCGTTTCCAGCCGATCCGTTTCTTGAAGCCGCGCCCCAGCGTAGTCAGCAGTCCGTGCATTCATCCTCCCGGCAGGGCGGCTACAGGTTGCAAGCCTTTTCGGGCAATCGAGGCAAGCGACTCCCGATTGCTCCATCTGCGATGATCCATAAGGCAAAAACGCCGCGTTGTGCAGTCCTTGACAAGTCGGCTAAAGCCCTTCCGCCGGCGCGGCTGTCACATTCCGTACATATGTCGCAATGCAAGAGATTCGAGCCCTGCGTCACTCAGGGTAGGCCCAACCGTTCATCTGCGGCGGTGTTCCGATGTTCCATCATAACGTTTTCTTAGCCCGCAGGAACATCCTCGCAGTGACACGGTTAGCGCTGGTATCGGCAATCGAGCATGCCGGCGCTGCAAGGAAGCCCGCGCTGTCGTGTTCCCAGAACAAAAAGGATGCGAGCAATGGGACTCTTTACCCGAGACATCAAGACGATGAACGACCTGTTCGTGCATCAGCTTCAGGACATCTATTACGCCGAGAAACAGCTTGTGAAAGCGCTTCCGAAAATGGCCGAGAAGGCGACCGACCAGCAACTCAAGCAGGGTTTTTTGACCCATCTCGACGAGACCAAAACCCACGTGCAGCGCGTCGAACAAGTGTTCCAGATGCATGGGGCCGAGGCGAAGGCAATTGACTGCCCGGCCATCGACGGCATCATCAAAGAAACAAGCCAGATCACCGGCGAGATCGCGGACAAAGCGGTGCTGGATGCGGCATTGATCGACGCCGCGCAGGCCGCCGAGCACTACGAGATCACGCGCTACGGCAGCCTGATCGCATGGGCAAAGCAGCTTGGCCGCAATGATTGCGCCAGCGTCTTGCAGAAAACGCTTGAAGAAGAAAAGGCAACCGACAAGAAGTTGACCGCGCTGGCGGAGAGCAAGATCAATCTCCGCGCAGCGAGCTGATCTTCTCGCAAGGTCATTGGGACAAAACGTCGCGCCGGTTCGCCAGCGCGGCGTTTTTGCGTTGTAAGGGTTAAGCCTTGCGCAGCCCAAAGTGGGCGCCGCAGAACGCCATTGCTGCGCCCAGGCCCAGCGCCGCCAGCCCCGCAATCAGGCCCGATATCGTCGGGATCGGACTGGGCCCGGAGGCCGCCTGGCCCGCACCCGCCAACACCAGCACGCCGATCGCAATCAGAAATTGCCGCATCCGCTGCGGAATTTGCCCTGATACCGCGCTGTGCATCAGCGTCGCGGTGAAATAACCGCCCGAGAAGCCGGCGGTGGCAATCAGCCACCACGCAACGGCTGCTCCCGCAGGCACGAATTCGCGTGCATCGGATCGCCACAGTCGGCCGAGATCGAGCCCGTAACGCGCGCCCAGCATGTGCATGGCAAGCGCCAGCAGCATTCCCGAAATCAGCGCGCCGGCGAGGATCAGGCGGCGTGGAAAATAGGTCGTCTCGGCCATGCTCCGCTTGTAGGATAAAGGCGGCAGCGCGCGCAAGCTGGCGTTCCCAATTCAATCGGTATTTTCAAAGCAGGGTTGAGCCATGCTTTTGGGACTTGTTGCGTTGATCGCCGCAGCGATTTTTACCGGCGCAGCACTTTACGTGAATGTTGCTGAACAGCCGGCGCGGCTGTTGCTGGATGATCGCGCCCTACTGGCTGAATGGAAACCCTCCTACAAGCGTGGAGCTGCGATGCAGGCGCCGCTGGCGCTGCTGGGCTGCCTGCTGGGATTGATCGCGTGGTGGCAGACCTCGCAACCCGGATTTTTGGTCGGCGCCATTGCGATGATTGCGCCATGGCCATGGACGCTGATCGGGATCAAGCCCACCAACGATGCGCTGCTGGCGACGGAGCCCGGTCAAGCAGGGCCGCAAGTCCGGGCACTTGTCGTCAAATGGGGCGGGCTGCATAGCGTGCGCACCGCATTGGGCGCGCTCGCAACGCTGGCCTTTTTATGGGCATGTATACCGCGCTGAGCGCGGCGTACCGATTCCCGAGCGTTGGCGTCGATCTCGCGAGAATGGCGGACAAGCTATGACGACTGGTTTGGCGAACGAGGCCGCAGCTGATACCCGCTACGCCTACAAGGCTTCGCTGATCGGTGCGGCGCATCAGTTCGAGCTGACGGACGAGGGCTTGTCGTGGCAGATCGGCGGCAAGGCCGGGGTTTGGCCGTATCGCGATATCGCAGCGATCCGTTTGTCGTATCGTCCGGTGTCGATGCAGTCGCGCCGCTTTCGCGCCGATATCGAACATGCGAGCTGTCAGCGCATCGTCATCCTCTCAACCAGTTGGCAGACCGTTGCCCTGGTGGCGCCACAGGACAAAGACTACCGTACCTTCATCACGCAATTGCATCAGCGTATGGCGAAGGCGGGAGCCAAGGCCAGGTTGATCGCCGGCATCGGGCCGAAACTCTATGCCGCGGGCATCGTGTTGCTGGCGATGGTTGCGATCGCGATATCAGGACTTATGATTCGCGCGATCGCCACCGGTGAATTAGCAGGCGCGTTGTTTCTGGTCGGTTTCGCGGCACTGTTTGCCTGGCAGATCGGCGGCTTTTTCAGGCGTAACAGGCCGCGCACCTACACCTTCGATCGATTACCGCAGGCGTTGCTGCCTTGAGACGCTGCACCGCGTCCGCACACGAACAGCTTCGCCCTAGTGCCGCACCACCAGCACCGAGCATTTGGCGTAGCGCACGACATGGCCGGCATTGGAGCCGAGAAAATAGGTCCGCATCGCCGGCCGGTGCGATGTCATGACGATCAGGTCGGCCTTGATCGCTGCGGCTTCCTCGAGGATCTCGTGATAGATGCCGCCCTGCCGCACGGCGGTGGAGATGCGCGAAGCATCGATCCCCGATTCGCGCGCTACGATGGTGAGGGCCTCCTCGGAGGTCTGGCGCTGCTGGGTGTCGAAATCGGCGGGGACATATTCGGCCAGCATCACCGGCGTCATCGCCAGCACGTTCAGAAGGCGCACCGTTCCGTTCCAGGTCTGCGACAGCGTCGCCGCTGTCGCAATTGCAGGTTTGGCCAGATCGGTGTCGGCGAGATCGATCGGCACGAGGATGGACTTGAACATCTGCGCCTCCTATGCGACTTCAGCCTAGCATAAATTGACGGCGTGGGGACGCCTCAGACGCGTCCGCCTGAGAGCGCGATCAGCAAAAGTGGAATCCGGTTTTGCGTCGCGCTCTAAAATATTGAAAGAGAGCATGATCCAAACCGCTCCCACTTTGGCGGATCAAGCGCTAATCGCCCGAAGTTTGCTTCAGCAGCTTTGGAGTGATCAACAGCACGAGCCGGCCGCGGCGGAACGCCACGTCGGCCCAGTCGTCGGCCGCAAAGTCGAACACGGCAAGCCCCGATGTCGGCAGATTGTCCGCGAGCGCCTTGCGGCCGGCCGCATCGCCGCTACCGGCCAGCGCCAGCGCCAGTTCATGCATGCCCGGATTGTGCCCGACCAGCATCAGTCGCTTCGGATTGGTGTCGGATGCTTCGCGTATGCTGCGCAGAAGTTGCGATGGGTTGGCGCCGTAGAGTTCAGGCACAAGCTCGACCTGCGGCTCCCGGGCGAGGTCCTTCATCGCCTCCCAGGCGATTTCCCAGGTCTGGTGCGCGCGCACTGCGGGCGAAATCAGCACCAGATCGGGAAAAGGCGGATGCTGGCCGATCCAGCCGCCGATTTCTGCCGCATCAGCCCGGCCGCGCTTGTCCAGTCGCCGGTCCTGATCGCGGCCTGAAGGTGCGTCGTGCTCGGTCTTGGCGTGGCGTAGCAGCATCAAACGGCGCATGACGCAATCTCGATTCGTTTCAAGTCTGCCGATTAATGTACCAGCTCAGCCTGAGGTGGTGGTTCAGACGTTCTCTTCGCCTTCGCCTGCCCGGCGCGTCAAGAGAACTTTCAACCAAAACACATTAGAATCTTAATTTGGTAGTGTCCTTTTGAATCCGAAGTTCGCTAAGACAGTTCGCAGCAAAAAAGGTGACAAGCACCAGATCGGCCCGTAAGAAAACGATATGAGCGAGACCCCCACAAGCACGACTAACGGACGGGATGCCACAGCGATGGCGGATCGCTTGCGCCTTTCGTTCGATCTGGATGTTGATATCGCCGTGGTCGGGGCGGGGCTTGCCGGGCTGTCGGTCGCGCTGGAGGCCGCGCGGCTTGGAGCCAGCGTCGCCGTTCTCGAGGGCCGACACATCGGCTGGAACGCGTCGGGCCATCAGCTCGGAACTGTGATGCCGGGTTACGCGCTTTCGATCGACGAGCTGGTCGCGCGCGTCGGCTTCGAAAATACCCGTGAACTCTGGTCGCTGTCGAAGCTAGGGGCCGAATTGGTTCGGGCCAATGCGTCGGAGGGTCTGATGCCGGGCATTGCGATAACCGAGGGGGCGCTGGAGGTCTCCAATGTCGATGCCGGCGAGCAGCTGATCAGCCGGCTGCAAATGCTCGGCGAGCATTTTGAGACCGAAGTGGAGGGATGGCAGGTCGAGCGCGTGCGCGCCGAGCTCAAGACCGATCGCTATTTTCACGGTGTGTATTATCCGAAGGCGTTTCAGATCGACGGCCGCAGATACATCCACGGCCTGGCGGCGTTGGCGAGACGGGCGGGGGCACGGATTTTTGAGGACACCCCGGTCGTCAGCGTCGATGCGTCGGGTATTCGCAAGCGAATCGTCACCCCGTCGGCGCGTTTGCGCGCCTCCCATATCGTCCTGGCCGGGAACGTCCATCTGGGCGCTGCGCTGAGGCGGTTGTCGGAAACGCTGCTGCCGGTCTGGCGCTATGCCGCCGTGACCGCGCCGCTCGGCGAGCCCCTCGCAGAGGCAATAACGTTTAAGGGGTCGGTGACCGATGCCGACGGCATCGATCATTTCCGCATCGTGGACGGAGATCGTTTGATGTGGGCGAGCCCGGAAACCACCTGGGCCGCGCGGCCGGAGCGTTTCGCGCCCGTCATCGCGCGCAGGATCGGTACGGTTTTTCCTCAGCTCGGAAGGCCGGAGATTGCCGAGGTCTGGGGCGGCGCCGCCGGACACACCGTGCACGGCATGCCGCAGATCGGTCAGTTGCGTCGGGGGTTGTGGGTGACAAGCGGCTTCGGCCACCAGGGTTTGAACACGTCAGCGATTTCGGGACAGCTGATCGCCCGCAGCATTCTCTGGGGCGACGAACGCTGGCGGCTGTTTTCGCCGTTCGAACTGGTCTGGGCCGGCGGCGCCACCGGCCGGGTCGCCGGCTATCTCATCGGGAAGTGGAATCGAGGAAGCTCCGCCGCTGCCGGCGCGTTGGCCCGCTACCGCGAACGAGGACGAACCCAGGAGCGTATTCGAGAGGCGCGTGTAGCGGCGGTAAACCGCCAGGCCGGAACGCGGCCAACCCGTGGCCATCCGCCGCCTGGCCGGCCATTGCCGCCGCGGCGGCGCGAGGGCAAGGGGGTATAGTACGTGTTCCGGGACCGGTGCAGGGTCCGTTACGATGCACTGCAGCGCCGGCGCGTAGGCGCAGGAGATGGCCCCGCACCGCTCCGGCGCTGCGTCCGGGTGCACGATGAGCCCGCAACCTCGCAACAAAGTGAGAAATTTCCGGCTCAGCCGGTGTAACTTGGGCCGCCGCGCCGCGTATTTGAAGGCGAACCACCATTTTGGCGTCGCCCGGAGACCATCATGATCGACCGCCGTATTCTGCTTGCTTCTGTTGCCAGTCTTTTTGGCCTTGCTGCCTTCCGCTGGCTGCGGGCATCGCCTGCAAACGCCGGCGAGAAATTCGAGATCGAAAAAACCGATGCGGAATGGCGCGCGCAACTGACGCCGCAGCAATATGAGATTCTCCGTCAGCAGGGCACCGAGCGTCCAGGTTCGAGCCCACTGCTCAAGGAGCATCGCAAGGGCATCTTCGCCTGCGCCGGCTGCGACCTGCCGCTGTTCTCCTCGGAGACGAAATTCGAAAGCGGCACTGGCTGGCCGAGTTTTTACCAGCCGCTCGAGAACGCCGTCGGCAAGACCGAAGACCGCACCTTCGGAATACTGCGCACCGAGGTTCACTGCCGCCGTTGCGGCGGCCATCTCGGTCACGTCTTCGACGACGGGCCGAAGCCGACCGGCTTGCGCTACTGCATTGACGGCTTTGCGCTGGTATTCCGTCCGGCTCCGGCGTCGGCGACCTGATCACCGCCGGGCCCGGCAATTGTTGCCCGCCCGGCAATTGTGCCCCGGTCCTTTGGACCGGGGTTATCTATTCAAGCATCTGAAATGAAAGTGCTTTCTATTTTGGCATAGCGCTTGCGACGCTCTCCTTCGATTGCGGCCACGGCGTTCAGATCGGCAGGCCGTCCGGATCGAATTTGGAGATGACGCTATGGGTATCTTTGATGCTCTCAATACTTCCGTTGCGGGTTTGCAGGCGCAGTCCTTCGCCCTCCAGAACATCTCCGGCAACATCGCGAACGCGCAGACCACCGGCTACAAGGGCATAGGCACCAGCTTCGTCGACCTGGTCCCGGACTCGACGACTCCGAACCGGCAAGTCGCCGGAGCCGTCACAGCCTACGCACGCGCCACCATTTCCTCGCAGGGAACCGTCTCGGCATCGACAGTCGCCACTTACATGGCGATCAACGGCGACGGATTTTTCTCGGTGCAAAAGGCAAGCGGGGTCACCGACAATGTGCCGGTGTTCACCGGCGTCACCAACTATACCCGCCGCGGCGATTTTCAGGTCAACGCCAACGGAAATCTTGTCAACGGTGCCGGTTATTACCTGATAGGCGTTAAGGTCGATCCCAAGAGCGGAAACCCGCTCGGCAACGTGCCGGAGGTGCTCCAGTTCCAGAACAATTTCGTGCCGGCGCAGGCCACCACTGCCATCCAATACGCCGCGAACCTGCCGACCACACCAACGACGCCGGCAAGCAGTACGGCGCCGGCCGGCACGCTGTTGGCGGCGGGAGGCTTGAACCCCTCCGATTTCAGCCAGAATCCCTTGCCTGTGGGCACGCCGCCAATACCCTACGGCGACGCAACAGTGACCGGCTCCGCCGCCTTGAACAAGGCCGCGACGCCGGCTCCGATTACAGCGGCAACGACGCTGTCGGGGGCATCTCCGAGCGACTCGCTGACCACGAATTTCGCGGTCGGCGATACCATCATGGTTGACGGCACCACGCTCACCTTCGTCAACACCGGCACGGTGGGCAATTCGATCGACATCACCGACACCGTCGGTACCCTACTCGCGAAGATCGGTTCGATCACCGGCGTAGCTCCCACCATCAATGCCACTACCGGCGCAATTACATTGCACAGCGGTACCGCGGCCGATCTCTTGATCACCAGCACGTCGCCGGCATTCGGCGCGCTCGGCTTCGCATCTCCCGTGACGGTGGCGCGCACCGGCGGCGGTACGGCCGGCACCGGCTTCGTGGTTGCCAACGACGTCGGGGTGTTTCAGAAGGAAACCATCAGCGGCGGGGCGGTGACCGCCTTCAACGCGGCTGGCACACCGGTCAACCTGCAATTGCGATGGGCCAAGATCGACAGCGCCTCTCTGGGCAGTCCGCATCAGGACAGCTGGAATCTTTTTTATCAGAGCAATCCTAATGCCACTGGTACCCAGGTCGCATGGGTCAATACCGGTACAACGTTCACGTTCGGCCCCAACGGCGTTTTGACGAGTCCAACCGGGTCTGCGATCACCGTCCCCGGTGTAACCGTCAGCGGTCAGTCGCTTGGGACCATTACAATCAATGTCGGCTCCGGCGGTCTGACCCAATTTGCCTCTACCGGCGGCGCGGCGACCATCAACAACATAACGCAGAACGGTTACGCCGCGGGCCAGCTTCAATCGGTCGCCATCAGCAACAGCGGTCTGGTCATCGGTACCTTTTCGAACGGGCAGAATCTCGATCTTGCCTCGGTGACGCTATCGCACTTCAACGGCACCAATTACCTCAAAAGCCTCGACGGCGGTGCCTACGCCGTCACCGATTTATCAGGACCGGCGATCATCGGGGCCTCCGGCACCATCAGCGGCTCGTCGCTGGAGGGATCGAACACCGACATCGCCGATGAGTTCACCAAGCTGATCGTGACCCAGCAAGCCTATTCGGCGAACACCAAGGTGATCACCACAGCCAACAGCATGGTTCAGGATCTCTTGAACGTGCTGCGCTGATAATTCTGCAAGAGGTCTGCACGGCTGACCTGAGGCGGCTAAGATGAGTTTGGGTTCAGCTCTCGCCATTGCGATGTCTGGTTTGCGTGCGAACCAGGCAGCGCTCGCGATCGTGTCGTCGAATATCGCAAACGCGCAGACGCCCGGCTATGTCACCCAAAGGAGCAACCAGGTCGAGACGCTGACCGGTGTTACCGGCGCGAGCGTCAGCGTCACCGGCGTCAACCGCGAGCTTGATCAATTCATACAGGCTCAGTTGCGTTCCGAAACATCCGGCGGCGCCTATGCCGACCAGATGGCAAACGTCTTGACCCAATTGCAATCGGTCTATGGAACTCCCGGGGAAGCCGGAACGCTCGAAGTCGCTTTTGCGAATTTTACCAGCGCTCTGCAATCGCTATCGACCAACTCGGGCAGTTCATCGGCGCAGATCGCGGCGGTGACGGCGGCGCAATCGCTGGCGCAACAGCTCAATGCGACGACGCAGGGCATTCAAGCGCTGCGTTCCAACGCCGAGCAGGACATCAACATTTCGGTGGGTCAGGCCAATGCCGCGATGACCCAGATCGCGCAAATCAACGCCCGGCTGCAGGGACTGAAGCCGACCGATCCCACCGCCGCGACGCTGATGGATCAGCGCGACAAGGCGATCGATCTGCTGTCGCAGCTGATGGACATCCGCGTTACTACCGATAACACCAACCAGACCACGATCTACACGACGAATGGTGTTGAACTGGTCGGCGCCCAGGCGTCGCAGCTGATCTTCAACTCGCAGGGAACGCTGAACGCCAATTCGCAATGGAGCGCCGACCCGGCCAATTCCACTGTCGGCTCGCTCTCGATCAAGCTCGCGAACGGGGCGGTGATCGATATGATCGAGACCCACTCGATCAGTTCCGGCCAGATCGCCGCCGATCTGACGCTGCGGGACAAGACGCTGGTTCAGGCCCAGGCGCAGATCGATCAGCTGGCGGCCTCGATGGCGAGCGCGCTGTCGGACAAGACAACCGATGGCGTCGCCGCTCCGGCCGCTCTCGTCCCAAAGGCCGGCTTCGATCTTGATCTATCCAACGTGTTGCCGGGCAACAGTATCAATCTCAGCTATACCGACGCTGCGACCAACACCCTGCACCAGGTCACGATTGTGCGTGTCGATGATCCGGCGGCACTTCCATTGCCGAGCGGCGGCGCTGGTTCAAACCATCAGGTGATCGGCGTCAATTTTTCTGGCGGAATGGCATCGATCGTTTCGCAATTGAACAGCGCTTTCGGTACCGCCAATCTGCAGTTCTCTAACCCGGCAGGATCGACATTACGCGTGCTCGACAACGGCACCGGTACGGCCACCGTCAACGCGGCATCGGTTACGACAACGGTTTCATCGCTTGCGAACGGCAGCATTCCGTTGCCGGTGTTTACCGACGGAAATTTGATGTACACCGGTTCGATCACGCGGAACGGATCGCAGCAGACCGGATTGGCCGGCCGCATAACGGTCAACGCCGCGCTGCTCAGCGATCCTTCGAAATTCACGGTTTACAGCACTTCGCCGGCGACCAACGCCGGCGACTCGACGCGCCCTGACTTTCTTTATACCCAGCTGACATCCGGTACCTTCACCTACTCGCCTCAGACCGGGCTCGGCACCGCCGCAACCCCGTTCAAGGCAACGCTGACCAGCTTCATGCAGCAGTTCCTGAGCCAGCAGAGCAATGCGGCGACATCGGCAAACCAGCTTCAGCAGGGCCAGGATGTCGTCGTCAACGCCTTGCAGCAGAAATTCAAATCCTCCTCCGGCGTCAACATCGATACCGAGATGGCGAACCTGATTTCACTGCAAAACACCTATGCCGCCAATGCTCGCGTGATGTCCGTGGTCCAGACCATGATGGCGAGCTTGATGCAGGTCCAGCTGTAAGGCGATCGATATGGCAATCAACAGCGTCGGCTACGGCCCCACTTTTCTCAATCAGTCGATGTTGAACCTCAATAATCAGCTGACGGTTCTTCAGTCGCAGCTGACCACCGGGAAAAAATCGACGTCCTATGCCGGGATGGGGATCAACGAGGGATTCGCGATCGCCGCACGGTCGCAACTGGCGAACATTTCCGCGTTCACCGATACGATGGGCAACATCAACACTGTCATCAACATCGCCAATACCGCGTTGCAGGGAATGGTCGATATCGGAACAACCGTTGAAAACAGCGCCAACAGCTCATCGCAAAACCTGAACAGCGCCGGACAGACCATCGCCCAGCAAACCGCGACCTCTCAACTGGCTTCGATGCTGGGAATTCTCAATATGCAGGCGGGCGACCGCTACCTGTTTTCGGGCGGCGCCATCAATACGCCATCGGTCGCGCCGATGGACATCATTCTCAACGGAACCACCACCCAGGCCGGGCTGAAGACGATGATTTCCGAGCGTCGGCAGGCCGACGTCGGAACCAGCGGTCTCGGGCGCCTTGTCGTTACTTCTCCGTCGTTGACCTCCGTGAAAGTGGCGGAGGATGTCGCCGGCTCGCCATTCGGGCTGAAGCTCGCGGCGATCTCGTCGTCGCTGACGGGTGCGACCGTGACCGGCCCCACAGGAACGCCGTCATTCGTTTCGGTTGACCTCGGCGCCACCAATCCCAATGACGGCGATACGGTGAGTTTTGCTTTCAAACTGCCCGATGGTACGACCGATTCGATTGAGCTGACGGCATCGAGTGCAACGCCGCCACCCGCCGGAAGCTTTGCGATCGGCGTTAACTCGACAGTGACGGCGGCCAATCTGAAAGCGGCATTGAACGCCGCGATCGGAAAACTTGCCAACACCTCGCTAGTCGCCTCGTCGGCATTTGCGGCCGGCAATGATTTTTTCAATACAGCCGGAACAGCCACGGGAAGCGTGGCCAACAATAAGGCCGCGATCCCTGCGCCGATCACTGGCGCCACGCTGTTGTCCGGCGCCGCGAACACCGACTCGCTGGTCACCAATTTCGCGGCTGGCGACACCATTACCGTCAACGGCACGCCAATCACTTTTGTCGCCGCCGGCGCGACCGGTAACCAGCTCAACGTCACCGATAGCATCCAGACGCTGTTGACAAAGATCGACTCTATCACCGGCACGACGACCCCTTCGACGGTGAGCGGCGGCGTGATCACCGTGCACACCGACGACGCCGCGAGCCTGACGGTCACGAGTTCGAACGCGCCCGCGTTCGCGGCGCTCGGCTTTGGCGCCGCGGTGACGGCGACCCTGCCGCCGCTGCGGGTCGGCGGCTCCCCGTTGGGCGCCGCGACTTCGCTGGTCAGCGGCACGCCGGCGGATACGATCTCGTGGTACACCGGCGACGCGGGCGCCGGATCCGCCCGTGCAACTGCCACGGCGCGCGTCGATCAATCGGTGACCGTGCAGTACGGGGCGCGGGCCAATGAGACGGCGATCCGCTGGCAGCTTCAAACGCTCGCGGTTTTTGCCGCCGTCACCACCTCCGCCACCGATCCAAATGCGGCCGCGCAGGTTCAGGAACTTAGTCTGCGGGCAACGCAAAATCTGTTGCCGCAGCCGGGACGGCAAACCATTCAGGACATTCAGTCGGATTTTGCGACGGCGCAGCTGACCATGAAGGATGCCACCGCTCGGCAAAAACAAACGACGGGAATGCTGCAGGGCATCGTCGACCAGGCCGAGAGCGTTTCCTCCGATCAGGTGGCCAGCCAGATTTTGGCGCTGCAGACGGCCTTGCAGGCGTCCTATCAGACGACCGCGATGCTCGCCCAACTGAGCCTGACCAAGTTCCTTTGATCCCAAAGCGTTAGGCGATCATTAACCACGTTTTTTTACAATTTGGTCACGAACGCAGTTGGCATTCCGCCACTTCGGAGTCCGCCCATGACCGATAAAATTCATCTTGTGGTCGCCACGCCCTGCTTCGGCGGGCAGGTCTCCAGCATCTATGCCGGCTCGATCTTTCATTTGCAGCGCGCCGTTCGCTCCAGGTCCAGCATCGATCTCTCGGTTCTGATGCGGGATGGCGATGCGCTGATTACCCGGGCAAGAGCCAACCTGGTGACGCTTTTCCTGGACAACCCCTCGGCGACGCACCTTCTGTTCGTGGATGCCGATATCGGCTTTGAGCCCGACCAGGTATTCAGGATGATTGAATCGGGAGCGGACGTCGTAGCAGGTGTGTATCCCATCAAGCGGATCAATTGGGACAAGGCCAAACGCATGCTGGAGTCAAACCGGCTGCCGTCGGCGGCTCTCGACTACGTGCTGGAGATCGACAACCCGGATCATGTCGTCGCCGTCAATGGCTTTACGCGGGTGCGCTTTGCGGGCACCGGTTTCCTGATGATCAGACGTCACGTCCTCGAAACGATGTGTCAGCATCCAGCCTATGCAGCACTGCAATTCTTTCGCGAACATTCCCTCGATGCGCTGGCTGGAAGTCCCAACCGGTTTGCGTTGTTCGAATGCATGATCGATCCGAACAGCGGGACTTACCTGAGCGAGGATTTTTCCTTCTGCAAACGCTGGACCGATATCGGCGGAGAAATCTGGGCTGACCTTGAGAGCCGCCTCGATCATGTCGGCCCGTCCGTCTTCCACGGCGATGTCTCGTCGCAGTTTGCCGCGCCGGCAAGAGCGGCAAATGCAGCCTGATGTCCAGCAACGGGTCGTAATTTCGCAACCACTGTGCGCCTTAGGCGATTCGCTTCAGGCGGAGCGGCGGGCCTGAAGGCCGGCGTTGTGTTGGCTCCGATTGTGATCCAGGAGCTTCTTCTCATAGGCGACAAGTTTCCGGGCCTCTTTCAGGGCCCGATACAGGTCGCCGTTCAGAATATGGTTGTTGATACCCTCGATGATCGGCCATGCGCTTGGCGCGGCGGTGACGATATCCCGCACCAGGCTGAAGTAAGTGCCGTGATTGAGCTGCGGATCCGGCGAGATATACATCAGCTGCACCGCCAGATAGACAAGTTTGGCCGGGGTATCGGCGGTGTGCGGGGTCAGGATGTCCTTCTCGCGCAGAATCGGAATCTTGTCGCCGTCGATCAATAACCGGGCACGCTGATCGGTGTTGGTGACCACACAGGCGCCAATGATGATGCGTTCGTGCGGCTTGAGCTCGACTTTCAAAGCCATGGCTGTCTCCGTTGCCGTTCTCGCGGGGACGATTACTGCAGTGAGTTCGAATGAGTGCCGGCTTTGGTGGCGCCAGATGCGCCGATGCGTCTTGCCGATGCCGCAATCCTTTCCGATTGCGGTTAACGCCTGGTAAACGAGCCCAGGTGCGGTGGAATATGAAGCATTATCAGCGCCTTGTTCAAACGGTGCGATCACGAGGGCCCAAGTCGGTGGGTCGCCGGCGTGAACCGGAAGCCAGTGCAGCGCTATCGATTCATATTTCCTTAGAAGCTTGGTTCCACCGTCCGCCGGTCACCCGATCAGAAAAAGGTCGGGACGTTCGCGTACTCCAATTTCACACCAGAAAGGTATGAAAATGTCCGGCATTGTTCTCTCGGCCTCGGTTCGCCAGAACCTCCTTTCGCTGCAGTCGACCGCAGATCTGCTCGCCACCACGCAGAACCGCCTCGCAACGGGTAACAAGGTCAACTCGGCGCTCGACAACCCGACCAACTTCTTCACCGCGCAGGGTCTTAATAACCGCGCCAGCGACATCAGCAACCTGCTCGACAGCATTGGCAACGGCGTGCAGGTCCTGCAGGCCGCCAACACCGGCATCACCTCGCTGCAGAAGCTGGTCGACACCGCGAAATCGCTCGCCAACCAGGTGCTGCAGGCGCCCGCAGGTTATTCGGCCAAGTCATCGACGACATCGGCTACCACGGTTGGCACCGCGGCCAACTTGGTTGACGGAACAAACATTGCATCGGGTGACACGCTGACGATTGCTGCCACCGGTGGCGGAACGGCGACCAGCATAACCTTCGGCGCCAGCGAATCTCTCGACCAACTGAACGCTGCGCTGGCAGCGAACAATGTATCTGCTAGCTTGAATAGTGCAGGTAAACTGGTATTTACCACTACGAACGACGCGGCTTCGTCAACACTTGGAGCTGTTGGCGGCACGGCCGCAGCCTTCACAGGTGTAGCTGCTGCCTCAGCCCCCGTCGCCGATGCGGCTTCGCAGACCATTCGCGCCAACCTGGTCAGCCAGTACAACAACGTCATCCAGCAGATCACGACGACGTCGCAGGACTCCTCGTTCAACGGCATCAACCTGCTGAACGGCGACGATCTCAAGCTGACCTTCAACGAAACCGGCAAGTCCACTCTGACTGTCAAGGGCGTGACCTTCAACGCGGCGGGCCTTGGCCTTGCTTCGCTGGTTTCCGGCACGGACTTCCTGGACAACGCCTCGGCCAACAAGGCGCTTTCCCTGCTCGGCGCGGCCAGCACCACGCTCCGCACCGAAGCGTCGGCCCTGGGTTCGAACCTGTCGATCGTGCAGCTCCGCCAGGACTTCTCGAAGAACCTGATCAACGTGCTGCAGACCGGAGCGTCCAATCTGACGCTGGCCGATACCAACGAGGAAGCGGCCAACAGCCAGGCGCTCGCCACCCGCCAATCAATCGCGGTCTCCGCGCTGGCGCTGGCCAACCAGTCCCAGCAAAGCGTGCTTCAGCTGCTGCGCTGATTTCGGCTCCATCATTGGATCAAGGCGGCGGGGAAACCCCGCCGCTTTTTTTATCTAGGCGACCGCACGAGCCGATACCTTTCCAAAGGCTTACCGCTGCGGTCCAGGCGCAAAAGCGTTAATCAAACAACTTAAAGCGACATTAACCTTAATTTAAAGGAGTCTTCGTAAAACTACGGACGTAAAACTTAGGAAGGTTTGACCTATGTCCGGTATCGTTCTTTCCGCCTCGGTTCGCCAGAATCTGCTGTCGTTGCAGTCCACCGCGGATCTTCTCGCCACCACGCAGAACCGCCTTTCCACGG
The DNA here is from genome assembly GCA_035693465.1 of Bradyrhizobium sp. Taxonomy (GTDB): domain Bacteria; phylum Pseudomonadota; class Alphaproteobacteria; order Rhizobiales; family Xanthobacteraceae; genus Bradyrhizobium. Next base: position 5,793 of record DASSGM010000210.1, on the reverse strand, counting down.
GCAAGAAGGTCAACACCGCGCTCGACAACCCGACCAATTACTTCACTGCTGCGGGTCTCGACAACCGCGCCAACGACATCAGCAACCTGCTCGATGGCATCGGCAACGGCGTGCAGGTCCTGCAGGCCGCCAACACCGGCCTCACCTCGTTGCAGAAGCTGGTCGACACCGCGAAATCGATCGCCAACCAGGTGCTGCAGGCGCCCGCCGGTTATTCGCCCAAGTCGACGGTTACTTCGGCAGCTGCCCTCGGCGGCACCGCCGCCAACCTGGTCGACGGCACCACCATCAAGGCCGGCGACGTTCTGACAATCGCTGCCACCGGTGGTGGCACGGCAACCAACATTACCTTCGGCGCCAGCGAGTCCCTCGACCAGCTGAACGTTGCTTTGGCGGCCAACAACCTGTCCGCCAGCCTCGACAGCGCCAACAAGCTCGTCATCACCACGGTGAATGACGCAGCTTCCTCCACCATCGGTGCCGTCACCTATACCAACACCGGCGGTGGGACCGTAACCTTCGGCGCAGTTGCCGCCCCCGTCGCCGATGCGGCTTCGCAGACCATTCGTGCCAACCTGGTTGCCCAGTACAACAACGTCATCACACAGATCACCACCACGGCTCAGGATTCTTCGTTCAACGGCATCAACCTGCTGAACGGCGATGACCTCAAGCTGACTTTCAACGAGACCGGCAAGTCCACTCTGACCATCAAGGGAGTGACCTTCAATGCGGCGGGCCTTGGCCTTGCTCCGCTGGTCGCCGGCACCGACTTCGTGGACAACGCCTCGGCCAAGGCGACGCTAGCCAAGGTGAGCAGCGCGTCAGACGCGTTGCGGACGCAAGCCTCGACTCTCGGTTCGAATCTGTCGATCGTGCAGATCCGCCAGGACTTCTCGAAAAACCTGATCAACGTGCTGCAGACCGGTTCGGCCAACCTGACGCTGGCCGATACCAACGAGGAAGCGGCCAATAGCCAGGCGCTCGCCACGCGCCAATCGATCGCGGTCTCGGCGCTGGCGCTGGCCAACCAGGCGCAAGCGAGCGTGCTGCAACTGTTGCGCTGATCTCGCTGATAAGACGGCAACCAAAACGGCGGAGCAAACCCCGCCGTTTTCGTGATGTGATACGCAATGCACGCGATCGGCGAGAGTGTTTTACTTTGCCCGGTTTTGGACAAATACGGTAACAGCCACTAACCATATTTTAAAAACAACCAAGTACAAAACTTGGACAGTAATTAGCGTCCCTTTGCAACAGTCCCGATCGAGGTGATGGATGTCTCATGCCGCTAAAGCCTACGCACACACGTCGCAGACGACGGCATCTCCTCGGGAAATCGAGGCGCAGGCCCTGTTGAAAGCGGCAAGGCAGTTGCAAGACGTCCAGGCCAACTGGGCCGGTCCCGACAAGAACATGCATCAGGCGCTGCTCTTCAATCGCCGGCTGTGGTCGATTTTCATGAGCGCCGTGGAGACCGACGACAATCCGCAACCTTTGGAAATTCGCCAGAACATCGCCAATATCGGCGTGTTCGTCATGAAGCAGACGCTCGAAATGCAGATCAATCCTGATCCGGCGAAATTGAAATCGCTGATCGACATCAACTGCAATCTCGCCGCGGGCCTCTCAGGTCGGGCCTGACCGACGAGCTGGCTAACGGAGCGCTTCATGGCTGACATCATGAGCATCCTGTCGGCCAACTACAGATCCGCCGGATTGAGCGTTCCGAGCAAGACCGCCTATGTTGCGGTCGACCCCAAGCTCTTCGAGGGCACCTGGAAGGGAACTTATCCTGACAAGAAAAAGTTCGAGTTCACCGTCTCCGATGTAAACGGCTTCCGCGCCCAGGTTAAGTACCAAAGTGGCAGCACGGTCAAATACCAGAGCGTCCTGATCAAGGACAATTCGTTCCGGATCGGCGATACCAAGTTCATCTTGACCAAGGCTGGAAAGGCGCAGATCAAGAACGTCATCACCGATCGCGCGACCGGTTCAACTTATCTCGATACTGCGATGGCTATTCAGAGCTAGCTCACTTAGGCCTTGCGGTCGGTGACGATGTGGCGCGCCGGCGCGTCTCTTGTCAGATCCAGCGCGCGGAAATAGGCGCGACGGCGCAGCACGGCTTCATCGGGAAACTGCTGCACCACCAGATTGGTTCGGTTATCGACGACTTGATAGACAATCGAGGCGGCGGCGCGATCGATCACCACCTGATGTGACACGTAATCGCTCGCGGTTTCCGGATCGTTGCGAATGCTTACGCTGGTGTCCGCTGCCGTGACGGTTTTGCTTGCAGGTAGTTCGGTTGCGACCGCTTTGTGAGCCGCATCGCTCGATGGCTGGACAACAGGCGTAGCGGCCGGCGTCCCTACCGGCCTGATGTTGAAATCCGCACTCATGGCAGCCTCCAGGCTCTCCTCGAGTCAAATCCCAACCCCTCTTGGCCGGCAACTATGGCCTGTAGCTGTCAACGTTGTGTTAGAGAACGCAATGAATGCCGCGCTGAAACCGGCGCGCAAGTTTGATGAAAAATGTCCGCAACTGGAAAAACTCCGAAGCCGAAGCTGATCACAGCGACCGGCTGAGCGCGAGCGGGGTCATGTGGTGCGGGCCCGGCGCCGCGCGCCGTCCCGCCGCCGTATAGGTGTTTGGAATGTTGCGGCGCTGAATCTCGGCATTGACGCCGCGGACGATGCTTTCGGACACCGCGTGCGCCGTCGCGAGCACCGTGAGGTTGATCTGCAGCATGGCGCGAAACACGTCGTGATGACGATGCAGCGTCGTCAACAGCTCCGGCGCGGCTTGCGACAGATAGGGCTGGCTGGCCTTCAGATGCTGCACGGCGCTGACGTAGCGGCGGGACAAGTCGGTCTTATTCGGCTCCAGCGCCATTGCCTCGGCGACCTTGCCGGCGCGCACCAGTTCGGTTTCGCGCTCGATGATGCCGAGCAGCGCGCTCATGACATGCATCAAATCCTCGGCGAGCTTGCGGGCATCGGTGGCCGTGGCAGCCTTGAGAACCGGCGCGGGCGTCTCTCGCTGCGGAGGATGCTGGTTCATGTCCGGTATTCCTCTTGCGATTAGCTGCCGCGACCCGCTTGCTGCAGAATCAGCGTGCGATAGACCTCGTTGGAAATTCCGACGCCGCCCGCGCTCGCGAAGGATTTCGAATATTGTTCCGTCAGCATCGAGCGCCACACGTCGGTGCCCGGTGTATCGCCGAACGGGCCTTCGCCCTTGATGCCGCTGGTCATCTGCGCAAACATCGAATTGAGAAACATCGCCTCGAAATCGGTCGCGGTCGCCTTGGCCTTGGCTTGCGCCTGCGGCGAGACTTTGCTCAGGGCATCGGCGAGCTGATAATCCGGCCGTCCGTTGATCGTTGGCATCATGGTTTTGGCCGGCGTGCTGTGCGCGTGGCTGTTGATCAGGCCGGTCGGCATCACATCACCTCGATGTCGGCCTGGATCGCGCCGGTGGCCTTGATCGCCTGCAGGATACCGATCAGGTCGCGCGGGCCGATGCCGAGCCCGTTGAGGCCGTCGACCAGCTGCTGCAGCGATACGCCGTCTTTGACCACCGCCAATTTGCTGCCGTCTTCGGAGACGCCGATGCTGGTACGCGGCACCACCCTTGTTTGTCCGCGCGACAGCGGATTGGGCTGGCTGACCTGCCGGCTTTCGGAAATCGTCACGGTGAGATTGCCTTGCGCGACCGCGACGGTGGCGACGCGGACGTCGCGGCCCATCACGATGATGCCGGACCGTTCGTCGATCACAATCCGGGCGGCGAGGTCCGGATCAACCTGCAACTGTTCGATCTCGGTCAGCAAGGCCACGACATTGCCCTTGAACTCTGAAGGTATTGCGAGCTGCACGGTCGAGGGATCGATCGGCTCGGCGGTCTTGACGCCGAGAAAGTCGTTGACGGCTGCGGCAATGCGCTTGGCGGTGGTGAAATCGGCATTGCGCAGCGCCAGCCGCACATTGGGCAGCCGGTTGAGCGCGAACTCGATCTCGCGTTCGATGATGGCGCCGTTGGCGATGCGGCCGACCGTCGGCACGCCGCGGGTGATACTGGCTGCTTGCCCTTCGGCCTGGAAACCGCCGATCGCGAGCGAACCCTGCGCCACTGCATAGACGTTGCCGTCGGCGCCGAGCAGCGGGGTGACGAGCAGGGTGCCCCCCATGAGGTTTTTGGCGTCACCGAGCGCGGAGATCGTGACATCCATCCGCGTGCCCTGGGTGCCGAACGGCGGCAGATTGCCGGTGACCATCACGGCGGCGACATTGCCGGTACGAATGGTGGCGCCGCGGATATTGACGCCCATGCGTTCGAGCATCGCCTGCAGCGACTGCTTGGTGAAGGGAATGTTGTTCAGTGTGTCGCCGGTGCCGGCAAGGCCGACCACGAGGCCGTAGCCGATCAACTGATTCTGCCGCACGCCTTCGATGTTGGCGAGGTCCTTGATCCGGGAGGTCGCGCCGGCCGGAATCGCCGACAGCGCCAGCGCTAACAGCGCGGCGCAAGCCGTCCCGAATACGCTTGCCGACGTGACGCTTGGCATCCTCTGCTCCCCACTCGAGGTCTTCACCTGTCGGACCGGCGCCACTCCCATGGCGGTGATCCCCAATTCATCATGCGAGCCCCATGCCATGCCTTCCGCGGGCGATAAGCTGTTGATCCGATTCAACAAGTCTCGCCGAACCGGCTGCCGGCCCAAGCCGCCGCAACGGCAAAACTGACGCCCGGCGGCAGATTTTGCCGGGTCGTTTACGCCCCGTTAACCACAACAGGGCGAAGCTCCCCCGCGCACCCGGAACGAAACGCCGCCCCGGATCTCGCTTCGCTGATCCGGGCTACGCAGAAAGCCACGACGATGCGCATCTACGGACCGAACGGCACCAATCTCGGGTCCCCGGCGAACAACATCAGGCGAACCAGTTCGACCGGCTTTGCGCTGCCGGATGCGGCATCGACTCCGGAAACGCGCGCTACGCTTGCGCCCAAGGCCGCGGCCAACATCGATGCGCTGTTGGCGATGCAGGGCATCGAGGAGGACCCGGTCGAGCGCCGCAGGCGCTCGGTGCAACGCGGCAAAGGCGCGCTCGACGTGCTGGACGATCTCAAGATCGGGCTATTGTGCGGCAGTTTCGATGCCTCCACGGTGAGCCGGCTGCGCAATGCCGCCGCCAATCTCAAATCGACCTCCGGCGACCCCGGCCTCGACGCGGTCCTGTCCGAAATCGAGCTGCGGGTCGAGGTCGAACTGGCCAAAGCCGGGCAGTTCTAACCGGCCGCCCCGAAGCGTTCACCTTGCTCACAGGTTCCTGCCGCGAAACCCCGGGAGTGCCCGGTTTCAAGGCCTTGGCCGATATTGTCTGTCACAGGACGGCGCTATATAAGGCGCGCGCGGACCGACCCTTTTCGGCCCGCCTTGCACGTGAAAATGGGCTGGCCTTGGAAAAGTTGAAGAACTACCGACCCTCCGAAAAAGAGCCTTTCATGAACGACCGCCAGCGCGATTACTTTCGCGCCAAGCTGTTGGCATGGAAGGACGAGATCCTGCGCGAATCAAGAATCACCCTGCAGACGCTGCAGGAAGAGAACGTCAATCACCCCGATCTGGCCGACCGCGCCTCCTCGGAGACCGACCGCGCCATCGAACTGCGCGCCCGCGACCGCCAGCGCAAGCTGATCTCCAAGATCGACGCGGCGCTGCAGCGCATCGAGGACAACACCTACGGCTATTGCGAGGAGACCGGCGAGCCGATCTCGCTGAAGCGG